>NZ_CAJMZL010000016.1:0-158811 GCF_905220305.1 Caballeronia sp. J97 | reverse complement strand
GACGTGCGGCTGCCGGCGCCGATGCACCCGACGGACTCGACGCAGCCGCCGGCGCCGACGCTCCTGAAGGATTCGACGCGGCCGCCGGTGCGCTGCCGCTTGCTCCAGCGGCGGAATTATCGCCGGAGCCGCCGCTGCACGCGACGACAATCGCCGCGACAAGCGCTAGCGCGCCGAGTGCGACGGCGCGAACCGGAACATGCGTGTCCATGTGCATCCTCCTTCGGAGGGTCGGAACAACCCGGCGATTCGCTCTCGCGTACAGTCAATTTCTCAAGATAAATTTGTTGCAACGCGTCATAGTGTGCTAACCTAGGGTTATTACCTAGTTAGTTACCCTAGTACGGAGTCCACCATGGGAATCATTGCCGCCACGCCGATCGCCCTCGTTTCTTTCATCGTCGCCACGGTGCGCAACGCCCTCGCGACGCGCGCCAAGGTCAGCGCGCTGATGGCGGAAGCCTATCGTCGAACGTAACGCACGGGCGCGGGTGAAAATTCCCGCGCCGCTTACGACATTTATTGCAACGTGTAGGCGATCACGTAGTCGCCTGCTTTCGTGCCGAGCGAGCCATGACCGCCCGCCGTCACGAGCACATATTGCTTGCCGCTCGCATCGGCGTAGCTCATCGGCGTGGCCTGACCGCCTGCGGGCAGTCGCGCCTCCCACAGCTTCTTGCCATCGCGCACGTCGTACGCACGCACGTACTGGTCCAGCGTACCCGTCAGGAACGCGACACCGCCCGCCGTCACGATCGTCCCGCCGAGGCTCGGCACGCCGAGCGGCATCGGAATGGGCAAGGGCGCGCTGTCGACGATCGTGCCGTTCTTGTGCATCCACGCGATCTTGTTCGTGCGCAGATCCACGCCCGCCATGTAGCCCCATGGCGGCGCCTGGCAAGGAATCCCGAGCGGTGAGAGAAACGCGCTGATCTCATAGCCGAAAGGCGTGCCCCGCGCGAGCTTGATGCCGCTCGTCTCGCTGCCCTTCTTCTCGCCGTTTTCCTCCGGAATCTTTTCGCGCGGAATCAGCTTCGACGTGAACGCCATGTAGTCGGGATTCGCGATCAGAATCTGCCGCACCGGATCGACCGAAATGCCGCCCCAGTCGAACACGCCGAAGTTGCCCGGGAACACCAGCGTCCCCTGCTCGGACGGCGGCGTGAACGGCCCGTCGTAGCGCAGGCTCCTGAACTTGATGCGGCACCAGAGCTGATCGAACGGCGTCGTGCCCCACATGTCCGCTTCCTTCACGCGCGGCGGGTTGAAGTTGAGCGCGGAGACCGCCTGCGTCGGCGCCGTGTGATCGCCCTTCGCCGCGCCGCCCGGCACCGCGACCTCGCTGATCGGCACGATCGGCTGACCGGTTTCGCGATTCAGCACATAGATGCTGCCCTGCTTCGTCGATGCGATCACTGCCGGCTGCGTGCCCTGCGCCGTCTGCAGATCGACGAGCGTCGGCTGGCCGCCGACGTCCATATCCCACAGATCGTGGTGCGTGAACTGATAGTTCCAGCGCAGCTTGCCCGTCGCCGCATCGAGGGCGACGAGGCCCGCGGCGAACTTCTCCGCTTGCGGCGTGCGTTGGCCGCCCCACTGGTCCGGCGTTTGATTGCCCATCGGCAAATAGATCATGCCGCGCTTCTCGTCGACGCTGAACATCGACCACATGTTCGGCGAGTTGCGCACGTAGGTGCCCCCCGGCGCGATCGGCTCGGTGGCGTCCGGCTTGCCCGGGTCCCAGTTCCAGACGAGGTGGCCGTCGTTGACGTCGAATGCGCGGATCACGCCCGACGGCTCGTTGTTCGATTCGTTGTCGGTCACGTGGCCGCCGACGATCACGAGGTTGCGGAACACCGCCGGCGGCGACGTCGAGTAGTAGCCGCCCGGCGTGAACGGGCCGATGTTCGCGCGCAAATCGATCGCGCCGTCCTTGCCGAAGCCCATGCACGGCTTGCCGGTTTCCGCGTCGAGTGCGATCAGGCGGGCATCGGCGGTGGGCAAGAAGAGGCGCCGCGGGCACTCGGCCTGCGCGGTGGTCTGCGCGGGCGTTTGTACGGGCGTCTGCACTGGCGCCGAAGCCTCGGACGGCGCGGACGCAGCCTGCACTTGCGCGTCCGACGACGCAGCCGGCGCGCTCGCCTCGGCCGGCGCTGAAGCGGATGCGACGTCGGAAGCCGCGTCGGAAACGGCGGCGGCAGCGGCGGGCATCGGATGCATCGCCGCGTCGTAATAAGCGACGCCCCGGCAGGTCATATGCTCCCAGTGCTTAAACCCGATCGGACTCTGAATCTGCGGGTCGTAGCGCCACTTCTCCTTGCCGCTCGCGGCATCCAGCGCGATCACCTTGCTGTGCGCCGTGCACAGGAAGATCGTGTCGCCGACCTTGAGCGGCGTGTTCTCGTCCGTGGTTTCGGTCGGGTCGTCGGCGCCGGGCATGTCGCCGGTGCGATACGTCCACACGACTTTCAGTTGATGCGCGTTCTCCGGCGTGATCTGGGTGAGCGGCACGTAGCGCTGCGCGAGCGGCGAACCGCCATAGTCGATCCAGTCGCCCGGCGCGCGGCCGGTCGCGGCGTTGCTGTCGGGCTGATTGGCATCGGCGGCGACATTCACGTCGATACGTCCCGGCCGGTCATGCGGATCGTTGAAATAAGTGCCGGCGCCGAGCAGCAACGCGAGAACGATCGCGGCGGCGAGCGGCGTGCGCGCCGCGCGCGCGGTCGCCGGCGGCCCGAACAGCGCGCCGCGATGCACGAAGGGAATCAACAGCCAGATGGCGAGCAGCACCCAGATCCACAGGCGCGGCATCAGTTGCCAGAAGTCGAAATGCACTTCGAAGACGGCCCAGATCGTCGAGCCGAACAGAACCAGCGCGAAAAGCACGAGCGCGGAACGCCGCCGGATCAGCAGCAGCAGCCCGGTCAAAACAATGGCCGCCCCCGCGATCACGTAGTACCACGATCCTTTCAGCGCGACGAGATAAGCGCCGCCCGCCGCAAGCAACACGCCGATGACGATGAACGCGAGGGCCGTGAAGAACGTGAGCGGATTGAGTCTTCCGTTGCCAGCCATGCTGAAACCCTCCGTGACGATGAATGGCGGAACACGGCCGGCGCGCGGTCGTGGTTCGGACGTGGTCGCGTCGTGGAAGAGAGCAATCGCTGTGCCGTTCGGCGGAGGGATGACGCGTGCGGGACACGCTTACAGATGACTTTCCGACAGAGGCGCGTTCGCGCCTGCCGGATCAGAGCGGCCGCGGCCAGAGTCCCCCGGCCGCGCTCGCGGGCATGACGCCGGAAACGAACGCCGCCTTCAGGTCGGCGCGTTCGGAGAAACGCGGTGCATCGAACCATGTCAGGAATTCGTCGCCCCAGTTGCCCCACGCGTTTTCGTCGAAATCGAAATCCTCGTCGATGCGGCCGTCGTCGCGCAGATACGCGCCGACCACTTGCGTGCCGTTCCAGTACGCGACCGCGACATCGGTCAGATCGGCCGTCACGCCGCGCGGCAGGTCGCGCAGCAGCATTGCGACATGCGCCTTGAACGATTTGAATTCGGTCGGTCTCATCGCCTGCTCCGCTTTAAAAAAGTGCGTGAAAAAACCTGCATGCGGCGTGCTCGTTCAATTGAACACGCCCTTGTTCAAATCCTTCTCGAACGCGGCGGTCCATTCCGTGCCGTGCCCGATGCGGTATTCGCGTTCCTTCAACGTGGAACGTCGCGTGATGGTGACTACGCCCTGCAACGGATAGACATCGTCCACGACATCGGACGCACCGCCTTCCTGCACGAGAAAATCGCTCTCTTCGAGCCGATGCCGCGCGAGAATCGCAAGGAAATCCGCTCTTTCGTCCGGTGCGATGACAGTCATGAGCCCCTCCACGGTCGAAGGCTGCTTTCATTCAAAGTAGCACACGCACAGAGGAACGTCGGCGCATATCTTGCGACGAGCGCGGGACGGCGCACGCGCCATGTCTTCAAGAGGAGTCGAACGACGATGAAACGCGCATCGATCACGTTTTTGGCAAGCGCGCTCGCAACGCTCGCCGTCTGCGCGCACGCGCATGCCGACGACGCGGTCTGCGGCACGCTCGAAAGCGCAACGAACGGGCAGGACGGCATGATCGCGCTACGCGAAGGGGAAAGCGTGAATTTCTGGCGAGGCGGCGCCGTGCGGCACGGCGCGCTGCATGTCTACAAGGACGGCGAGGTGTATCGCGTGTACTGGCAGCCGGAAGGAAGCGGCGATGTCTACGTGCTCGCGAATGAAAGCGCGACGAGCGTGCGCCTCATCCTGACGCCGCCGCGCGGCACGAAGGTCGACGCGGGGCCGGGCACTCTGCCGCCGCAGAAAGTGCTTTCCTGTCCCGCGTTTTAGCGTTGCACTCGACGCTTACTTCGCCGCGAGCACGTGGCCGATGGCATCGGCGACGATCTGCACGTTGCCCTCGTTCAGACCCGCGACGCACATGCGGCCCGAGCGCAGGATATACACGCCGAACTCCTCCTTGAGGCGGTCCGCCTGATCCGCGACGAGACCCGTGTAGGTGAACATGCCGCGCTGCTTGATGTAGCGCGTGAGCATTTCGCCGTGCACGTGATCCTTCAGGCCGTCGTGAATCGCCTGGCGCATGCGCGCGATGCGCTGGCACATCGACGCAAGCTCCTTCTCCCACGACTGCTTCAACTCGGGCGTGTTCAGCACATGCGTGACGATCTTCGCGCCGTGCGTCGGCGGATTGCTGTAGTTCGCGCGCACCGCGCTCGTCAACTGGCCGAGCACGCGATCGGCTTCCCCGGCATCGTCGCAGATCACGTGCAGGCCGCCGCAGCGCTCGCCGTACAACGAGAAATTCTTCGAGAACGAATTGGCGATGAACGCCGGCACGCCACGGCGCGCGAGTTCGCGCACGGCGAACGCGTCGTCGTCGAGGCCGGAGCCGAAGCCCTGATACGCCATGTCGACGAACGGCAGCAGATCGCGCTGTTGCAGCACGTCGATGATCTTCACCCATTGCGCCTGATCGAGATCGACGCCGGTCGGGTTATGGCAGCACGCGTGCAGCAGGACGACGCTCTTCGCGGGCAGCTTGTCGATGGCTTCGAGCATCGCGTCGAAGCGCAGGCCGCCGGTGGCTTCGTCGTAATACGGGTACGTGTTCACCTCGAAGCCCGCGCGCTCGAAGATGAAACGATGGTTTTCCCACGTCGGATCGCTCACCCAGACCTGCGATTTCGGGAAATAGCGCTTGATGAAATCCGCGCCCACTTTCAGCGCGCCCGAACCGCCGAGCGTCTGCACGCTCGCGATGCGGCCATCGGCGCGCGCCGGGCTGTCGCTGCCGAACACGAGCGCCTGCACGGCGTCGCGATAGTGCGCGAAACCCGCCATCGGCAGATAAGGCTTCGGGCCGAGATCTTTCAGAATCGACAGTTCGGCTTCGCGCACCGCCTGCATCACGGGCAGGCGGCCTTCGTCGTCGAAGTAAATGCCGATGCTCAGGTTGACCTTGTTGGTGCGCGGGTCCTTCTGGAAGTTTTCGTTCAGCGACAGGATCGGGTCGCCGGGATAGGCATCGATATGTTCGAACATGGTGATGATATGAGGACGAGAGATCAGCGGGATTGCAGGCGATCGGCGCGCCGTGCGTCAGCGCCCCTTTTTTTGAGATAGTAGCCGATTCCGAGAACGGCCAGCCAGACGGGAATCAGGTACACGGACAGGCGCAGATCGGCATTTTCGTACATGACCCAGACGATGCCCGCGAGAAACGCGAGCACGATGTAGTTCGAAAACGGATGGGCGAAGCTCGGAAACGACGTCGCTTCGGCGTTCGCGCGCTTTTGCCGGCGGAACATGAGGTGGATGATGCTGATCATCGCCCAGTTGATGACGAGCGCGGACACCGCGAGGCCCATCAGCAGGCCGAACGCGCGTCCCGGCATCACATAGTTGATCACGACGCACGCCGCCGTCACCAGCGCCGACACCGCCAGCGCCGCGAGCGGAATGCCGCGCGCGTTCACGTTGAGCAGCGCGCGCGGCGCGTTGCCTTGCCGGGCGAGCCCGTAGAGCATGCGGCTGTTCGCATAGACGCCGCTGTTGTACACGGACAGCGCGGCGGTCAGCACGATCACGTTGAGCACGTTCGCGACGAGCGCGCTGTTCATCTCGCGGAAAATCAGCACGAACGGGCTGCCGCCGGTCGCGACCTTGTCCCACGGATAGAGCGACAACAGCACGGCGAGCGCGCCGACATAAAAAATGAGAATGCGATAGATGACCTGATTGGTCGCGCGCGGAATGCTGCGCGCCGGATCTTCCGCTTCCGCCGCCGTGATGCCGACGAGCTCCAGCCCGCCGAACGAGAACATGATCACGGCCATCGACATCACGAGTCCGTGCACGCCGTACGGAAAGAAGCCGCCGAGCCGCCACAGGTTCGTGACGCTCGCTTCCGGCCCCGCCTTGCCCGACATGAGCAGATAGCCGCCGAACAGGATCATCCCGACGATCGCCGCCACTTTCACGATCGCGAACCAGAACTCCGTTTCGCCGTAGGACTTCACGCTCGTCAGGTTGATCGCGTTGACGATCATGAAGCACGCGAGCGCCGATATCCACGTCGGCAGCCCCGGCCACCAGTACTGCATGTAGATGCCGATGGCCGAAAGCTCCGCCATGCTCACCAGGATGTAGATCGCCCAGTAATTCCAGCCGGAGATGAAGCCGGCCGCGTGTCCCCAGTATTTGTCGGCGAAATGGCTGAAGGAGCCGGCGACCGGCTCGTCGACGATCATCTCGCCGAGCTGCCGCATGATGAAAAACGCCATCAGCCCGGCGATCGCATAGCCGAGCAGCACGGACGGCCCGGCGAGTTTGATCGTTTGCGCGACGCCGAGAAAAAGGCCGGTGCCGATCGCGCCGCCGAGCGCGATCAGCTGGATGTGGCGGCTCTTGAGTCCGCGCTTGAGTGTTTCGTGCCGGGGTGCTTCGTTCGTGTTGCCAGAAACCATGTCGATGCCTGCTGTACCGCAAAAGTTACCGCGCTCGGATGAACGGACGAATGCCTGCCGTTTCGTACGATTTTTGGCTATGTCTTTTGGGTAAAAACTGTTGTTTTTTCGTGCGGATGACCCCACAGGCCGCAGCAAAAAGAGCCGATTATCTGTGGACGGATCTGCGATTTTACCGCCCGGCGACCCGCGAAGCCTTGATGGGCGGACTTACCGCAGCCGCGTACCGATCTTCCAATCCGCACAACAAACGAATTGAGGCCGGAATCAGGGGTTGTTCGGAGGATTGCCCGGGACGCGTCGGCGGGAGAATCGCATCATCCACTCACGACGGGGTCGCCATGTATCAGACGATGGAAGGAAACGCCAAGCCGCATCGTACGGCAGCGTGTTTCACTGAAGAATCGCAGGACAGCGCGGCGGTAACGCAAGCCGAGTTGCTGCACGCGCTGCAGTCGGTGTCGGACAACATCATGCGCCTCGCCGGGAAGCTGCGCGGCGAGCGCGACGCCACCGACGAAGATGCAGTGACCATTACCGAGCAGCATGCGCTCGCGCAAAAGCTGATCGGACGCCTGCTGACGCTGCCCGCGTCGCCGGCGTAACGGACCAACAGGGCCAACAGAGGGAGAGCGGCGGTGACGGCATGAGCCGCCCGCGCTCGGAGCATCGGGGGAATGGGAAATGAGTTACTTGACGATCATCGCCGCGGTCTGGGGTGTGTGCGCGGTCGGCGCGGTGCTGTTCATCCGCGGTGCGGCGCAACGCGATCAGGAACCGTCGCGCACGCAGAGCGATCGTGAACCGGCTGCGCACGCTTCGAAGGATTTCAGCCACCCGGTCTGACCCGATGACCCCGGCGAGGCGCACCCACACGCCTCGCCCGCAAGTCATCGGAACGCAGTTCGTTTCCCGCCTTACTTGCCCGCGTTGATCGCGGCGACCGCTGCGCGCAAGCCCAGCAGGTAGCTATCGACGCCGAAGCCGGAAATCTGCCCCCTGGCGATTTCCGCGAACACCGACTTGTGGCGGAACTCTTCCCGCGCATGCACATGCGACATGTGCACTTCGATGATCGGCGCGTTCAGAATGGCGAGCGCGTCGCGAATCGCATAGCTGTAGTGCGTCCACGCGCCCGCGTTGATCACGATCGCGTCGACCTTTTCCTCGAACGCGCGATGAATGCGCGAGCACATTTCGCCTTCGATGTTGGTCTGGTAGCACTCCACCTCCACGCCGAGCTCCTTGCCCAGCGCGGCCATTTGCTCGTCGATTTGCGC
The DNA here is from genome assembly GCF_905220305.1 of Caballeronia sp. J97. Lineage (NCBI taxonomy): Bacteria > Pseudomonadati > Pseudomonadota > Betaproteobacteria > Burkholderiales > Burkholderiaceae > Caballeronia > Caballeronia sp. J97. The sequence continues at coordinate 150,511 of NZ_CAJMZL010000016.1, read as the reverse complement.
GAGCGTCGCCGTGCCGTACTGCTTCGGGTCGCGCTTGCCGAACATGTTGAGGTTGACGCCGTGCAGCGTCAGGATCTTTGCCATGTGATGTCCTTGAACTGGAAGGGGAATTGAAAAGGTTCAGGCGGTCTCGACGATCTTGCCGCTCGTGGCGGCGAGCGCGATGGCCTCGGTGATCCGCAAATTTTGCAGCCCGTCGCGCGCGCTGACAATAGGCTTGGCCTCCCCGCGCACCACACGCCCGAAATGTTCCATCTGATGCGCGAGCGGATCGTCGCGCTGCATCGTCACGATGCTTTCCTCGAACGGCTTCCACCACGAGCGGTCTTCCGCCTTCGCATAGGACTTGAGGCGCATCGTCGGCACGGAAAGCGAGCCGAAGGTGCCCGCGATCACGTAGCAGTCTTCGTCGGGATAGGTCGAGTACGCCTTGTTCTCCTGCGAGGTCTGCTCCCAGCTGCGCGGGCACGCGGCCGTGTCGGAGAGCATGAACGTGCCGAGCGCGCCGCTCGCGAAGCGCAGATTGATCGCCACCGTGTCCTCGACGGGAAAGCCGCGCGTCGCCTGCGAAGCGAACGCCTGCACCGCGACGATGTCGCCGCACAGCATGCGCAGATTGTGCACCTCGTGGATCATGTTGAGCAGGATCGGGCCGCCGCCCGGCTCGCGCCGCCACGGCGCACCGGCGTAATACTCGTCGGGCTTGAAGAACACCGCGCTGCCCATCACGGCGACGAGCTTGCCGAGACGCCCTTCGTCGATCACCTGCTTCGCGCGCGCCATGATCGGGCTGTGCGCGCGATGATGGCCGATCAGCACCTCGACGCCAGCGCGCCCGGCTTCGTCGACGAGCGCCTGCGCTTCCTCCACGGTCGGCGCGATCGGTTTTTCCAGCAGAATCGGCACGCCGGCCGCAAGACAGATACGTGCATGCTCGACGTGCAACTGGTTCGGCGTCGCGAGCACGATGCCGTCCGGACGATCCTTCGCGAGCAATTCATCGAGCGTTCTGTAGAGCGGCACGCCCGCCTTTTCCGCGATCGCGACGGCGGCCGGCGCCGGATCGACGATGGCGGAAAGCGCGCAGGTCGCGCTCGCCTGTGCGACGTCCATGTGCGCCTGTCCGATATAGCCCGCACCCGCCACTGCGATACACGTCTTGCCTGAGTCTGTGTTCACTTGAATTCACCGGGTTGAGAAAAAATGCGCGCGCGAGGGCACGCGGACGGCGCGGGTCGCGCGCCGCCGTGAGGAAAGCAATCGAGGGAAATGAACTAGGAAGCGCGCGCGTTTGCAACCGATTCCGCGCGCAGGCGGTCGTACTCCGACTTTTCGACCGGCCGCGCATCCGGTTCGCCGAGCTGGCTGAGCGGTATGCGATACGTCTCCCGCGCGCTCCACGCGGCGATGGCGGAGATGATGGTGACGGCGAGCGCGATCGAGCCGATCGTGAACGGGATGTTCGTCGATCCCGGCGGGGCGACGGTGGCGAAGAGCGCGGGCAGGAGCGCCGTGATCGTCGTGCCGACGTTCTGCGAGATCGCCATCGCGGACACGCGCGTGCGCGTCGGGAAAAGCTCGGGATAGAAGCTCGGGAAGATCGCGTTATAGCCTTGATAGACGATGCCCCACATCAGCAGCGACGCGACGATCGCCATGCCGACGTTGTGAATGCTGATCGCGTAGAGATACAGATACGACAGCAGGCCCGAGGCGATCGCGCCGACGATGATCGGCGGCTTGCGCCCGATCCTGTCGGAGAGATTGCCGACGATCGGAATCACCACCACGGCCAGAATATTGCCGACGACCGGAATCCACAGATACACGCTCTTGTGAAAGCCGATGCCGTAGGCCGCCTGCACCGCATAGGCCGCGCCGAAAATGGTCGCGACCACGGGAATCACGTTCATCAGCGCCATGCAGACGACGCGGATCATGTCGCCGAGGTTGTACTTGAAGGCATCGACGATCGGCGAGCGTGGCACGGCGCCCTTTTCGCCTTCCTTTTCGAAGGCGGGCGTCTCGTGCACTTCGCGCCGGATGATGTAGCCCGCAACCAGCACGATCGCCGAAAGCAGGAACGGAATGCGCCAGCCCCAGGAATTGAACGAGTCCTCCGGCATGTAGTACGCGAGCGGCAGGAACACGGCGGCGGCGAGAATCTGCCCGGCCTGCACGCCTTGCAGCGTGAAGCTCGCGAAATAGCCGCGCCGCCCGAACGGCGAGTGTTCGAGGATCATCGAGCTCGCGCCTGAAATTTCGCCCGCCACCGCGAAGCCCTGCACCAGGCGCAGGATCACGAGCAGCGCCGGCGCGAGCATGCCGACGCTGTGATACGTCGGCAGGAGGCCGACGGCCATCGTCGAGAAGCCCATCAGGAACATGCACAGCACGAGCACGGTCTTGCGGCCGTGCGTGTCGCCCCAGTGACCGAGCACGAACGCGCCGATCGGCCGGGCGACGTAGCCGACGCCGTAGGTCGCGAGCGACGCGACGATCGCCACTTTCGGATTACCCGACGGAAAGAAAAGCTGGGGGAAGATCAACGCGGCGGCCTGCGCGTAGATGAAGAAGTCGTAATACTCGAGCGCGGAGCCTATCCAGCCGCTCGCGGTGGCCTTCTTCGTCTGCTTGTGGTGCTCGGCGTGCGACCCGCCTTGTGCACCGGGTGAGAGAGAGTTCGTGTCCATGACGTCTCCTTTTTTGAATCGCCCGACGGTTTCTGTGGCCATCTCTACGACGAAGCTGCTTCTTTCATTTCCTCACCGACAACGCCTCCGCGCATCGCGCACAGGACATCCAGTCATGATCGTCTCTGAAACGAAAGCTTTCGATGAGGCAAAACCCGCGCGTGCGCCGCGAAACAAACGGCTTGGGCGTTAAATTACTATGCACGCGCGAAAACATAATCCAGCCGGAAGGAAAGTCAGAATGCGCTGAGAGCGAATAATCGCCCGGCGCGCCGATCGAGGCCCATCCATACCTTGCCTAAAGAACGTGCAGCGCCGGCCGTATACACGACTACCAGCGGTGACGACATCGCCGCTGCACTTTTCTTCGTCCTCTCGCTGGCCCAGTCTTCCGTATGTCAGGCAATCCGTCCTTGATCGATTCGATTCTGGCCACGCCGGCGACAGAGGACGGGCGCATCACGGACGCCATTCGCGCATCGCTTCTGTCGACGCTCGTCGACGACGTCCATCCGCTGCTGCTTTCCGGGATCGCCGGTGCCTTCGTAGCAATAATCGCGCTCGGACGCCAGCAGGCGCTCTGGACGATGCTCTGGGTCGCCGCCGACGCCCTTTTGATCGGCGTGCGTCTGTCGATCGTGTGCCGCTATCGTGCGCGCTCCCGCCCGATCGCGCCGCATCCTGGTCCGTGGGCCGCGCGCTATGCGCCGTTCGGGCTTCTGACCTGTCTCGTGACCGGTCTCGGCACGATGGCCTGCGTGTTGTCCGGCGATGCCGTGCTCGCGTCGCTTGCGATCATGGTGACGGCGGGGCTGCTCGGCGGCATCGCGTCGCGCAACGCGGGCACGCCGCATCTGGCGATCGCGCAGGTATGCCTCGGCGCACTGCCGATCGGCGTCGGCGGACTGTTCGGGCCGGCGGGCTACTGGATTCTCGTGCCGCCGCTCTTTCTCTATATCGGCGCGATGTGCGCGGTGGTGCAGCGCCACTACCGCGGCCTCGTCGCGCTGATGACGGCCGAGCAGAGCCATGCCGAAATCGCCGCGCGCTTCGACGCGGCGCTCGCGCATATGCCGCACGGCCTCTGCACCGTGGATGCGTCGGGCAAGGTGGTGATCGCCAATCGCAAGGCGGCGGAGTTGTTCGGTGCGACCGTCGAAATGCTGCGGCTGAACGTTTCGCTGCCGGAATTCATCGGCTATGTCGGGCTCGCGAAGTTCGGCGAGACGCTGCGCGCGCAGTTCTCCGAGCGCTGCCTGCAATGGCTCGAGCAGGGGAACCGGCCGCTCGACCTGCCGCTGCGCGACGGCCGGCATCTCGAGTTGAGCCGCAATCCGGTGCCCGACGGCAGCGCGGTGATCATCATCGAGGACGTCACGGAGCGGCGCAAAGCCGAGGCGAAAATTCTGCACTGGGCGCATCACGATTCGCTCACGGGCCTGCCGAACCGGCGCTATCTCGGCGATCACGCCGAACGCCTGATGGCAAGCGGCGCGGGCCGCGAAAAAGTGATGGTGCTGTATGTCGATCTCGACGGCTTCAAGCGCGTGAACGATACCCACGGCCACAATGCGGGCGATGAATTGCTGAAGCTCGTCGCCGACCGCCTGCGCAACGTCATGCGTCGCGGCGAGCTGGCCGCGCGCCTGGGCGGTGACGAATTCGCGATCGTCGCGACGTATATCGCGGACGCGTCGAATGCCGTTTTCGCGCGCAAGATCATCCACGAGCTGTCCGCGCCGTACGCGCTCGTGAGCGGGCAGACGGTGCGCGTGGGCGTGAGCGTCGGCATTGCGCTCGCGCGTCCCGGCGAAGTGTTCGAAAGCGCGTTGAAACGCGCCGATGCCGCGCTGTACGAAGCGAAATCGCAGGAGCGCGGCACGTACCGGTTCGCCGATGGCGACGGCGACACGGTCACGAGCGAAGATCGCGCCGTCGCCGCGACCGCCGAGCGCGGCCGCGCCTGGTAGACGCCGCTATGCGTCCTGCGGCCCGGCGATCGATGCCTTCTCGTTCGTCGTACGCCACACGTCGAGCCACGCTTCGAGCTTCGCGGGCGGCAGCGGCCGGCTCAGGTGATAGCCCTGCGCCAGATCGCAGCGCAGCGTTCTGAGCCGCTCCAGCATTTCCTCGTTTTCCACGCCTTCCGCGACGACCTTCAATCCCATGTTGTGCCCGAGATCGATCGTCGAGCGCACGATCGTCTCGTCGTCCTTGTGCTGCGACATGCCCATCACGAACGACTTGTCGATTTTCAGCTCGTCGACCGGCATGCGCTTCAGATACGACAGCGACGAATAGCCCGTGCCGAAATCGTCGATGGACAGACGAATGCCGAGCGCATGAAGCCGGTCGAGCGTTTCGATCGCGTGATTCGGGTCGTCCATGATCGCGCTCTCGGTGATCTCGATCCAGATCCATTCCGGCGCGACGCCGTGCCTGTCGAGCAGGCCCTGAAAGATTTCCGGCAGCGACGACTGGATCAGCTCGCGCGCCGACACGTTCACCGACACGGCGAGCTCGATGCCCTGTCTGCGCCACGCGGCGCACTGCCCGATCGCCTTGTCGGCGACCCAGCGCGAAATCGTCTTGATGTAGCCCGTCTGCTCCGCGAACGGAATGAACTGGTCGGGCGCGACGAAGCCGCGCGTCGGATGTTCCCAGCGCACGAGTGCCTCGACATACTTCACGCGATGTGTCGCGAGATCGACCTTCGGCTGATAGTGGAGCGTCAACTGGTCGTGCTCGACGGCCTGACGCAGCTCGCTCATCAGCGAAAGACGCTCGGCGCCGTTTTCGTCGTGACGTTCGTCGTAGACCGCGAAGCCGAGGTTCGAGCGCTTCGCCACGTACATCGCGATATCGGCGCGGCGCAAGAGCACGTTCATGTCCGTGCCGTTCTGCGGAAACGCGACGATGCCGATGCTCGCGCCCACGTCGACGAGCTGCCCTTCGATCGTGATCGGCTCTTCCAGCGCGCGCAGCATGCGGGCGGCCAGAAGACGCGCGGAGGCCAGATCGTCCGCCGGCAGAAGCACGGCGAACTCGTCGCCGCCCAGACGCGCGACCGTATCGGACTGACGCTGCAGCGCCGCGCTCAGGCGCTTCGCCACTTCGCACAGCAGCATGTCGCCGATCGGATGCCCGAGCGTGTCGTTCACGTACTTGAAGCGATCGAGGTCCATCATCATCACGCAGAGCGGATGATCGGCGCCCGTCGCGGCGACGATCGCCTGCTGCAGCCGGTCGTTGAAGAGCGCGCGATTGGGCAGTCCGGTCAGCCGGTCCATGTACGCGAGTTCCGTGATGCGCTTCTCGCGCTCCGAGATGCCGTCCTGCATCTGACTGAACGCGCGCACCAGCTCGCCGATCTCGCCGTCCTCGCGAATCTCGATCGGCGCGGCATAGTCGCCCTGCCCGATGCGCTTCGAGAACTGCGCGAGCGCCGCGATGGGACGCGTGACCGAGCGCGCCGTGAGCACGCTGCCGACGATCGACACGAGCACGCCGGCCAGCGTGATCAGCAAGAGCGTCGACTGCACGCGATGGAACGGCGCGAGCGCATCGTCGAGCGAGCGCGCGAGCAGCACGGCGACCGTGCGGCCTTCGGAGTGCAATCGCATGACGCGCGTCACGTAGCCGTCTGCGTCGAGTGCCGCCTGGTCCTCGAGCGCGCCGCGCGCGTCGCGCGGCAGCGAGCTCGCGAGCACGCCCCGGTTGCCCTTGTCGTCCACCGTGAGGAACGACACGTCGAGCGAAGTGAGCGAGCTCATCGCGCGGGCGAGCGTGTCGTCGATCGCGAAGCCCATCACGACCCACGCGATCGTGATCGGCGCCTTCACCGGCACCGCGACCAGCTGATAGGCGCGCGGTCCGATCATGCCGAACGATGACGCATCGCCCTTCTTGGCGACGGTCTTGATGAGCTTCGGAAACGGAAAAGCCATGCCTTCGTGACCGACGCCGGCGCTGTCGGCGATCAGCTTGCCGTCGAGATCGACGAGCATCACGACATCCGCGCGGACCCGGTCGCCGTGATTCTGCAGCGCGGACACGACCGTCTTGCCGTCGTGCGTCGCGACCGCCTCGCGAAAGCCGAAGTCGAGGGCGACCACGCTCGCCGCCTGCGTCAACTGCTCGCTGTTGCCGCGCAAGACCTGCGCGAACACGCGCTCGGCCACCGACAGTTGCTCTTCGGCGTTGCGATGCGCGTTCTTCAGAATCACCGAGTTGATGACGAGGAACGCCGCGGCCTGCGCGACGAGCATCAGGACGACGAACACGAGCGCGATGCGCGCGCGCAGGCTGTGCAGAAGCATGGCGCGGGCGTCCTATTCGGCCGGTTTCAGTTGCAGCGCGAACTTCGCCGCGCCGTCCGCGCCGACCTTCTGCGTCGGCTGCGCGTTCGGATCGCTCTGGCGAAAATGCCACGCGACCACCTTGTACGACTCGGCGGGCAGATTCTCGATGGTCGCGACGCCGCTCGCATCGGTCTTCGCGAACCACGGCGTGTCGACGATCAGCAGGTACGCGACCATCGCGTCGTGAATATTGCAGCCCATCACGACGAGACCGGGCTTGTCGAACACGACCGGATTCGCGGGAATGCCGTGATACAGGTTCAGCTCGAAGCGCCTGGGCGGCGAGAACGAATAGACGTCGTGCTCGATGTTGTCCTTGTTCGGGAACGTCACCGACGCGCCCGTCTGCACGACGGACACCATCGGCACGAAGCGGCGCTTGATCTGGTCGATGACGGCGGGCGCGGGCTTCGTCGCGGGCAGCTTGTCGTTCACCGGCAGCGCGTAGACGATGGCATCGGAGACGGGCGCGCCGGCCTGATCGACCACTTGCACGCGCACGTTCGCGGCGTGGGCGAGCGTGGCGCCAGAAGCGAGCAATGCAAGAAGAAATTTGAACATGTTCATTCGCGATCCTGGACGTCGCGATACATCGGCGCGAGCTTCGCCAGCAGTTTGTTCTGTGCGTGAAACGGCACGCCGTTCTTGTCCATCGCGGCCTGCAGGTCTTCGACGAGCGCGTTGAACGCGGCGCGGTCGATGTTCTGACCTTCGTGCGCGCGCCGCATCGGCCGGCCGGTGTAGACGCAGGGACCGTCGAGCAGCACGCAGAACTGCTCGACGAGCTTCTGCTTGATGCGCTTCACGGGCGCGTTGTCGAAATAGGGCGCGGTGCGCGGATCGGCGAGCACGTAGTCGTACATGTCGTCGACGATTTTCGTCAGCCCTTCCTTTTCCCCGAACTGACGGTAGAGCGCGTCGTCGGCGTGCGCGGCGGCGCAGGCGAGCATGAGCACCAGCAGCGCGGCATGGCGGATTTTCATCGTCAGAACCCCGCCTGCAAGGAAACGTAGAGGCCGCGCTGATTCTTCACGGTCGCGATATCGCCGAGCGCGACATATGCCGCCGTCAGCGACACATGCTTGTTCGGCGCCCACGCGACGAACGCGTCGTAGGCGTCCTGCTCGCGCGCGAACGAGAGATTGTTCGGCTTCATGCGATATTCCCCGCCGATCGCGACGTTCTTCGACAGCAGATACGCCACCGACGACTCGAACTCCGCGTGATAGGCATTAGACTTGTCGCCGCCGAAGCCGAGCAAACCGAACTGGTTCGCCTTCGTGAAACGCAGCGTGCCGTTGAGCAAAAGGCTTTGCGCGAGCAGCAGCTTGGTCGCGGAGAGATAGAAATCGGTGCCGGAATTGCTCGCGGCGCCGATCGCCTTCACGATATCGCCCTCTTCGTTGTGCTTGAACTGCAGGCCGGCCGCGATCTGCGGCATCCACGTGTCCTGATCGAGCACGGCGTCGCCGAGCAGACGAACCTTCACGCCGAAGACGTTCTGGTTGAACCTGAAGTTCTCGCCGAGGCCGAGCTGCGCGCCGACATCGCGTGTATCGAAGCTTTGACGCGCGAGCGACAGCTCCACGCGATTCGCGACACCCACGGTCAAGCCCCACGTGCCGAGTGCGTAATCCTGCGTGCGGATATAGGTGCCGTGCGCATTCGCGCCGAGCTGGCTCGCGGTGCCGTAGCCGCCGATCACGGCCCACGGGGTCAGGCCGCCGCCGGCCGCGCCTTCGACTTCCGATACGCCGCCCGTCAGCAGCAGCTTGCCGCCGGTGAGCGGCACGACGGGCGGATCGTCGGCGAAGGCGGACGACGAAAACGAAACGAGCGACGCCAGCGTCAGACCGGCGAGGCGCGCCTTTGTGTAGGGCAAACGCATGCGAAAACGATTCGAACGGGTTGTCGGATTTCCCCCAATGCCACCTCGGGAATGCACGATCGTGTCGCGGCGAACCAGGCGCTTTCGGGAAGGCTGCGCGCCGGAACCGACGCGCGTTTTCATCTACCTGTAAACGGCGGCTCCGAGACGAACTTGACGGCCGTTCGTAAGTAATTACGGGACGAGATGCCTGAGCGGCGCGAGCGGACCACGGGCCGCGGGCCGCGTCTGACGGATGAAACGTTCGTATAGTCGCGCCGAGCCGTTCGTAGAATGGTCAGCGCTCGCGCGCGTCCCTAAGCTGATGTCATGGTCACGCACGGGAGCGCAACATGAACGATTCATCGACACGCAGGCTGCTATCGGGTTGCGCCGCCGTGCTGGCGTTCGGGACGTGGTATTCGTTCAGCGCGCCGCATGACTGGAGCGCGCTTCATCGTGTGAGCCGTGACACGGAGTTGCCGCTGGAGCGCATCGCGCTGGAGGAAGAAGCCGCGTCTTCGACGACGCAAAACCGCTAGGCGCGCGGCGGCGTGGATGCCCCTTGCGGCATCTTCACGCCGAGCGCTTCGGCCTTCAGCACGAGATCGGCGAGCGAACGCGCCGCCATCTTCTTCATCGCCTGGCCGCGATGGATCTTCACCGTGATCTCGCTCAGGTTCATCTCCGCGGCGATCTGCTTGTTCATCAGACCCGACACGACGAACGCCATCACCTCGCGCTCGCGCGGCGTCAGCGATTCGTACGCGCGGCGCAAGTCCGCCACCGAGCGGCTCGCCGCGCGGCGTTCCTCATCGGCTTGCAGCGCCTGCGCGACGGCATCGAGCATGTCCTGATCGCGGAACGGCTTGGCGAGGAAATCCTTCGCGCCGGCTTTCATCGCCTTCACGGTCATCGCGATATCGCCGTGCGCCGTCATGAAGACGATCGGCAGGCCGAGCTGGCTCGCGGCCATCTGCTCCTGCACGGCGAGGCCGCTCTGCCCTTTCAGCCGCACGTCGAGAATCAGGCAGCTCGGCACTTCGGGCATGTCGTACGCGAGGAACTCGTGCGCGGACGCGAACGTCATCACGTCGAGGCCGACCGAGCGCAGCAGCATGCGCAGCGCATCGCGCATCGATTCGTCGTCGTCGACCACATAGACCATCGCGCCGTTCGTCTTCGTGTCCGCGTCCCTGTCAATGCTCATCGTCTCCCCCTTCGTGTGCGGGCAGCACGAAGCGCAAGCGCGCGCCGCCTTCGTCGGGCGATTCCGCCCATATCCTGCCGCCGTGCGCCTCGATGATCGAACGGCAAATCGACAAGCCCATGCCCATGCCTTCGGCCTTCGTCGTGAAGAACGCGTCGAAGAGACGCCGCGCGTTCTCTTCGCTGATACCGGTGCCGGAATCCTGCACGGTGATCTGCGCGTAACCGGGATCGCCATCGCTCGCGCCCGTCGCGACGCGCAACACGCGCGCTCCGGTGACGCCCGACATCGCCTGCGCGGCGTTCATGATCAGATTGATGAGCACCTGCTGCAATTGCACGCGATCGCAGCGCGCGGTCGGCGACGGCGTCGCGAGCTCGGTGCGCACGTCCACGCGATGACGCGCCAGCTCGCGCCGCACGAGCTCGATCGTCTCGCCGACGATCTCGTTCACGTCGAGCGTCGCGGGCTGGCTGTCGCGCTTCCTCGCCATCGCGCGAATGCGTGCGATGACCTCGCTCGCGCGCCGCGCGTCGCGAATCATCTGCGCGATCGACTGCTGCGCCTCCGCGATCTCCGGCTGCGCGCGATTGAGCCAGCGCAAGCCGGCGTCACCGCTCGTGACGATCGCGGCCATCGGCTGCGTGACTTCGTGCGCGATCGACGCGGCCAGCTCGCCCAGCATCGTCACGCGCGTCACGTGCGCGAGCTCGGCGGTCGAGCGCGCGAGCGCTTCCTGCGCGCGCTTGGTTTCGGTGACGTCCATCAGCGCGCCGACGTATTCGTCGCCGTCATCGTTTTCGCCCGATGCCCGATGCGCGACGAAATGCACATGCTTGACCGAGCCGTCCGGCAACAGCAGTCGATGCTCGACGTCGATCTCGCCCGCGCCGTCGAGCGCCGTTTCATGCGCGCCGCGCACGATCGCCACATCATCGGGATGCGTGCGCGCGACGATCGCGTCGATGGAAGGAGTCAGATCGCGCGGATAGTCGAAGATGCGATACGCCTCGTCGGACCACCACATCGTGCCGGCGGGCAGGCGCGTCGCGATGCTGCCGGTGAGCGACAGCCGCTGCGCGTCGAGCAGAAACGCTTCGCTGCGCTTGAGCGCGTCGCGCTGACGCTGCAGTTCGGCTTCCATGCGCTTGCGCTGCGTGATGTCGTTGCTGGTCGCGAGCACCGCGCGCGGCATGCCTTTCGCGTCGCGCAGCAAGGCCGCGCGGCTCGCGATGACGATCTCGCCGCCGTCATGGCGCACGCGCGTGATCTCGCCGTCCCAGCGGCCCGAGCGCAAAAGCTGCGCGCGGATCTGCGCGTGCGGCACGGGCGAGTTCGATTGCGTCATGCGATGGATCGGCTGGCCGATCGCTTCGTGCGCCGGGTAGCCGTAGAGCGCTTCGGCGCCGCGATTCCAGAACGTGATGCGATCGTTCATGTCGTGCGCGACGATCGCATCGTGCGCGAGATTCAGAAGTTCGAGCTGCTCCTGTGCCTTGGTCGTCGTGGCTTGATTGCGCAGCGAGAGAATGGCGGTGGTGCCGATCGCGAGCAGGCTCACCGCGCAGCGCGCGAGCGCGCCGCCCGACACGTTCTCGTCGTGCGAGAGGATGAAGCCGACGAGCGTGAGGATGACGCAGCCCCACGCGGTCGCGACGGTCGCGGCGCGATTGCCCGTCGACGCGACGAGCAGCACGACGACGACATACAGCACCGCGATGGCAATATCGAGCGGCGTGAGCGCGTCGATGAGGAACACCGCGAGCGCAATGGACGCCGCGAGCATCCATATGATGCGGGTATCGTGGCGCACCGCGCGCGGCGCGCTCTGGAAGGTCTCCATCACGTGGTCATCGACGTTCGAAAAAAGACGTTCGTTGGAAAGATCGCGGCTCGCGCGCCCGCCGGCCACATTACGCGAAGCATTCTAGCCTTTCAAAAAGCCTTGCCGGATGCGCTCCAGACAATCGGCGACGGCGGTTCCGTCGACCGGCTTGCTGAGAAAGCAGACCGCGCCGCCATCGAGCGCCTGACGACGGGCGGCATCGGACGCGAACGCAGTGATGAACATGATCGGCACGCCCGGTTTCAGCGCCTGCAAACGTTGCTGGAGTTGCAGGCCGGACATGCCGGGCATGTGGAGATCGGTGATGATGCACGCGAGGCCGTCGAGCGGATCGGCGTCGAGAAACGACTCCGCCGACGGATACAGGCTGACTTCCCAGCCAAGCGAGCGCAACAGGCTGGAGGAAGCGACGCGGACGGATTCGTCATCGTCGATCACGGAAACTCTGGAAGGCGATTGCAAGGGCGTTGTCCTGACCGTGCGTGAATGTCGGCGGGCATGGGACTGGTCCACCGCCTCGATGGAAGTCATCTTACGCACGGGGCGCAGGCAGCGACATCATATGTACGTATAGGTTTGAAGCGTCCGCTTTCATATGATGAAACCGCCTGAAGGCGTATCGAGCGCGATGCGCGCCGACGCCGTATAGTCCCGTTCTGCCACTCCAGGATCTCACATGTCGACTCCAACATCGACCGCGCTCGGCAACGGGAAGCATGTCGAGCTCACGCGCGGCCTGATCGCGCTCTTCTCGTTCTGCTGCGGCGCGATCGTCGCGAATCTGTATTACGCGCAGCCGATCACCGAACTCATCGCGCCCGATCTGCACATGGCCGGCGGCACGGCGAGCCTGATCGTGTCGCTCACGCAGATCGGCTATGCGCTCGGGCTGTTCTTTATCGTGCCGCTCGGCGATCTGCTCGAAAACCGCAAGCTCATGATCGCGACCGCGCTCGTGTCGATCGCGAGTCTCACCGCCGCCACGTTCACGCACACGCCCGGCTGGTTTCTCGTGATCTCGCTGTTGATCGGCTTTTCGTCGGTGGCGGTGCAGATCCTGATTCCGCTCGCCGCGCATTTCGCGCCGGACGAATCGCGCGGCAAGGTGGTCGGCACGATCATGAGCGGACTGCTGCTCGGCATACTGCTGTCGCGGCCGATATCGAGCCTCGTCGCGGGCCACTTCGGCTGGCGCGCGATGTTCGGGGCCGCCGCCGTGCTGATGATCGGCATCACCACCGTGCTCGCGTTCACGATTCCGAGCCGTCAGCCGAATCATCAGGCGACGTATTTCCAGCTCATCGGCTCGCTCGGCCATCTCGTGCGCACGATGCCCGTGCTGCGTCATCGCTCGCTGTATCAGGCGCTGATGTTCGCGTCGTTCAGTCTGTTCTGGACCGGCATTCCTGTCGAGCTGACGCGGCATTACGGTCTGACGCAGACGGCGATCGGCATCTTCGCGCTCATCGGCGCGACGGGCGCCACGTCCGCGCCGATCGCCGGGCGTCTCGCCGACGCGGGCCACACCGTGCGCGCGACCTTCATCGCGCTGATTCTCGCGGCCATCGCGTATCTGCCGGTCGTGATTCATCCGGCGTGGGGCGTCGGCGCGCTGGTCGTCACGGGCATCGTGCTCGACTTCGCGGTGCAGATGAACATGGTGCTCGGCCAGCGCGAGATCTACGCGCTGCACGCCGCGAGCCGCAACCGGCTGAACGCGGTGTACATGACGAGCATCTTCGTGGGCGGCGCATTCGGTTCAGCGTTCGCGAGCCCGCTCTACGAGCACGGCGGATGGACGCTCGTCGCGAGCGTCGCGACGTGTTTCCCGCTCATCGCGCTGGCGCATTTTCTTCTGATCGGACGCCATCACTCGGCCCGAACTTATACGCAAGGGTGAGACCGCAGTGGGTCACGGCTTCGGAATGCGGATGCGGCTGATCATCAGCGAGCCGGAAATCGCGTAGATCAGCACGAGCGGATGCAGCGTGAAGCCGCCGAGACGCACCGTGCCGAGCCACATGCTCTCGCCGATCGCGCCCGACCACGCGCCGATCGTGAGCAGCAGCACGATGAGAAACGACGTGGGAATCGGCGTGCCTTCGAAATGCGTGACCTTGCCGCTGGCGCCGGACATTTCCTCGGTCGTCACGTTGTAGCGCGCGAGGCGCGACACGCCGCACGCGACGAAATACGCCAGTATCACGCGGTCATACAGCCCGCGCATTCCGAAGCCATAGCCGATGATCGCCGGCGCGACGCCGAAGGAGATCACGTCGGCGAGGGAATCGAGCTCCTTGCCCAGAAGCGACGCCTTCTGACGCCAGCGTGCGATGCGGCCGTCGAGCACGTCGAAAACGAGCGCTGCGAACACGAGCGCACACGCGAGATAGATATGCAGCACGTCGGAGTCGTCGAGATACGACATCGACGAGAAAAGCGCGCCCGTGCCGCACACCGCGTTGCCCAGCGTGAACCAGTCGGCCAGGTGGAAGTCGCGGATCATCGAGAATCGTTTGGCTTTCATTCGTTTCTGTTTTCGTGACGTTCGGGCAGCGCCGCTTGCCAGCGCCGCCAAGCTTTCAAGTCTATCATCGCGCCCCCGTTTCTTAGCACTCCGCATGCCCGCCTAACCTATACGCGAACGTACAGGTTTGCGTTATAATGCGCGGCATCGACCCGACACTTCCGATGCCGCCATGTCCGCGAACAAGCCCGCGCGCCTCACCATCCGCGACGCCGCCGAGCGCCTGCAAGTCACGCCGCGCACGCTCAAGTATTACGAGGAGCGCGGCCTCGTGACGCCATCGCGCAGCGAAGGCCGCTACCGGCTGTACAGCGAGCAGGACCTGGAGCGCTTCGCGCGCATCCTGCGCCTGCGCTCGCTCGGGTTCTCGCTGGAGGGCATCGTCGAAATGCTGAAGCGGCCGATGGAAACGCTCGGCGAAGGCCGCACCGGCTATTCGGCGTCATCGTTGCGGGAAATCGAAGCCGCGCTGTCGCAGCAGATCGACTCGGTGGATGCGCGCATCGCCGCCGTGCGGCGCGAATTGAAGGAAGCGCAGGCGGTGCGCAGCGAACTCGCGAGCGATCTCGATTACTTGCGGCGCAGAATCGCGGGCGAGAGCAAGGAAGCCCTGCTGCAGGAACGCATGGCCGCACGCAAACCACGCAGGGCGAAAGGCGCCGAAAACGGTGACGAATGATGCAAGCGTCGTATCGGCAACAACGGCGGGTTGCGGAGCGTGTGCTCGGCGATCTGTTTCCGTGGGCCATCGCGCTCGCCACGGGTCTCGACTATTTCGACAACTCCGTCTTTTCGTTCTTCACGAGCTATATCGCGGGCGGCATCAATGCATCGTCCGATGAACTCGTCTGGGCATCGAGCGCGTATGCGGTGGCTTCCGTGCTCGGCATCCTGCAGCAGCAATGGTGGATCGAGCGGCTCGGCAACCGGCGCTATATCGCCGGATGCCTGTTCCTGTTCGCGGCGGGCGCGGTGGCGGCGACGTTTTCCGACGGCTATCGAGCTGGCGCTCGCACGCGGCTTTCAGGGCTACTTCATCGGCCCGATGATGAGCGCCGCGCGCATCCTCATTCAGACGCGATTCACGCCGCAGACGCGTCCCGCCGCGACGCGCCGCTTTCTCAACATGATCCTGCTCGGCACCGCGCTCGCGCCTTTGTGCGGCGGCTATCTGGTCGCATCGCTCGGCTGGCGCGCGCTTTTTTCCTGCACGGCGTTCGCGGGCGTCGCGCTTGGCGTGCTCGCGTTCGTCGCCGTGCCGTCGACGGGCCGCGTGCATCCGGAAGCGCGCGGCGACGCGCACTTCTGGCCGTACATCATCTTCGCGTTCGCGCAGGGCGCGCTGCAGATCGTCATGCAGCAAGTGCGTTTCGAGCTCTTCAGCACATCGCCCGAACTGATCGTGCTGACGGTCGCCGCGCTGCTGTCGCTCGGCTGGTTCGTGTGGCATCAGTGGCATCATCCGAAGCCCTTGCTGCGCCTGCATGCGCTGCGCGAGAAGACGTTCCAGGTGGGCATCGCGCTGTACATCGCGTTCTATTACATCAACAACGCGATGAGCTTTCTCGTCTCGCGCCTGCTCGAAGGCGGCCTCGGTTATCCGGTGGAGAACGCGGGGCGGCTCGTCGGCTTCACGTCGATGGTCTCGCTCGCGATGGCGGTCGTCTATTTCCGCTACGCGGCGCGCATCCGGCACAAGAAGTGGCTGATCATGACCGGCTTTCTGCTGGCCGCGTCGATCGGCACGTGGATGGTCAACATGCCGCCCGATGTCAGCATGCCGTGGCTCATCGCGCCGATGGTGCTGCGCGGCATGCTGCTGCTCTTCATCGCGCTGCCGGTGGCGAACCTGACATTCCGCGTGTTCGCGATCGATGAATACAGCCACGGTTATCGCTTCAAGAACATCGTCAAGCAACTGACCTACTCGTTCTCGACGGCGACGATCATCATCCTCGAACAGCATCGGGTCGCGCTGCATCAGACGCGGCTCGTCGAAACGGTCAATCCGTACGACCGGAACTTTCAGAGCGTGTACGAAAGCCTGCTCGGCGCGTTCGAGCGCATGGGCCACGGCGCCGCCGAAGCGAAAAGCCTGGCGCTCGCGCAGATCGGCCATGTCGTCACGCAGCAGGCGAACTTCCTGAGTTCGCTGGATGGCTTCTACTACATCATCGGTGTCGCACTGTGCGCGAGCGTGATCGCGGCATGGCAAACGCGAATCGATTGATCCGTCTCAGAGCGAAACAACGTGGACACACTCAGCAGCATGCGGATGTTCGCCCGCGTGGCCGAAGAAGGCAGCTTCACGGCCGCCGCGCAACGCATGAATACATCGACTGCCGCGACCTCGCGCACCATCGCCGCGCTGGAGGCGCATCTGCATGCGCGGCTCCTGCATCGCAGCACGCGGCGCGTCACGCTCACCGAAGCGGGCAGGCGCTATTTGCAGCGCTGCGAGCAGATTCTCGCGTGTGTCGACGCGGCCGAAGCCGAAGCCGCCGATGCGCAGTTGCGTCCGTCCGGGCACTTGCGCATTCATGCGTCGACGAGCCTCGGGCAGTCGTACGTGGTGCCCGCCATCGTGCGCTATCAGGCGCGTCATCCGGCGGTGTCGATCGATCTGACGCTCTCGCAGTACACGCCCGATATCATCGACGAAGGCTACGATCTCACCGTGCAGGCGAGCATCGCCGCGTTGCCGGATTCGAGTCTCGTTGCGCAAAGGCTCGGCACGGTGCATAGCGTTCTGTGCGCGTCGCCCGATTATCTGCGCGAACAGGGCGAGCCGCGCACGCTCGCGGAGTTGTCGCTTCATCGATGCTATCAGCTCGTTTCCACGATCTTTCCGCGCGATGTCTGGACCTTCGAAGGTCCGAACGGCACGGAGACCTTCGCGCTTGCCAAGGCGAACTTCGGCGTGAACGTCGCCGGCGCGCTGGCGGTCGCGCTACGCGAAGGCATGGGCATCGGCGCACTGCCGATGTCGACCGCGAGCCGCCTGCTGCGCGACGGGACGCTCGTGCGCGTGCTGCCGGAATACAGGCTTCAGGCGCTGGCGCTACACGCGCTGTATCCGTCGCGGCAGTATCTCAACGCGAAGGTCAAGACGTTCGTCGAGTTCATCAAGGAGTTCGTGCCGCAAGTTCTGGAAAGCGATGCGGCGCATATCGCGTGATAGAGACATATTGTGTCTACTTTAATCTGCAAAACGAAATAATTTATCAGAACACACTATTAGGAAGAAACGTATCCTCCTGCGCGCACTCGCTGAATACACTCGAATCGAGGTTAATCGCAAAGGAGGCGTAAATGACTTCGAAGAACGATCTGGTATTGAGCGGCTTTGCCGGTACGGGAAGCAATGTTACGAATTTCGAGGCCGTGGTTGGTTCCTGGTCAATCGACACGACAGGGAAGGTCAAGGCCGCCGCGAACTTCCGGGCGCAATTGATCCATAAGACCCCGTGTTGGTCGGGGCCCTTCTCGATCTCCGCGGAACTGACATTGTCCGATATCAAAACGCAGTCGTGGGACGGCGTCGTGGTGAATTTCCGGCCGAACCGTGCCCGCAACGGCAATGAGTTTCTTACCCTGCGCGTTCGCCGGGGCGGCAGCAGTATCCCTTGGTGGCAGTTGCTGGTCGTGGATACGGCGACGAAGGACGACTCCGATGGCAATGTGATCGCCAATGGGCCACTGACCGGTTTGCAAGCATCGGACCCGGTGCAAGTGACCTTGTTGGCCGATGTGAATCGCGTGCTGCAGTATCGCATCGATCAAAACGGGAAGACCATCGGACAGGACACTATCTCGTCAACCAGGCCGATCGAATGGGCGAACGATGCACGCGTGGGCGTCTACAGCTACATGGGCGGATATACGTCGTTCGGCAAGTTCGAGGCGACGTCGAACCCCGGCGTGTTCGACCGTTTTCAGCGTAGCGGCACGCCGGGAACGCTGGAGGCGCAACAACTCGCCGGTACGTGGCAGGAAGATCTCGACGACTGGATCGTGGCGAACGGAAGCGCGCGGTCCGCGGGTCTCACCGGCGCCGCCAAGGACTCGATCCTGCTGCACTTGCAATCCCTGCTCGTCGATCCGGCGACCTCCGGCATGTCGAGTGTGCTGAGTGCGGACGTGAAACTGGACGACACGGATTCCTGGACCGGCCTCGTGTTCGGTGGCAGGAACAACCTTCGGACTGCAAGTCATCCGCACGACAACACGCACCCCGACAACTACTTCGCGTTTCAGATCAAAAACGGGCAGTGGCGAGTCATCCACCGGGTCCAGACGCTCGCCGAGCCCGAGATCCTGCGCAGCGGCACCGGCCCGGCGCTGGCCTCCGGTGAAACTTACCGGCTGAGCGTGCAGTTCCAATCCACGACATCGATGCGAGTGTCGGTGATTCAAAACGGTGCGCTCGTGCTCGATCAGCAACTCAGCGGTCTCCCGGCGCCGAACGGCGCGCGGTTCGGCCTCTACTCCAGCAGCACGCGCAATGCATTCACACAGGTCGCGGCATCGGATACCACGGTGAGACCGGGAACACCGCCGGTCATAGTACAAAGCGGCACGCCGTCGACATGGACCGCCGCATGGACACCGAACGCAACCTACTGGAGCTCGCCGTACAAGGTCAGTACGCCGGTATTGCTCGACGAGGCGCGGATCGATGGTGCGTCGAACAACTGCAAGGGCGATCCTCAGCAGTGCCTTTTCACCCTCACGGACGAGAGCGGCAATCCGGTCCGGCAGTACGTCGGCTACTACAACGTCGGCAATGGAGCCGTGGGCGTCACGAAACGTTCGTGGTCGAAGAGCGATAACAATTGGGCGCCGTTCGAGACGCCCGTCATCCTGGCCACACGTCTTCCCTCGGTGGACGGTCATTATCGGATTGCCATCCGAGAAAGCGCTGACGGCCACGTTCACCTCGTGGCGAACATCTGGGCGTCGCCCTTGGTGTACTACAAAACCACGACGCCCGGCAATCTTTCGACACTGACCCTTCAGGACCTCATGGTGTCCAAAGACGTCGAGACCAGCACCACTTACCCTGAATTCATGAGGATTCAGATCGACGGTAAGGACCGCCTGCTGTTCATATACCGGACGGGCGGCAGCGGCAACGGCGACTGGATCATCAACCAATATGTCGACGGTAAATGGTCGCGTTATCTCTCGGGCTTCCTGTTCGCCCGCACGAGCAAGAGCGGTACCGACTACAGTGCCTACCCGGCCACTCGCGCCCCCGTTCTCGGACCCGACGGGAACTACCATCTCGCGTGGATCTGGCGTTCGACGGAATTGCCCGACACCAATTCCCGAATCTGCTACGCGTACAGCGCCAACCTTCGCACGTGGCGCTCGGCCTCGGGTGAGATCATTGCGAACGGAGAATACGACCCGATCACCTATGACGACGTGGCCGCCATCGTCGACGACGTGCCCGAGCGCGGCGGAGCCCTCAATGGGCTCGTTTCCCTCGGCTTCGACCACGACGGCCAGCCCGTTATCGGCTATGTGAAGTTCGACGATCCCTTGCCCGGAACCGGGACGCCTGATAACGCCTACCTCAATGGGCCCGGCAGCAGCCAGTTCTACACCGCGCGGTGGCGCAATACCTGCGGCAGTTGGCAACGCACTCAGTTGACGAATTACCTGGGGCGTTGGGCACCGCCCAGTTCCGCCGCCACGCTTCCCACGCCATTCAACATCGGCGGCACGGCAGCTCAGAAGACGAGCAGCGGCGACAAAGTCCTTGTGCTTCCGTATATTTACGGAGAGCAGGCCGGCACTTTCGTCCTCTCATCCGAGACCCTCGAGGTCATCGGTGAAACCGACTGGCGCACATACTCCAAGCTAAAAGCAATTCCGACCGGAATGCGGACTGCCGTCATCACGAAGGATTCATCCACGGCTATGTTCGGCGCAAACCGTGACGAGGAGTACGTGCTTCTCAACTTCGCCGTGGGCGAAACGGAATCGCTGCCCGTCAATGCAGACACCTCCATGAAGGTGCTGCGCGTCAAGTAGCCGAACCGATACCTGGTGTCATGACCGGGTGTATGAGCACCGCTTCCTGAGCATGCCTCCGGAAGCGGTGCTGCCTTTCGCGCGCAGTCGAACCTGAGGCTCATCGCGCAGCATCGCCGCCGACTCGGGGTCTGGCGAGATATCATCCGCGCTGGAATTCGAACCCGCGATGTGCAATCATCGCCGCTCGACCGGACACCAGAAAAGTGAGGCGCGATGAAGGCGAACCGCGTGCTCGCGCTTGCGGGCCTGATGCTGGCTTGCGCGTCATCGATGGCCGCGACGCTCGCGATCAATGTCGGCGGCGAGCGCTCGCTCACGACCGAGCAGTTGCTCGCGCGTCCCGATGCCGTGACCATCCGCGTGCCGAACGACGTCACGTTTCATCGCACGATGACGTATCGCGCGGTGCCCTTGCGCGCGCTGCTCGGCATCACGGAGCTGCCCGCCGGCAAGGAGCTTCAGGTCACTGCGACCGATGGCTTCGTCACGCATTTTGCCGCGAAGCTGCTTTTCGGCGATGCAAAAAAGCGCGCCGAACCGTGGCTCGCGATCGAGTCGCCGGACGACCCCTGGCCGCAAGCGCCGGGCAGCGGCGATATCGGTCCGTTCTACGTCGTGTGGATCGATCCGGCCGCATCGGGCGTCACGAGCGAGCAATGGCCCTTCAAGGTCGACGCGATCCGCATCGCGCCGACGCTCGCCGCGCGGTTTCCACAGCTCGCCGTCGACAAGAGCGTGCCTGCCGGCTCGCCGATTCGTCGCGGTCAAGCCGTGTTCGCGACGCAATGCATCGTGTGCCACAAGCTGAACGGCGCGGGCGATGCCTCGGTGGGCCCGGATCTGAACCTCCCGCACAACCCGACCGAATATTTCCAGCCGTGGGTGCTGAAGTCGTTCATCCGCGATCCGAAGTCGATCCGCGCATGGGCCGACATGAGGATGCCCGGCTTCAACCGGAACGCCATCAGCGACAGCGATCTCGATGCGCTCGTCGCCTATCTCGGCTACATGGCGAAGCGCAAGAAGTAGGCGCGCGGGACGCTCAGGCAAGCGCCGCCACGCAATCGATCTCGATATCGAATCCTCCCGGCCACGCCGGCACGTTGACGAAGATGCGTGCCGGCGGATTCGGCCCGAAGAAACGCGCGTAGACCGCGTTGACGGCAGGAAACGCATCGACGGACGTGCAGTAGACATTGCACTTGAGCACCTGATCCAGCGACGATCCCGCCGCTTCGACGCACCACTTCAATTGCTGAAGCACGAGTTCCGTCTGCCGTTCGATCGTGGCATTCGCAACGACTTCTCCCGTCGCTGGATCGAACGGCGGAAAGCCCGACACATAGACCGTGTCGCCGTGGCGCGTGACGGCGGACGTCGGCGCCTTGAAGCGTTCGAGCCAGGTCGAAAGCGGTTCGACGCGGATGATTTCGCGAGCCATGTCGATTGTCTCCTGTGCGGCGGGAGCTACGCGCGCCCGTCGAAAATGCCATTGAGGTCATTGCCGGCCGCCGCGTCCCGGAACCCGTCGAAGCGCCCGTCGACGAGTCCTTGCGCCGCGCGCATGAAGCCGCCCCACGCAGCGCGCGCGAGCCCGCCGCCGACACTCACGCGCCGCACGCCGAGCGCCGCGACATCGCTCAAGGTGAATTCCGACACGCCGCCGATCAGCAGATTCACCGGCTTCGGCGCCACCGCCTTCACCACGGCTTCGATCTGCTCCCGCGTCTTGATGCCCGGCGCATAGAGGCAATCGGCACCGGCCTCGGAATACGCTTTGAGACGCGCGATCGCATCGTCGATATCGGGCTTGCCGGCGAAGAAGTTCTCCGCCCGGCCGACTAGCAAGGTATCGCCGCCGCTCTCGTCGATCGCGCGCCGCGCCGCCTTCATGCGCGCCACGGCGACATCGACGGGAAACAAGGGCGCCGATGCATCGCCCGTCGAATCCTCGATCGACAGGCCCGCGACGCCCGCTTGCACCGCGAGCTTCACGCTCTGCGCGACTTCGTCCGGCGTCGCGCCGAAGCCGCTTTCGAAGTCGGCGTTCACGGGCAGGTCGGTCGCCTCGACGATCTCGCGCAGATGCGCGAGCACCGCGTCGCGCGTCACGTGATTGTCCGCGTGGCCTTTCGACCACGCGAGGCCCGAACTCGTCGTCGCGAGCGCCTCGAAGCCGAGCGTCGCGAGATAGCGCGCGGAACCGAGGTCCCAGGGATTCGGCAACATGAAGCAACCGGATGCGTGCAGCGCGCGAAAAGCGGCGCGTTTCTCGGCGACCGTGCGGGGCATGAGATGTCTCCTGTCGACATTCGAGTCGGAACACAGACGATACGCGATCGGATAAAAGCCTGCTGGTCACTAAGTCTCTCTTAAGCACTTGCTCACTATGCTTGAGCCTCATTTTCCCGTGAGAGACGTTATGGACCACGCAAAAAACGCGCTCGCCAAGGTCCCGGAACTGACCCTGGCGTTCTGGATCATCAAGATCGCGGCGACGACGCTCGGCGAAACCGGCGGCGACGCACTCTCGATGTCGATGAATCTCGGCTATCTGGTCAGCACGGTCATCTTCGCGATGGTGTTCGTGGTGGCGGTGATCGCACAGATCAAGGCGGACCGGTTCCAGCCCGCGCTCTACTGGATCACGATCATCGCGACGACGACCGTCGGCACCACGCTCGCCGACTTTGCCGACCGTTCGCTCGGCATCGGCTATGCGGGCGGCAGCGCGATCCTGCTCGCGCTGCTGCTCGCGTCGCTTGCGGTGTGGCATCGCACGATGGGATCGGTGTCGGTGTCGACGATCGCATCGCCGAAAGCGGAGGCGTTCTATTGGGTGACGATCATGTTCTCGCAGACGCTCGGCACCGCGCTCGGCGACTGGACCGCCGACAGCGCGGGCTTCGGCTACACGGGCGCGGCGATGATCTTCGGCGGGCTGCTGTTGCTGATCGTGCTCGCGTATTACTTCACGAGCGTGTCGCGCACCGCGCTGTTCTGGGGCGCATTCATTCTGACGCGGCCGCTCGGCGCCGTGGTCGGCGATTTTCTCGACAAACCGATCTCGAATGGCGGACTCGCGTTGAGCCGCTACGGCGCGTCGATTGCGCTCGTGACGTTCATCATCGTGTGCGGATTCGTGTTCAGGCAGCGGCCCGCGCGCGTCGGGCACTGAGCTGCGTCGCAAAGAAAAACGGCGGTCCCGAAGGTCCGCCGCGTTGCTTGCGATTTCAACGAGCGCAATCGCTTACTTCGTTTTCAGATCGAAGCGGTCGAGGTTCATCACCTTCGCCCAGGCCGCGACGAAATCGTTGACGAACTTCTCTTTCGCATCGCTGCTCGCATAGACTTCGGCGAACGCGCGCAGCACCGAATGCGAGCCGAAGATCAGATCGACACGGCTGCCGGTCCACTTGCGCTGACCCGTCTTGCGATCGCGCCCCTCGAACACGTCGCGGCGTGACGACAGCGCCTGCCATTCGGTGTTCATGTCGAGCAGATTGACGAAGAAGTCGTTCGTCAGCGTTTCGGGCTTGTCGGTGAAGACGCCGTGCGCGCTGCTTCCGGCGGACACGTTCAGCGCGCGCAAACCGCCGATGAGCGCGGTCATCTCCGGCGCGGTCAGCGTCAGCAACTGCGCCTTGTCGATCAGCAGCGCTTCGACGGGCACGCGCACGTTGTCCTTGACGAAGTTCCGGAAGCCGTCGGCGACCGGTTCGAGCGCCGAGACCGAGAGCACGTCCGTCTTGTCCTGCGTGGCGTCCATGCGGCCCGGCGTGAACGGCACCGTGACCTTCTGACCGGCTTTCTCCGCCGCCTTCTCGATCGCCGCGCCGCCCGCCAGCACGATCAGGTCGGCCATCGAAATCTTCTTGCCGCCCGACTGCGCGCCGTTGAACTCTTTCTGGATGCCTTCGAGCGCCGACAGCACCTTGCCGAGTTGCTCGGGCTGGTTCGCCGCCCAGTCCTTCTGCGGAGCGAGACGGATGCGCGCGCCGTTCGCGCCGCCGCGTTTGTCGGAGCCCCGGAACGTCGACGCCGATGCCCACGCCGCCGAGACCAGATCGGCAATCGACAGCCCCGACGCCAGCACTTTCTGCTTGAGCGCGGCGACGTCCTGATCGCCGACGAGCGGATGATCGACCGCCGGAATCGGGTCTTGCCAGAGCAGGTCTTCCTGCGGCACTTCCGGCCCGAGATAACGGGCCTTCGGGCCCATGTCGCGGTGCGTCAGCTTGAACCACGCGCGAGCGAAGGCGTCGGCGAACTGGTCGGGGTTCTCCCAGAAACGCTTCGAAATCTTCGCGTATTCCGGATCGAAACGGAGCGACAAGTCGGTCGTCAGCATCGTCGGCTTGATTTTCTTCGACGCATCGTGCGCGTGCGGAATGGTTTCGGTCGAATCCTTCGCGACCCACTGATTCGCGCCCGCCGGGCTCTTGGTCAATTCCCATTCGTACCCGAACAGATTCTCCCAGAACCCCTGACCCCACTTCGTCGGCGTCGCGGACCAGGTCACTTCGAGGCCGCTCGTGATCGCATCCGCGCCCTTGCCGCTGCCGTAACTGCTCTTCCAGCCGAGGCCCATGTTCTCCAGATCGGCCGATTCGGGCTCGGGGCCGACGTTGTCGGCCGGCCCCGCGCCGTGCGTCTTGCCGAAAGTGTGACCGCCCGCGATCAGCGCGACGGTTTCCTCGTCGTTCATCGCCATGCGCGCGAAGGTTTCGCGGATGTCGTGCGCCGCCGCGAGCGGATCGGGATTGCCCTCCGGGCCTTCCGGATTGACGTAGATGAGCCCCATCTGCACCGCGCCCAGCGGGTTCTCCAGATTGCGGCCGTCGTCGGTGCGGCTGACTTCCTCGCCGTGTTTCTGCTCGTCGGCAGTGATCACGCCCTGGTCCTGGTCGTTGCCGGCCGCGCCCTTGCCGTAGCGCACATCGCCGCCGAGCCAGGTCTTTTCATTGCCCCAGTAGACGTCCTGATCCGGCTCCCACGTGTCTTCGCGGCCGCCCGCGAAACCGAAGGTCTTGAAGCCCATCGTTTCCAGCGCGACGTTGCCGGCGAGAATCATCAGATCGGCCCAGGAGAGCTTCTGGCCGTACTTCTGCTTGACGGGCCATAGCAGACGGCGAGCCTTGTCCAGGCTGACGTTGTCAGGCCAGCTATTGAGCGGCGCGAAACGTTGCTGACCGCGGCCGCCGCCTCCCCGACCGTCGCCGATGCGGTACGTGCCCGCGCTGTGCCATGCCATGCGGATGAAAAGCGGACCGTAGTGACCGAAATCCGCGGGCCACCAGTCCTGCGAATCGGTCATGACCGCTGCGAGGTCTTTCTTGACCGCGGCGAGATCGAGACTCTTGAATGCTTCGGCGTAGTCGAAGCTCGTGCCGAGCGGATTCGACTTGCCGGAATGCTGATTCAGCAGATCCACCCGTAATTGCCGCGGCCACCAGTCCCGGTTCGTCGTACCGGTGCCGGCAGCATGCGTAAACGGGCACTTCGATTCGTTTGACATGCGTTATCTCCTTGCGAGGACGTATCCACTCGTTCTTGTGCTACCCACTACCATGGCGTCAGATTCGTGCTTGCCATGCGGCACGGACCTGGTCCGATCAGGGATTTCGCAGCGTGCATCGGACGATCGCGGTCGTCCGGCAGCCTTGTACAACTTAAAAAATACGTGAGAGCGACGCCCAATAGAATGCGATTTTTGCAATCCCGCTGATAGGCGACGGCTATAAGACAGCGATGTGCATGTTGCAGCGCACGATCGCGCCATCGACCTGATCGGCGTATGTGAAGTTCGAGGCGCCTGACTTCCGTTCGTAACGAAATCGCAACTCCACGCGCGAGATCGCGCGAGAAACAGGGTCATTCAGTCTAGCAGCGTCTCATGACATTGACAGGCGAAGTGCACGTACGTCCCGGCCCGCTCCCGCCGACAATGAAACGGCACCTAAGTCAAGTCGTCCGTCCGGCAAATGGCGGGGACGCCGAAGGTGTTGGAGTATTTGACAACACACTATGGCGTTGTCAAAATGTCCAACACGAAGGCTAATCTGATTGCGCAGATACGCGAGGCGTACTCGTCGAATGCGTTCGTCGAAGTCACCATATGGCAGGTACCGCAACCCGTTCCGGGCTGTACTCATTCCTACAAGTACAGACTCGCATACGTGGTATCGAAAGTGTGCGTTCTGCGCTATGACAACGAGCAAGGGAAAGGCGACCATCGTCACTTCGTCGATGGCGAGACGCCTTACGAATTCTCGTCGGTCGAGCGGATTTATTCAGATTTCCTAACCGATGTGAATCGCTGGAACAGATGGAGGTTGAGATGATGAAGACCGTTACGATTGGCATCGCTTCGCTGGAAGAAGTCGGCGAACGAGTCATGAAGGCCGTGAAAAGCGGCAAATTCCAGGGCCATCTGTTCTCCTACGCCACTCCCGAGCTGCTCTTTCGCACCTTCACGACCCCGCGCTGGCAAATCATCCGTGCGATGACCGGCGCCGGCCCCATGTCGATCCGCGAGCTGTCGCGGCGGCTCGAACGCGACGTCAAGGGTGTGCATCGCGATGTGACGGCGCTGCTCGAAGCCGGCCTGCTGGAGCACGACGAACACGGCGCAATCGTCTTCCCGTACGACACGGTGCACGTCAATTTCACGTTGAAGGCAGCGGATCTCGCCCCGCCCGCGGCCGCGCGACGCAGCATCGGCGAAACCGCAACCGATGAAGATTGCGCACCATCGCCACGCAGCCCGCGCCGACGCGCGGCGCCACGAAAGCGCGAGCCTCGTCCGGCCGAAAGTCGCTGATCCACAGGAAGCCGACTTCTGCGGCCTGAATCCGGCCCGCGCGCCGGCATGTCGCGCAATCGTTCGGGAAGAATCCTCGGCATGGCCGCGGTACTTCGAATAACGGATCAGCTCCAGTCGTCCATGTCGTGCTTGATCTTGTGCCGATTCGCGATGAGTTCCTCCACGCTCGGCTCGTTGCTCATCGCGCGCTGGATGGCGAGTTTCGTGGCCTCGTAGTTCGTGCGATACATGTCCTTCTTGTCGAGATTCGCGTCTGTCGCGCAGCGCGGATCGATCCACACGAGGCTGATGATGCACAAGTCGTTGGCCTGATCCTTCGGCAGGATGCCTTCGACCAGGCAATCGACCACGGCGTCGGCCGTCGCGGACTGCACCACGCCACCGAACAGATCGATGTTCGCCATGTCCTTCAGCGTCACCTTCGGAACGATCATCGTCGCGGGCCTTACCATCTGATTGCACGCGCGAATCGCAAACATCGCGGTGTGCCCTTTCGACTGCGCCATCATGCTGGCGAACGCGTGGCCGACCGGTCCATCGACCCGGCCGATGAGAATTTCGGGCATCGCGTCCGTGGCTTGCCCGGGTGCCGCCAATACGGTGGCTTCGCCTGCGCGGAACGTCAGATCCTGACTCATGTGCACTCTCCTTGACGCTGAACGAGGTTCGTGGATCGAAATCGGCAGCGTCACGCAAGGATAGTGCCAGCCCGCTGGCGCGGCCCCTTCGTCACTTCCACGGCAACAGTCTGCTCTCGGCGTGTGACACATTGTTCGAGCCGTAGACGATCCAACTCTACGCGCGAAATCCACCGGGCAGCGCCAACACGCGGACCTCGCCGCATATCTTCTTCGTTATCCGAATGAATCAGGATGACGCGACCAAACCGGACAGTGGCGGACTGCCATCGGTTCAACGCCGAGCGGGTGGATTGGAGGAGAACTTAAGTATTAAGTTCACGACAAGTTGTAACCGACAGGCAAAAACTGCTGAATAACCCTCTATCTACGATGGCAATAGTCAATGACCCTGATGCATATATCAGCTTTAGCAAGTAGAATCCTTTGGCTCTAATCGTTCTACTGAAAAAAATCCCGAAGCTGGGATTCACATACATGCAAGCACCGCCCAAAATCAGTGTCCTGCTGCCTGTGTACAAGGTTGAGCCGTACATCGAAGAGTGCCTCGACTCACTATTGTCACAAACCTCCACCGACTTTGAAATCATCGCCGTCGACGACAGCAGTCCTGACCGCTCCGGTGAAATGACTTCCCGCATTCTGGAAAAACAAAACAGAATTCCGTGGAAACTTATTAAGAATCTCGAGAACAAAGGACTCGCCGAAACTCGCAAGATCGCCGCAATGGCCGCCCGCGGCGAATATGTGTTGTGCGTGGACAGCGACGATCACATTCACCCCGACACGATTCGCAGGGTAATCGAGGAAGCCGACGCGCATAATGCGGATGTCGTGATTTTCGCTGCCGAGAACATCACGCCCGACGGCAAGGTCAATTACCGCGTCGAGACCGGCGACACGGTCATCAGCGGCGTGCAGGCCGTCGAGAAAATCCTCGACCTGTCGCTGCAGGCGTATTGCTGTAACAAGTTAGTGCGCCGCTCGATCTTCCTCGACGTCGAACATCCGACCGGCCTGATTTACGAAGATATCTGCGTGTCGGTTCAGACGCTCGGCAAGTCGAAGATCGTGCGGCTCATTCCCGATACCCTTTATTCGTACATGTACCGGGAAACGGGAATATCGACACGCTTCAATCCGAATATCGTCGATCTCTACGCCATCATCGATCGGGTGGAGAGACTCACAGCATCGATGCCGATACCGAATTATCGCCGGCTGCTGTTCCGACTGAAGTACATCTATGCGTACCGCACGATCGCGTTTCAAGCCGCGATCAAGGCACCGACCTATCGGCTCGCCAAACCGATTTTGTGCAGTGTGTCAGAAAAGCTTCGCGTCGCGCATTTGCTCGGCATGTATTCGGATCATCGGCCGAAGCTGTCCATCGTCATGGCGATGCTCAAGATCCATCCGTGGATTTTCTATTGTTTCGTCCGCCGATTCGGAAGGGGATAATTCCGCACCGCACTAGTCGCATAAGATCCATCCATTAATCCGCCTCGCCGTTTCCGCAGTCCTTCTGCGGAAACGGAGTTTCTCTGCCATGCCGCCGCGCATCGCGGCCCCCTCGCTGCACGCTTTCCCGATGAGCGCGCTTGCGGCACCGCCCGATGCCGCGCCGCGTCAAACGCTCGTCCTGAGGAAGCCATCCCACCCTCGTAGCGATCCGGACTGATGGATCGGCGCATCCCCACGCGCCGACGTCCCGCCCTTTCGCCCAACGCACGCCCTACCGACACAATTGCCCACCGCGATAAGAGACGGCCTCGTCGCGGGCGCCGCCGTGCACGAAGCGGGCGTTTTCCCTGTCCTCCCTGTTTCGGGTGGGGGTGTGTTCCATATTCCGCCCGTAACGTGGCAGCAAGCCGCAAGCGTGCGGCCCATTTTCCCGCCCCGACGGCGCGCTGGCACTGGCGCCACCACCTGAGTCCAATCGAAACATGAACGCACTCGATGCCTATCGTCCACGCGCGGCGTGGATGACGACACTGATGCTGACGGCACTCGCCCTCATCAACTTCCTCGACAAGATCGTGCTCGGCATGGTGGCCGTGCCGCTGATGCGCGATCTGAACCTCACGCCCGGACAGTTCGGCATCCTGGCGGGAAGCTTTTTCTGGCTGTTCGCCGTATCGACCGTGCTCGTCGGGTTCCTGGCGAACCGGGTCCAGACGCGCTGGCTACTGCTCGCGATGGGCATCGCGTGGGCCTTCATCCAGATTCCGCAAGCCTTGATGAGCAGCATGGCGGCGTTTCTCGTCAGCCGCGTCGCGCTCGGCGCGGCGGAAGGGCCGTTCTATCCGGTCTACGTCCACGCGCTCTACAAATGGTTTCCTAACGAGAAGCGCAACATGCCCGTTGCGTGCGTGAATCAGGGTGCGGTCGTGGGCCTGTTGCTCGCGGGCCTGATCATCCCGATGATCACGCATCACTGGGGATGGCGCATGAACTTCATCGCGCTCGGTATCGTCGGCGTGGCGTGGAGCCTGCTGTGGCTGTGCTTTGGCCGAGAAGGGACGCTCACCGATCGTCCGCGTGCGCACGCCGGCCCCGACGCACCGAGGCGACACGTGCCATACCGCAAGCTGCTCAGCAACCCGAACGTACTGTGCGTGTTCTTTCTCGGCTTCGCCGCCTACTGGATGCTCGGCGCCGCCATGAGCTGGCTGCCGACCTATCTGGAAAAAGCGCTCGGCTTCTCGGGCATCGAGTCGGGCCGCTGGTTCGCGATCGTGATCGCCATTGCCGCGCCGTTCAGTCTCGGCCTGAGCTTTCTGTCGCAGCGCATGCTCGCCCGGGGCCTGACATCGCGCGGCGCGCGCGTGAACCTGCTGTGCGCGGCGTTCATCGGCGGCGCGTGTATCTTCTTCCTTCTGCTGCTGCCCGGCTTCACGCCCGTGCAGAAGATCCTGATATTCGCGCTCGCCAACGCACTGCCTACCGTATGCTTCGTGCTCGCGCCCGCGTTGCTGTCGGAAGTCGTGCCGGATACCCAACGCGGCGGGCTCATCGGCATCCATACGGCGCTGGCCAGCATGGGCGCGGCCATCTCACCGATGCTGATCGGCCGCATCGTGCAGATGAGCGGCGCTACGAACCCGCACGCTTACGAGCTCGGATTCGCGACGATCGCCGCCATGCTGATCCTCGCAGCGGTCGTCGCCCTGGTCTGGCTGCGTCCCGGGCGCTCGCGACACGATTCGAACGAATCGATCGCGCCGAGCGCCGCCTGAGTCCGTTCCAGACAACCCGAAGTCATAGCTGACGCACGACCGTCGCTTTCCAGGAAGCGCGGTCGCCGCGAAACAGCGTTTCCGTGCAACACAGCGCATTCCCTTGTATATCGAAGGGCGTGCTGCGAACCCGAAGCAGCGGCGACCCCGGTTCTACCTTCAGACGCCGCGCGTGCTCCTGCGTCGCGGCAATCGCCGCGCTGTCAGTCTGCACATGCCTGAGCCGCATGCCCATGCGCTCCTCGAGAATGCTCACCGCGTCGTTCGATCTCAGATCTTCAGCGACGAGCGCGCGAACCAGCGGCTCCGCGCCCATCATCGTGAACACGGCCACGGGCACCGCGTCCCACTTGCGCAGGGTCGTCGCGCACCAGAGCCTCTCCCCTTCATCGATGCCGAGCGCCCGCGCCGCGAATGCGGGCGCCTTGATCGCGCGAACCGACAGCAATTCGCCGTGCGCGACCCGTCCGGGTTTGCGCGCCGCCGCGACGAAACCCATCGCTTGCCCAGCAATCGAATGCGCCGCCGGGCGCGTGACGAAACTTCCCTTGCCGTTGATTTTTTCGATCAGGCCTCTTGCATGCAAGCCTGCCAACGCCTGCCGAATCGTGATGCGGCTCACGCCGTATACATCGACGAGTTCGGCTTCCGACGGCAGCTTGACGCCCGGCGTGAGCTCGTTCGCGACGATCTGCTGCCGCAAGGTTTCTTCGATCTGCCTGAAGCGGGGCTGAGTCATCGCGAATCGTCCAGCATGTCTGCCGTTTAGCAGTGATATGGCGATTCTAGCGGGCAGGCTGTGATAACAGGTTACGGGTTTGGACCGATAGGCCTGTCATGACAGGTGGTGACATCATCGCGCGATTGAAAGTTGCGAGCCGCGACAGAAGTGCCGCCGCGCGTCGAAGCAGAATCCGACGCGCGGCGCCAATGGAAGAGAGGACGACGAGAAGAACCGCAGCGGCTGTAACGCGGCCTTAGAACGTCGAGAGCGTCAGCGTATTGCGCACCGATTTCACGCCGGGCACGTCCTGCGCCACGCGCGTCGCCTGTTCGATCTGCGCTTCCTCCGGCACCCAGCCTTCCAGCAACACGTCGCCGTCGGCTGCGCTCGCACGCACCGTGATGCCTGCCGCGCGCAGCCCTTTCGCCTTGGAAAGCGCCGTCAGGATGCGCCGGCGCAGCGCGCGGTCGGCGGCTTTCGGCGAGGTCTTGCCCGCGTTCGCCGCCTGCGTCGTCTGTGCAGCGGTGCTCGCGGCCGGCACGGAAACGCTGGCGGGCGCGGGCGCCGGGATCTGCACCTGAGCCTGCGCCTGCGCGTGGCACGCGACGCCGCCGGCAAGCAGCGCAATGGTGAGTTGTACGATTCGAATGGGATTCATAGTCTTGCTTGTTGCCATGATCGTTGTGACCTGTTCTCGATGCAATGAAAGCGCAAAAAAGCACCCGCCGCGCCCGCAGGCGCGGGCAAGGCGGGCACGGTGTCAATCAGAAGCGATGCGTCATGCCCACGCCGACGAGCGTCTGCTTCGCGCCCGGCCCGTTGGCCGTGTTGCCGGGCCAGGTGGTCGTCGCGAGACCGTTGTTTTTGATGTAGCCCGCGCGCGCGTAGAACGACGTGCGCTTCGACACGCTGTGGTCCGCGCCGACCTGCACGCCCCAGCTGTTGTCATGCACACCGCGCACCAGCCGCTGAAACACAGCCACTTCGAACACGTCGGCGGGCGTGGCCTGAATTGTCGCGCCGAGTTCCGAGACGCTGAACGGATGCGCGGCGTCCATGCGCGCGGCGACCGAGCCCGCTGCCGCTTCATCCGGCTTGTGATACGCGTAGTTGAACTGCAGGTTCACGATGCCGATACGATAGGCCAGCGCGGCGGTAAAGTGCGCGACGGGAACCGTATTCACCGCGGCCGGCAGCCCGGGGAAGCTCTTCGAGCCCGGCCGCTGATACAGATACGCCAGGCCGACGTACAGCCCGTAGCCCGAGTATGTACCGGCGATATCGAACATATTGCCGATACTCTGCGGATACGGCTGCGTGACTGTGGTCGACAGCGCATACATGCCCAAGAGCTGGAATCCGCTCAGGTTGGGCGATCGATAGAAGATCGAGTTGCTCGAACGCCCGCCACCCGTCTGGGTCGACAGCGTGTTGCGGTCGATGCTCGTCGCCATGGCCGCGACCGGCGAGAGCAGTTCGTTCGCGCGGAACGGTTCGCTCGGATACAGCGCCCAGAAGGTTGGCTGGTACTGCCTGCCGAAAGTCAACGTGCCGTATTTCTCGTGCGTCATGCCGACCCACGCCTGGCGATAGAACATCGCGCCGCTATCGACCGAAAAGGTGCCGTTGTTGAGGTTGTAGCCGTTCTCCAGCGTGAACACGGCTTTCAGTCCGCCGCCGAGATCCTCGCTGCCCTTCAGGCCGAACATCGAACTGCTGCCGGCGCCGCTTCGTATCGACCACGACTGCCGGCCGCCATTGTTGAACCACTGGAAGAATGCATCGGCAACGCCGTAGAGCGTGACGCTCGATTGCGCCGCCGCACTGCCGGCCGCGATCGCCAGCGCCGCGCCGACGATGCCGTTCCTGATCAAACGCATGGGTGTCTCCTTTCTTGTGTGCCGAACCGGCCAGTGTGTGATCGATGCGCACGACCCACGCCGATGCAGCACCGACCCATTTCGGCCCAGTGTTGCAGTCCATGACAAACCCATCACTACCCGAAGCGAGTAGGCACGGGAATACCCGCATTCTTCGACGTCGCTGACTACCATTCTTTCGCAAAACGAACAATTGACTTATTCCTATTCTTCGGCGCGATGATGTACGCATGTTCCCTAGCGCGCGGCGTGCATCGCGACCGCTAGAATCAGTGGATTAGGCAGAGTCCTAATTTGGTTTCGCATTCGAGCTGGTCACATGAGAGACGCAGGTGTGAGATGACTGAAACGATCGTCCTTCGCAATCCCAACCATATCGACGACGACCCGGCGCTTATATCCGCGCCTTCGCCGGCCGGGCCCGCCTGCGCGTCGCCACGCGCGTCGACGCGCGTCCTCGGCCGCGAGCGGCTCGTCGCGCAACTCGTGGAAGCGCGCCGCAAGCGCTGCATCGTGATGCAAAGCCCGGCGGGCTACGGGAAAACGACCGCGCTGATCGCGTGGCGCGAGGCGCTCTATCCGCTCGCGTTTCAGGTCGCGTGGCTCACGCTCGTTCCGGAAATCGACGATCTCGCCCCCTTTCTCGACGCGCTCGCCGCGAGTCTTGCCCACGTCGATCAGTCGATCTCGCGCGATGCGGCGCTGCTCGGCGGCCGGGGCACGGACGACGAAGCGATCGAGCGCACGATCATCGCGCTGGTGCGCGGCATCACGAGCCGCCAAGACGATCTGGTGCTCGTCCTCGACGACCTGCATCGTCTGACGGACCGGCGCTGCCACCAGTCGCTGCAATGGCTGCTCGATTACGCGCCGCCGAATCTGCATGTCGTGCTGGCGTCGCGCGGCGCGATGCCGCTGTCGCTCGGACGGATCCGCGACGCGGGCCTGCTGCTCGAACTCGACATGCGCGATCTGCGCTTCTCGATGGCCGAATCCACGGCGTTCCTCCAGTCGCACTTTCCGGACATCGGCACGCGCGACGCACGGCGCATGCACGACATGACCGACGGCTGGGTCGCGGGCCTTCAGCTCATGGTGGCCGGCGCGAAGCGGGCGAGAGCCGCGCCGGCGCGCATCGCACCCGATGCGCCGTCGGACGGCGCGCCCTTGCTGGACAGCAGCACGTTCGCGCATTACTTCAGGCGCGAAGTCCTGTCCCGGCTCGCCGCGAGCGAAGTCGAACTGCTCGTGAGGATGTCGGTATGCGAGCGCTTGTGCGCGCCGCTATGTGTTGCGCTGATCGGCGGAGAGGATCATCCCGACAGCGTGCTGCGCCTGCTCGCGCGCCTCGAAAGCGACAATCTCTTTCTCGCGCCGGCCGGCCACGATGCGCGTCATATATGGCACCGGCTGAATCCGCTCTTTCGCGAAACGCTGCTCGAACGCTTTCGCGAACGCGGCGCGCCGCAGCAGCGGCAGGTGCATCGCGCGGCGTGGCAATGGTTCAGCGATCACGATCATGCCGACGAGGCCGTGCGCCATGCCGTCCTCGCCGGCGATCCGTCCGCCGCCGCCGATCTCGTCGTGCGCATCGCGCGCGGCCTGCATCTTCGCGGCGATCTGCGCAAGGTAGTCGCGCTAATGCGCCTGCTGCCGCAAGCCGAGGTCCAGGCGCGCGCCAGCCTGCGGCTCTGGATGATCCATCTGCATCTGTACGCCCGCGAATTCGACGCGTGCGCAAGCGCGATCGAGCGGCTGCGCGCCGATCTCGCTCCCGGCGACACCCAGTCGCGCTACGGCCTGACGCTTCTGCAGACCGCGCTCGCCGTCCAGCGCGACGATCTCGACGGGGCCTGTGCGCTGCTCGCGCCGTTGCGCGCGCTGCCCGACGGCGCGCACGGCATCGAGATCGGAGCGCGCAACAATCTGCTCTCGTGGATTCACGCGCGGTGCGGCGAATTCGATGAAGCGCGCCTCATTCACACCGAGCGCGGCGCCACGCTGGCCCATGGCGCGCCGATCCTGTCGACATCGGCGGGCGCGCTGAACGGACGCGCCCTCGTGGGCTTCAGCTATCTGCTCGAAGGCGATCTGCTGCGCACCGAGCGCGTCTGCCGCGACGTGCTTCACGAAGCCGAGCCGCGCGGCGGCGCGGCGGCCGAAGCGACCGCGCTCGCCACCGCGCTGCTGGGCGAGGTGCTGTACGAATCCGGCGATGCGGAACAGGCGCGCAAGCTGCTCGAAAAGCACGTCGACGTGATCGAGCGCGTGTCGCTTCCGGATTCGGTGACGAGCGCGTTCACGGTGCTGTCGTCGTCATATTGGCTGTCGGGTGATCGGTTAGGCGCGCTCGCCTGGCTCGACCGGCTGGAGGACTATGCGCAAAAGCACGACTTGCGCCGGGCGCTCGTCCATTGCGTCGCGGAGCGTGCGCGGCGCGCGCTGCAAGCCGGGCAGTTCGACGCCGCGCAGCCGGATCTCGCGCGGCTCCACGAGTTGACCGCAAGCGCCGGAACCGGCGCCCAGGCGGCCGATTTCCGGGTGATGGCCGAGCAGGCACACATCGAATGGCGTCTCGCCCAGAAAGATTTCGATGCCGCCGAGCCTGCGCTCACCTCGCTGATCGAGCTATGCCGCGAGCGCGGCTGGCAACGGCGCGTCGTGTTCTTCAAGATGCAGAAGGCCGTCGCGGCGCACTGCCGGGGTGACGCCGCGTCGGCCCGCGCGCTCACGCTGGCCGCGATGCGGCGCGGGCACCGGCTGGGCCTCGTGCGCACGCTGCTCGACGCCCATCCCGCCGCGCTGGATCTGATCGGCCGCGTATCCCGCGACGAGCCGCAGAATGCGGTCCTGCAGTTCTACGCGGACCGCCTGAGCGACGCGCAGCGCCGCGCCGCGCCGCCGTCGTCCGCCGCGCCGAAGCCCGGTGTGCGTTGCGGCGACGCCGGAATGCAGGACATCCTGAGCGAGCGCGAATCAAAAGTGCTGAGTCTCCTTGCGCAGGCTCTGCCGAACAAAAAGATCGCCCGGACGATGGGCATTTCGCCCGAAACGGTCAAATGGCATCTGAAGAACATCTACGGCAAGCTCGGCGTGTCGCGCCGCGACGAAGCCGTGGCGCGCCTGCGGGATCTCGCCCTGGAAAAGGGCGCGTGATCCCGGGCGCGGGCTCGATCGACAAGTTGGCCGGCGCCTCGGCGTGAACCGGGCGAGTCGCCTCGCGCATCACTCGGCACCCGGCGACGATACGCGGCGGCGCCCGGCACGCCGCCACCCACCTCGGGTGGTCACACACCATCGCACCCGCGCCTATCCTTCATGCTCAGAGGACACAAAGGGCACGCGATCCCGGAGTCCGGCGCGCGCCCCTTGGCGGCATCCGGCAGAAAGGGCATCCATGCTCGGGAGACAGAGGCTATGAGCACGCTCGAAGCAAGCGGCAAGACTACGCCGCCACATAGGCGCGTACGGTTTTCCGTGCGGCAGATGCGCGTCGCACATCGCGCGGGCGGCGCACCGAGCCTTCGCGGCGGGGGATCGCGGCCGCGCATCGGGCAGCGCTCGTTCGCGGATTTCATTCCATTCCGCGCCACGCTCGTCGCCGAGCACCCGATGCCGATGGCCGAGCCGCCGTCGGTCGACCCGCCCTGCCGTCAGCCACAGGCTTCGCACATCGCCTGCATGCGTCAACTTCACGCGAACTCATAAAAACTTACTACCCAGGAAACTGCAATGCACATCGAACGCACTGTCTTCAGAGACGATCATGAAATGCTTCGTACTACTGCGCGACGCTTCTTCGAGCGTGAATGCGCGCCGCGCCAGCACGAATGGGACCAGGCCGGCTGCGTGGATCGCGAGACCTGGCTGAAGGCCGCTCGCCAGGGACTGCTCTGCCTGTCGCTTCCGGAAGAATACGGTGGCGGCGGCGGGGATTTCGGGCACGTGGCCATCATCAACGAGGAAATGACGCGTGTGGGCGTGAGTGGGCTGGGCTTCGCGGTGCATTCGGACATCGTCGCACCTTATATCGCGCGCATTGGCAGCGAGGAGCAAAAGCGCAAGTGGCTTCCGGAGATCTGCCGGGGCGAGAAGATTCTCGCCATCGCCATGAGCGAGCCGGGCACCGGCAGCGACCTCAAGGCAGTGCGTACCACCGCCCGCCGCGACGGCGACCACTACGTGATCAATGGCAGCAAGACGTTCATCAGCAACGGGCTCAACGCCGATCTCGTGGTGGTGGTCTGCACGACGGACCCCAAGGCGGGCGCGAAAGGCGTGAGCCTGATCGTCGTCGAGACCACG
This sequence comes from Caballeronia sp. J97, assembly GCF_905220305.1. Classification (NCBI taxonomy): domain Bacteria; kingdom Pseudomonadati; phylum Pseudomonadota; class Betaproteobacteria; order Burkholderiales; family Burkholderiaceae; genus Caballeronia; species Caballeronia sp. J97. The sequence goes on along the minus strand of NZ_CAJMZL010000016.1, from coordinate 112,350 downwards.
CGCGCGGGCTTCCGGCGCGGCCGCAAGCTGGACAAGATCGGCCAGTACGCGCAGGACACCGCGGAACTTTTCTTCGACGACGTGCGCGTGCCGGTCGAGAACCTGCTCGGCGAGGAAGGCAAGGGCTTTGCGTACCTGATGAGCGAACTGCCGCAGGAGCGGTTGAGCATCGCGATCGGCGCGGCGGCGCGGCTGGAAGTCTGCCTCGAGCACACGCTGAACTACGTGAAGGACCGCCGCGCGTTCAACCAGACGGTCTGGGATTTCCAGAACACGAAGTTCAAGCTCGCGGACATCAAGGCTCAGGCCATCGCCGTGCGGCTGATGGTCGATCACTATCTCGGCGAGCACATGCGCCGACGCCTGACGCTGGAGGAATCCGCCGTAGCGAAGCTGTACGCGACGGAATCGCTCGGCAAGGCGCTCGACGAAATGCTGCAACTGCATGGCGGCTACGGTTACATGCTGGAGTATCCGATCGCCCGCGCGTTCGTCGATTCCCGTGTGACGCGCATCTACGGCGGCACGAGCGAAGTCATGCGCGATCTGATCTCGCGCAAGTTGTGAAGTCATCGAAGCATTCCATCGAATCAACTTCAGCAGTCCTGGACCACGAAAGGAGAATCACATGAGCCGCAAGGTGTTTGTCGCGGGTGTCGGCATGATCCCGTTCAAGAAGCCGGGTGCGAGCGAAACGTACGACGTGATGGGCGAGTTCGCCATCCGTGACGCGCTCGCCGACGCCGGACTCGACTTCAAGGCCATCCAGCAAGCCTATGCCGGCTTCGTCTACGGCGACTCGACGTCCGGGCAGAAGGCCATCTATCGCGTCGGCATGACGGGCATTCCCATCCTCAACGTCAACAACAACTGCGCGACCGGCTCCTCCGCGCTGTTCCTCGCGCGCCAGGCCGTGGAATCCGGCGCGGTCGACTGCGCGCTGGCGGTCGGCTTCGAGTTCATGCAGCCGGGTCCGCTGACGCCGAAATGGACCGACCGCGCCCCGGCGCTCGAGCGCGCGCTCGCCATGACCAACGAACTCGTCGGCCACACCGAGATCCCGCCCGCGATCCGCCAGTTCGCAGGCGCCGGCCTCTCGCACATGCGCAAGTACGGCACGAAGCTGGAAACGTTCGCGCGCATTCGGGCGAAGGCGAGCCAGCACGCGGCGCGCAATCCGCTCGCGGTGTTCCGCAACGTCGTGTCGACGGAAGACGTGATGAACGCGCCGGTTTTGTGGGAGGGCGTGCTGACGCGCCTGATGGCATGCCCGCCGACCTGCGGCGGCGCGGCCGCGATCCTCGTGTCGGAAGCGTTCGCGCGCAGGCACGGACTGCGCACCGACGTGGTGATCGCCGGCCAGTCGCTCGCCACCGATCTGCCGAGCACGTATGCCGCGAACGACATGATCCGCGTCGTCGGCTTCGACATCACGCGCAATGCGTCGCAGCAGGCTTACGAGCAGGCGGGCGTCGGGCCGGAGGACATCGACGTGATCGAATTGCACGACTGCTTCGCGCAAAACGAGCTGCTGACCTACGAGGGGCTCGGCCTGTGCAAGGAGGGCGAAGGCGAACGCCTGGTCCTCGATGGCGACAACACCTATGGCGGCAAGTGGGTGACCAATCCGTCGGGCGGCCTGCTCTCGAAGGGGCATCCGCTGGGCGCGACGGGTCTCGCGCAGTGCTTCGAACTGACGCACCAGTTGCGCGGCACGGCGGGCGAGCGTCAGGTCGCGGGCGCGAAGGTGGCGATGCAGCACAACCTCGGGCTCGGGGGCGCGGGCGTCGTCACCATCTTCAAGCGAGCCGCGTGATGACGATCGACAAAAAGCATATCGGCATGCGCCTGCCGATATTCACCGCGACCACCGATGCGTGGCGCCTGCGTTTCTTCGCGAAAGCGACCGGCGAAACGAACCCGGTCTATTTCGACGAGGCCGCGGCGCACGATGCGGGCTATCCCGCGCTGCCGCTGCCGCCCACCTTCCTGTTCTCGCTCGAATTCGAACAGGGATCGACCGGATGGCGCGACGAGCTGGGCATGGAGATGTCGCGCATCCTGCACGGCGAGCAGTCGTTCACGTATCACCGCATCGCTTATGCGGGCGATGTGCTGCGCTACGAAAGCCGGATCGCCGACATCTACGACAAGAAGAACGGCGCGCTGTGGTTCATCGTGCGCGAGACGCGCGTGACGAACCAGCGCGGCGAGCACGTAGCCGATCTGCGCAGCGTCATCGTGCAGCGATAAGCGGAGGACATGCGTATGAAAATCGTGACTTTCGATTCGATCGAGGTCGGCGACACCCTGCCGCCGATTTCTCTTCCCCCGGTCAGCCGCACGATGCTCGCGTTGTTCGCGGGCGCGTCGGGCGACCATAACGCGGTTCACATCGACACCGACTATGCGCGCCGCGCCGGTGCGCCGGACGTGTTCGCGCACGGCATGCTGTCGATGGCGTGGCTCGGCCGGCTGCTCACGTCGTGGGTCGAGCAACGGCAATTGCGCGCGTTCGGCGCGCGATTCGTCGGCATCACGCAGCTCGGGCATGTCATCACGTGCACGGGCACGGTCATCGAGAAATTCGAGGCCGAAGGCGAACGCCGCGTGCGCCTCGAGATTCAGACCGTCAATCAGTACGGTGAGCCGCGCGTGGTCGGCGAAGCGGTCGTCGCGCTGTGACTTCATTCATCAGGAAAGACATCATGGGAAAGCTCGAAGGCAAAGTAGCATTGGTAACCGGCTCGGGACGCGGCATAGGCCAGTCGATCGCGCTCAAGCTCGCGAGCGAGGGCGCGCGCCTCGTCATCAACGATCTCGATGCCGAACCCGCGCATGAGACCATCGAACTGCTGAAAAAGCAGGGCCACGAAGCGGTGGCGTGCGTCGGCAATGTCGCGGCGCCGGATTTCGCGGACCGGTTCATCGGCACGGCAATGAACACGTACCAGGGCCTCGACATCATCGTCAACAATGCGGGCTTCACGTGGGACGACGTGGTGCAGAGAATGACCGACGAGCAGTGGTACGCCATCATGGATTGCCATCTCACCGCGCCCTTCCGCATCCTGCGCGCGGCCTATCCGCACATCAAGAAGCTGCATGCCGCCGACAAGGAAGCGGGCCGCGAGCACTATCGCAAGATCGTGAATATCTCGTCGGTATCGGCGTTGAACGGCAATGCCGGGCAGATGAACTACTCGTCGGCAAAAGCGGGCGTGATCGGCATGACGCGCGCGCTGGCGCGCGAATGGGGGCGTTTGAACGTCAACGTGAATTGCGTCGCGTTCGGGCTGATTCATACGCGCATGACCGTGAGCACGGAGGCCGCCGCAAGCGTGAAGATCGACGGACGCGACATTCGCGTCGGGCTCAACGCCGACACGCTGAAGGCCCACTCGCAGCGCAATCCGCTCGGGCGCGGCGGCACGCCGGAGGAAGCGGCGGGCGGCGTCTATCTGTTCTGCTCGCCCGAATCGAATTACATCACGGGGCAGACGATCGCCGTGGCGGGGAACATCCAGTAGCGAGATTCGATCCGGTCAGTTTGAATCAGGGACGTTCCCTTGGCACGCTCGGGCTTCGGCCCGACGTGCCTTTTTTTGGTTCGCCGTCACGATTCAGTCGTGCTCGCGCCCCGCGCGGAATCCCAGCCCGCCGGCCTTCAACCGTGCGACCTGCGCATCGCGGAAACCCAGTCACGCGATACGCCCATGACGGTTTGCCTCGTTTTCGAGGTATCCGCGCTCCGGCAGCAAGCCGGACTCGAACGGGAACAGCACCACCCGACCCGGTTAGATCGATTTGAGCGGCGCGCGCCGATCCGTTATCCTGCCCTGACGTTCAACATCGCCTTCCCATCGACTCCGATGCTCTCACTTTCCCCACGCGACACCGCGATGCTCAACGGCGATCTCGGCGATGGCCTCGCGCTCGCGATGCGCATTGTCGCGGCGACGGCACGCGTCATGGACGCCGACGCGCTCATCGATATCTCGTCCGCGCATATCGACGGTTGCCTTTATCACGGCGCGGCGAGCCTCGATTTCGTCGAGCGCTTCGTCGCGAGCGGCGCGAAGGTAGCCGTGCCGACCACGCTCAATGTCGGCTCGCTCGATCTGATCCATCCGGAGCTTTTTCGCGGCGATGCCGAGGTCGCCAGCGCGGGCAAACGGCTCATGCAGGCGCATATCGAGCTCGGCTGCGAGGCGAGCTTCACGTGCGCGCCGTATCAACTGAAGCATCGTCCGAAGCTCGGTGATCAGATCGCGTGGGCGGAGTCGAATGCGATCGTCTTCGCGAACTCCGTGCTCGGCGCGCGCACGAGCCGTTACGGCGATTTCCTCGATCTCGCCGCCGCGATCACAGCTCGCGTGCCGAACGCGGGCCTGCACGTCGCGGCGAATCGCGCGGCGCGCATCGTGATCGCCGCGCCGGATCTGCGCGCGTCGACGCATCGCGATGCCGATTTCGCCGCACTCGGCTTTCTGCTCGGCAGCGTGGCGGGCGCGACGGTGGCCGCCATCACCGGCCTGCCCGAGGACACCACCGAAGACGAACTGAAAGCACTCGGCGCGGCCGCCGCATCGAGCGGCTCGGTGGCGCTGTTTCATGCGGTCGGCATCACGCCGGAAGCCGCGACCCTCGATGCCGCGCTTCAAGGGCATGCGCCCGAACGCACGATCGCGGTCAGCGCCGCGGATCTTCATTCGGTGCGCCAGCGCTGGACGCGCGCGTTGCCCGGCGACGCGCTCGCCGCCGTGAGCCTCGGCACGCCGCATTTTTCCGTCGACGAATTCCGTACGCTCGCCGCGCTCTTCGATCGACATTACGGCACGCCGCGCTGCGATATTTATGTGAACACGAGCCGCTTCGTGCTCTGGCAGCTCGAAGAAGAGGGTATCGCGCGCCGGCTGGCGGAACGCGGCGTGCAGATCGTTGTCGATACGTGCACGTACATCACGCCGGTCATGAAGCAGGTGAGCGGACTCGTGATGACCAACTCGGGCAAGTGGGCGCACTATGCGCCGGCCAATATCGGCGTGACGGTCGCGTTCGGCAGCATGAGCGAATGCGTGCGATCGGCGTTCGAAGGAAAGGTGTGCATCGATGAACACGTTTGAAGCCGTCACGCTCGTTCCGGGCCACGCGCGGGCGTCGGGCATCGCGTTGCCGCCGCTCAGTTTCTGGGGCGGTTACGACGCCGAACGCGGCGTGATCGTCGATGCCACGCATGCCGGGCACGGGCAGCGTCTCGCGTCGCGCATTCTGGTGATGCCGCGCGCGCGCGGATCGAGTTCGAGCAGCAGCGTGCTCGCCGAAGCGTTGCGCAACGGCACCGGACCCGCGGGCATCGTGCTCACGGAGCGCGATCTGATTCTGTCGATAGGCGCGATCGTCGCGAACGAACTGTATGCGTCGAACGTGCCGGTCGTGATGGTCGATGAAGCCGCGTTCGCGCTGATTTCGGCCGCCGCCGACGCTCACATCGACATCGATGCCCGCGACGCCGCGCGCGCGGCGTGCGTGCGTCTCATCGCGCCATGATCTTCTCGACCACCGAGATGATCTGCTGCCCCGCCGTTTTCACATGCTGTTCGAGCAGCTTCGCGCCGAGCTTCGCATCGCGCTTTCTGCACGCGTCGATCAGGCTCATGTGTTCTTCGTGCGACTGCTCGCGGATCGGCACCTGCACGACCTGAAAGCGGAAATAGCGGTCGCTGCGATCGTGCAGCACGCGCAGCATCTGCAATGTGATGTCGCGCCGCGCGGGTAGATAAAGCGTCTCGTGCAGACGCCAGTTCAGTTGGCCCCAGACGCCGGAATCGGCCAGATCCATTTCGTTGACGAGCTTTTCGGCCTTCGCGATTTCGGCATCGGAGATATGCGGAATGGCCTGCGAGAAGAGCCACGGTTCGAGCCGCAAGCGAATTTCGAACGTTTCCTGCACTTCCTCTATCGACAACTCCGCGACATACGCGCCCTTGTGCGGCACTTTCGTGAGCAGCCCTTCCCCGGTCAGCCGCGTGATCGCTTCGCGGATCGGCACGCGACTCACGCCGAGTTCGTCCGCGAGCGCCTCCTGACGCAGCACTTCGCCGGGCGCGAGATCGCCCGAGAGAATGCGTTGACGGATCGCGGTGGTGACGAGCTCGACCGTCGTCGTGCGCACGATCCGGTGCGTGGAATCGCTCTCTGTTCGAAGCGGTTTATTGGCGACCCGAGGCATGGCGTTCTTATCGTGCTCTTGCGTGAAGTTGCGGGATCGTAGCACGTCGATTCATAGCAATGTCTCGCGCACCCAGGCGCCGTTCTTCATCACGCCCGCAATGCGCTCGCCCTGCCCCGTCAGCACGCGGATATCCTTCAGGGGATCGCCGTCCACGACGAGCAAGTCCGCGAACGCGCCCGCCGCGACGACGCCGAGCTTGCCCTTCATGTTGACGATCTCCGCGCCGATGGCCGTCGCCTGACGAATCGCCTCGAACGCGCCGACGATATCCGCGCGGATCGAAAGCTCATCGCTCTGATACTGATGCATGTCGCCGAGGAGATCGCTTCCGAGGCCGATCTTCACGCCGCGCCCGTGCAGCATCGCGAGCGCTTCGAGCCCACGCCTGCGCACCGATTCGTTCTTGTCGAGGGTGTCTTTCGCGAGGCCCATCTGCGCGCCGACCTTGGACATCGCGTCATAGGTGACGAGCGTCGGCACTGCGTACGCGCCATGCTCGGCCATCACGCCCGCCGTTTCCTCATCGATCAGATTGCCGTGCTCGATCGTGCGCACGCCGAGCTTCACCACGCGCGCGATCGCCTTCGACGTGTACGCATGCGCCATCACATACGTCTGATGCGATTCCGCTTCCTCGACGGCGGCCTTCACTTCATCGACGGAAAACTGCAGGTTGCCGATGGGATCGGTCGGCGAAGCCACGCCGCCCGACGCCATGATCTTGATGTGATGCGCGCCCGCGCGCATTTCCTCGCGCACGGCCTTGCGCATTTCGTCGACGCCGTCGACGACGCGCCCGATTGCGCCCATGTTTCGATTGCATCCGCACGGGTCCGGGTCGGAGTTGTCGAAGCGCTCGCGAAAATCGCCGTGGCCGCCGGTCTGCGAGAGCGCCTTGCCGGCGACGAACAGGCGCGGCCCCGCGATCACGCCATCTTCGATCGCCCGCGACAGCGCATAGTCCGCGCCGCCGGCATCGCGCACGGTCGTGAAGCCGCGATTGAGCATGCTCGCGAGAATCGGCACGGCGCGCAACACGGCGAACGTGTTCGGCAGACGGCTGTTGTTGCCGAGATGCGCGACCGACGCGATCACGTGCACATGGCAGTCGATCATGCCGGGCATCACCGTCTTGCCGCCGACATCGATCACTTGCGCGCCGCTCGCTTCGACCGGCTCGCGCGTGACTTCACGAATCGTGTCGCCGTCGATCACGATCGCGTAGCGGCCCTCGTCGCGCTCGTGATCGGCGTCGAGCACGCGGGCGTTTTTCAGTATCAGCATGACGTGTTTCTCCCGTTATTTCAGCAGGAATCCGTGTGCGAGGGGATCGCGGTCGTCGACGAAAATCGTGTTGTGGCCCGTCACCCTCGCCCATCCTTCGATGGCCGGAACGATCGCTTCGTATTCGCCGACGCGCGCCGCTTCCATCGGCACGCCTTCGAACACGGTGCCGATGATGCTCTCATGCACGAAGCGCTCGCCGATCTTCAACTGTCCTTTGGCGACGCGCTGCGCCATGCGCGCCGACGTGCCCGTGCCGCACGGCGAGCGGTCGATGGCCTTGTCGCCGTAGAACACCGCATTGCGCGCGCTCGCGCCGGCGACGGTCGGCTCGCCGGTCCACATCACGTGCGAGAGGCCGCGTATCGCCTCGTTCCCGGGATGCACGAACGCATACTTCTCGTTGGCCTTCTGACGCAATATCGGGCTGAGGCGCTGGATGTCGGCGGGCTTCATCCTGTGCAAGCCTTCATAGTTGGGCTGCGGCTCGACGATCGCATAGAAGTTGCCGCCATAAGCGACATCGAAGCGAATCTCGCCCAAACCCTCGACTTCGACGGACAAGTCCTGCGAGTGCAGAAACGAAGGCACATTGACGAGTTGCACCGAATCGACATGCTCGCCATCCATCCGATACCGCGCAATCACGAGACCCGCGGGCGTATCGAGCCGCAGCACGCCGGGTTCGCGCGGCCGCACGAGCCCGTTTTCGATGGCGGTCGTCACCGTGCCGATGGTGCCGTGCCCGCACATCGGCAGGCAGCCGCTCACTTCGATGAAGAGAATCGCCAGGTCGCAGTCCGCGCGCGTCGGCGGATAGAGGATGCTGCCGGACATCACTTCGTGGCCGCGCGGCTCGAACATCAGCGCGGTGCGAATCCAGTCGAACTCGCGCAGGAAATGCGCGCGCCGCTCGATCATGTTCGCGCCTTCGAGAGCAGGCGCGCCGCCTGCGACGACACGCACCGGATTTCCGCAAGTGTGCCCGTCGATGCAGAAGAACGTGGATTTCATCGCGCAAGCGCCCGCACATTCGCGATCGCCTTTTCGACGATCTCGATGGTCCGCTGCCGTTCCGCGCCTTCGAGCATCAGGCGCGGTGCCTTCACGTATTCCGGATAGCCCGCCGTGATGTTCTCCGCGAGCTTGATGTACTGCACGAGCTTCACGTGCGTGTCGAGATGGAAGAGGTCGATCAACGCGCGATAGAGCGCGCGCGCCTTGTCGTAGTCACCGCTCACGGCGTAGTTCAGCAAGTCGACGGATTCCTTCGGCATCGCATTGGCCATGCCCGACACCCAGCCCTTCACGCCGAGCGCGACCGATTCCACGATCAGATCGTCGACCCCGCAGAACACGACGAAGCGCTCGCCGAAGCGCGCATAGAGATCGGTGACGCGCGTCGTGTCGTAGGTCTCTTCCTTGATCGCGACGACGTTCGGCTCATCGGCCAGTTGCGCGAGCAGGTCGGGGCGCATGTCGACGCCATAGCCGCGCGGATTGTTGTAGATCATCAGGCCGAGCTTCGTCGAGCGCGCGATCGACCGGTAGTATTCGACGGTCTCGCGATCGTCCGAGCGATACGTGAGGCCCGGAAACACCATCAGTCCCTGCACGCCGATCGCCTCCGCGTCCTGCGCGAATTGCATCGCGTTGGCGGTGTTCAGTTCCGCGAGACCCGAGATGACTGGCACGCGGCCGTTGACCGTTTCGACCGCGATCTTCAGCACCGTGCGCTTTTCTTCGGGCGTGAGCTGTGCGTTCTCGCCGACCATGCCCATCATCACGACGCCGCCGACGCCGCTGTCGATCAGACGGTTCAGCCCGCTCACGATGGCGTCGCGATCGAGCGAGCCGTCCTGTTTGAGCTTCGTCGTGACGGCGGGGAATACACCTTTCCAGTTCACTTGCATGCTTGCTCCTTCAGTTTAGAAACGCGCGATCGAATAAGGCATGAGCGGCACGCGCGACGTGCGGCCCGCGAGCACATCGGCGACGAGCGCGGCGGTCGTTGCCGATTGCGTGAGGCCGAGATGACCGTGGCCGAATGCATAGATGACCGACGGCATGCGCGGCGATGCGCCGATCACCGGCAACGAATCCGGCGTTGCAGGGCGATGGCCCATCCACTTCGCGGCGTCCGTATCGTCGATGCCGTCGATGAAGCGCTTTCCGAGCGCGAGCAACGCATCGCTGCGCCGATAGTTCGGCGGCGCAGCGATGCCCGCGAACTCCGCCGCGCCGCCGATGCGCAAGCCGATGTCGAGCGGCGTCGCGACGAACTTGCGCTCCGCGAAAATCACCTCGCGCGTGAGCGCCACGCCGTGCTTCGGCAGCGTCGCGTTATAGCCGCGCTCGCTTTCGAGCAACACACGATCGCCGACCGACTTCGCGAGCCCCGCCGACCACGCGCCCGCCGCGATCACGATGCGTCGTCCGTTCACGCGCGTACCGTCATCGAGCAAGACGGATTCGGGCGAGCCGATCGCGCGCGCGACGCCCGTCACGAAGCGCGCGCCGAGCCCGCGCACGCGCTCGCGCAACAACGTGACGACGCGGCGCGGATCGCCGATATGCGACCAGTCGTCGAGAAACACGCCATGCCTGAAGACCGGCAGAAGCGCCGGCTCGCACTCGCGCACCTGCTGCGCGTTCAGCGCATGCCAGCGCGCGCCCAGTTCTCGTTTGAAGGACCATTCGGCCTGATCGGCGGCGAAGGCTTCATCGGTTTCATAGACCGTGAGCGCGCCACGCCGATAATGCGTCGCGCTCGCGCCGATATCGTCGAACATCGGCACGATGTCGTCGTAGACGCGGTTGTTCAGCAGCGCGAGCGCATGCGATATCGCGTGAAAGCGTTCCGGCTCGCTCGCGCGGCGAAACGCCATGAACCACGGCAGCGCCTTCGGCAGATGCTTCCAGTCGAGCGCGAGCGGCCCGAGCGGATCCATCAGCCATTTCGCGGCTTTCGTGAACATGCCGTGCACCGCGATCGGCGTGCTCTCCGTCACCGCGATGCCGCCCGCATTGCCGTGCGACGCGCGATCGCCCTCGAAATCGCGATCGACGATCGTCACGCGCGCGCCCTCGCGCAGCGCCGCCCATGCGCACGCCAGCCCCACGATGCCCGCGCCGATCACGACGACGTCGGCCATGTCTTCACCTGCCATGTCTATTGCAGCGGCGCGTGCGCCGTTTCCTTGATGGTCATGACGGTGATCGTCGAAAGCAGCGCGGCGAGCATCACGAAGTACGCGGGCGAGAGCGGCGAGCCGGTCGCCTTGATGAGCGCGATGGAGATCATCGGCGCAAAACCGCCGAATATCGCGTTGGCGATGCCATAGCCGATCGACATCCAGGTCGTGCGGATTTTCGTCGGGAACAGTTCGGACAATACGGCCGGCCCGACGCCCGAGAAGATGCCGATGATCACGCCGCCCAGCACTTGCACCGCGCCGACGATCGCCGCCGATTTGTACGCCAGCATCAGATGGAAGATCGGATACGGCAGAACGAGAAAGGCGATGCAGCCGATCGCGTAAATCGGCTTGCGGCCCAAACGGTCCGACGCGGCGCCCCAGAACGGAATCGACGCAGTCATCACGATCAGGCCGGCCGTGTTGAGCCAGAGCGCCGTCGACGCATGCATGCCGACGTATTTCGTCGTGAAAGAGGGCAAATAGTTGAGCAGCACGTAGAGCGAGACCGTCCACACGATCACGAGTCCGCAGGCTTGCAGGCCGAGCAGCGCGGGCGCGCGGCCTTTCGTCTTGGGCGCTTCGTCGCTCGCGCTCTGGTAGACGGGCGTCTCCTCGCTGCGCTTGCGGATGATCCAGCCGATCGGCCCGATCACGATGGCGCCGATGATGAACGGCACGCGCCAGCCCCAGTCGAGCATCGCCTGCGGGCTGAGCAGCGTCGTCATGAGCGCGGCCGCGCCCGAGCCGAGCAGCATGCCGCCGAGCGTGCTGCATTGCTGGAAGCTGCCGTAGAAGCCGCGCTTGTTCGGCGGCGCCCATTCGACGAGAAACGCCACCGCGTTACCCAGTTCGCCGCCGACGGAAATGCCTTGCAGCATGCGCGCGGCGACGAGCAGGATCGGCGCCCAGATGCCGATGGCCGCATACGTCGGCAGCAGCGCCATGAAGAGCGTGGCGGCGGCCATCAGCGGCATCACGAAGGTGAGCGTCCACTTGCGGCCTTTCACGTCGCCGAGCCAGCCGAAGATGATCGCGCCGAGCGGACGCGCCGCGAAGCCGAGGCCGAAGGCGCCGAACGTGCCGAGCATGGCGGCGAAGTCGTCGCCGGCGGGGAACATGACTTTGGCGATGACGGTCGCGAGGAACGCGTAGGTGCCGAAATCGAACCATTCGAGAATATTGCCGACGACGGCCGCGGTGACGGCGCGGCTCGACTTCGATGAAACGCGGGGGCTGTCGCTCGCGGCGTAGGGATTCGCAACGGCGTTGGCGCGGTCGGTCATGGTGGCTCCCTCGGGTGAGATGGGATGCTGACCGGGGGATTGTGCGCCTGGATCAAAATTGAATCAAGGATTTTGGATCCAAAATTAATTGCGAACCGTCGTCCGAGAAAAGACGATCTGGCAAGCCTCGGAGCGGCGAGGCTTGCCGTTCGTCTTGGCCGCGCGAGCCTTAGCGAGGGACGAACACGAAAGACATGGACTGGTAATTCACAGGGGCGGAAAGCCGAAGATCCGTATTGCTGTATCCATCGCCCGTTGCCAGTGGTCGCAACTGATTTACCGAACTAGACGAACCCTCAGCGTGAAAGATCGACCCTGTTCTCGACTCGTATTGAACCTGTTGCAAATAGGGTGTCGTAAACAGGATCGTCGTCTTCCGTTTGCTCACGTCGTAGAGCGTGATCAGGTTCGGATCTCCGCTGCTGTCATCGCCGAACAGGATTTGTTCGTTAGTGGCTGCCGCAAGGAACTTTGGCTTTATGACTGGCAAGTCGGTTAGCGTGCGCATGGTGCCACTTGCCACATCCAACTCTGTCAGGTTGCCTTCGGCTGGCGCAGTGAAGAACACGAAATAGGCCTTCTTCGCATCAGGCGTTACCGCAAGCTCAGGCTTTTTATAATAAGTGCTTGGATTCCCGAGTGGAGCAAAGCCGGCCGGATATGATCGCGTGATCGACCCGCTTGCGAGATCGACTCGAAGAATCTCGCGCATACGCGGCCATGTATTGGTATTGTCCGCCAGTATGTAGAGGCCTCCACGATCATCCTTCGCCGTAGCGAACTTGTTGACCGAGTACCCCGGCAGCGCGATTCTCTTCGTCAATTTTCCGGAGTCAGTGTCGATGATTCCAATACTGTTAGGAGGGCTCTGCGTGATGTAAAACTGACGTCCATCCAGCGAAGGCAGGAGGTTGTCGTCCCCGTAGGCCGCCGTGGCCAGTTCATCGGATATGCTCCGGACAGTATTGGTTGCTGTATCGATGGTTGCCAGAAAATACCTCAAGCCCGACCCTTTGCGCAGAGCCACATGCGCGCGCGTTCCGTCACCGCTCGCGAATATCGCATCGAACGAATAGTCAGGAAAATCGAACGTGGCCTTCTCCGCAAGCGTGGTGGCATCGTACGCTGTGACTTTGGCCGGGGCAGAGTAGCCCGACTTCCCGACATAGAAGCTTCCCCTTAAACGCGGCACCCCGTAATACTTCTGCGCCATCGCAATATCCGTCGCGCTCAGCTTCCCATTACCGTTCCACTCCGGATTGCAGTAATTCATGATCGACGCCAGATCCCACGCGCCGATCATCGTATCGCCATTGGTGCCTTGCGCCGGTTCCTTGCACGACGAAGGCGTATCTGCCCGGTTCTGTTCATGCGCAAAGCCCAGCGCATGACCGAATTCATGCGCCGCAACGTTGCGAATGCAATACTCTTCACGGCCGACGCAACTCGGACTCCAGTTCTTGAACGTGAAGTTGAGCGCCATGCCGCCGACCTTGTTGTTCAAGGCCGCGCCCAGGCCCATCGTATGCGGCCCTGATCCAGCGATGTCTTCGACCGTAATCCGAATCCCGTAGTAGTTCGGGTCGTTCGTGCATTGCTGCCATCCCGTGAACTCGACGCCGGACTTTTCCTCCCAGCTATCCGAAACCGCTTGTCGAGTCCAATTCCGTTGCGTGGAATACTGCGCGAAATCGGAACTGCTCATGTCCCAGCACACACCGATCGGAATCTGCTTCCAGATGGCAGTCGACAATGCATATCCTTTTACCGTTGCCCTGTCTGACGCGCTCGATGTTTCCTCAGCGCTCTTCGCGGCGGCGCTCAGAGCACTGCTACCGTTATCGCCTCCTCCGCAGCCACTAAGCAGCAATCCTAAACATATAGCAGGCAACCACCCTCTGATAAATCGCATAATTCTTCTCCTTGGTCTGAAGCCATGCATCCTCGTGCATGCTCGGAGAAGTATATTTTTAATATGTAATCAATTTATCGATTTCATTACACAATATTTCAATGTGCTTTCATCGCTGTTTTAAAGCATGGAATTAACCCTTTTAGCGCACCCCATAAAACATCTGCACCATCACGATATCCGTCGCGCTGAGTTGGCCGTTACCGTTCCATTGCGGATTGCAGTAATTCATGATCGACGCCAGATCCCATGCGCCGATCATCGTGTCGCCGTAGGTGCCTTGCGCGGGCTCCTTGCATGTCGATGGTGTATCGGGCCGATTTTGCTCGTGAGCGAACCCCAGCGCATGACCGAATTCGTGCGCGGCGATATTGCGGATGCAATACTCTTCACGCCCGACGCAGCTCGGACTCCAGTTCTTGAAAGTGAAGTTGAGGACCATTCCTCCTACCACGTTATTCACCTGCGTTCCGAGACCTTGCGTATGCGGTCCGGTCGCGGCGCTGTCTTCGACCGAAATCCGTATGCCGTAGTAGCCGGGCGCGTTCGTGCATTGCTGCCAACCCGTGAACACGGCGCCGGAATGCGCCTCCCAGCTCGCCTCGACCGCCAGCCGACTCCAGGTGCGCTGATTGGCATACAACGAGAAATCGGCATTGCTCAAATCCCAGCATACGCCGATAGGAAGCTGCTTCCAGATCACGGTGGACAATGCGAATCCCTTGTCCGTGGCTTGTATCTGCGCGTTCGATTGTCCCGTCGAGTCCTTGGCCGCGGCGTTCGCGGCGTCGGCACCGCCGTCGCTCCCACCGCATCCGCTAACGAGTATTCCTAACAATAATGCAAATAGCCATGCGCTGATTCGCTTCATCTTCTTCCCCGTCGCTGCTGCCACGCAAAGAAGAAGTATATTTCCGAATGCGCGATCAAACGCGTTTGTTCATTCCATAGTATTCAAGAAGTCCGCGCGAACAACACGCTCACGATCACGCCCCGCTGTGGATGCTCACGCGTCCGAAGCCCGATCTCTCCCCGATGCGCCTGCACGATCTCCCGCGCAATCGCGAGCCCGAGTCCGGTGCCTTCCGTATCGGCGGATGCACGATAGAACGGCTCGAATACGCGGCTGCGCGCTTCGGCGGGAATGCCGGGACCATCGTCGGTGACGGTCAGCGTCACGCTGTGCGCGTCGCGCGTAACGGCGACGGTCACGTGGCCGCCCGCCTGCGTATAGCGAATCGCGTTCTCGGCAATGTTGTGGACGAGCGCCGAAAGCAATCCCTCATGTCCGATGATCCACGCCGATTCGACCAGATCCGCGCCCAGATCGATTCCCCGTTTCTGCGCGAACATCGCGAGATCCTCGATCGCGTTCTGCGCGATCCCGGCGAGATCGACCTTTTGCTTTGCGAGCTGCGTATAGTCCGCCGCTTCGGCTTGGGCGAGCAGCAACAATTTGTTGGTCAGGCCGACCATCGAGCGATTGCTACGCTGCATCGCGGCGAGCGCTTCGTTCAGCGACGGCTCCATCTGCCGATGCTGCCGCGCGAACTGCAATTGCGTCTCCAGCAGCGTGAGCGGCGTGCGCAACTGATGCGCCGCATCCGCGATGAAGCGCCGCTGCGCCGCCACCTGCAGCCCGAGCCGCGCGATGCACTGGTTGATCGCCTCGACGATGGGCCGCAACTCCGTATGCAATCGCTCGACACGCAACGGTTCGAGCTGCATCGGATCGCGGTCCATCACTTCTTTCTTCACTTTCAGGAGCGGCCGCAGTTCGAACGTCAAGCCGATACACGCGAGCGCCACCGCCAGCAACACCATCTCGATCTGCCGCACGAGTTGCGGACGCCATAGCTCGCGCACCATCGCATCGCGCGAAGCCTGCGTCTTGCCGACGGAAACGAGCACGCGGCGGATCGCGCCGTTGTCGTACATCTGGCGCACGAAGCCGACGGCGCGTATCGGCTTGTCGTGCAAGTCGGCGTCGTAATAGTCCGGCGAGTCGCGACCCGCCGCGGCGCGTGCGGGGAAATCGGGGACGCCGGCGAGCAAGCGGCCATCGTCGACGCTCACGTTATAGAAGACCTGATCGCCCTGAGGCGACGCGAAGACTTCGAGCGCGGCCGGCGGAATATCGACGAGCAATCTGCCGTCCGACCATTCGACCTCGCCCGCGATCATGCGCGCCGATGCGAGCAGCGTGTTGTCCTGCACGAGATCCGCCGTGTGGCGCGCGTTGTCGTAAGCGGCCTTGCCCGTCACGAACACGTAGATCGCGAGCGGCACGAGCAGCCACCACAGAAGACGGACGCGCAGGCTATTGGTCATCGTCCTTCTTGCGCAGCAGATAGCCTAGCCCGCGCAGCGTGACGATCGCGGCCGAACTGCCGTCGAGCTTCTTGCGCAAACGCGAAACATAGATCTCGAGCGCGTCCTCGCTCGGGCTGTCCTCGTGCGCGAAGATCGCATCGAGCAGCGACGCCTTCGACACCGTCTTGCCGAGACGCAATATCAGCGCTTCGAGCACGCTGCGCTCGCGCGGCGTCACGTTGAGCGGCACGCCTTTGAGCGCGAATTGCCGCGTGTCGATATCGAACACGAGATCGCCGCACGACACTTCGTTCGCCGTCGACGAAGAGCGCCGCCGGATCATCACCTTCACGCGCGCGACGAGTTCGCGCACTTCGAAAGGCTTCACGAGGTAGTCGTCCGCGCCCGCGCCGAGCAACTCCACTTTCTCGTCGATGGAACCGCTCGCCGTGAGGATCATCACCGGCGTCGCGTCGCCGCGCTGGCGCATGCGGCGCAGCACGTTCTTGCCCGACAGGCGCGGCAAGTTGAGATCGAGCAGCACGACATCGTATTGATTCGCGCGCAGCAGCAGGTCGGCGGATTCGCCGTCCTGCACGGCTTCCAGCACGAACGCCTCTTGTTCCAGCGTCTTCGCGAGCCAGAGCGAGAGCGTCGGATTGTCTTCGATCAGCAGCAGTTTCATGAGCAGTGGCACGCGTGTGCGGAGCATAGCCGGGCGATTGTAGGCGGCAACGGCCGCGTATGAAGCATCGGGTTAACACCCATGTTTTGCGATCGGCATCGAAAGCTGGCAGAAGGTTTCGCGTTTCTATAATCGCCGCACACAATCGAAAAAGCGGGCCCTCTCTGACATCGCGGCCCACACAAGGAGACTCCTGATGCGTACTCTGCGCCAGATCGCTGCTGTATCCGGTATCGCTTTTGCTCTCGCCGCCGCTTCCGTGTCCGCGCATGCCGAGAAGATTTCCATCATGGTCGGCGGGGCCACCAAGATCATCTATCTGCCCGCGAAGCTGACCGAGCAGCTCGGCTACTTCAAGGACGAAGGGCTCGACGTCGAGATCCTTTCGCAGCCCGCCGGCGTCGATGCCGAGAACGAATTGCTGGCCGGCGCCGTGCAGGGCGTCGTCGGCTTCTACGATCACACCATCGATCTGCAGAGCAAGGGCAAGGAGGTGCAGGCGCTCGTGATCTTCGGGCAGGTGCCGGGCGAAGTCGAAATGGTCTCGACGAAGCAGGCCGACAAGCTCAAGAGCATGGCCGACGTGAAAGGCAAGACGCTCGGCGTGACGGGCCTCGGCTCGTCGACGAGCTTTCTCACGCAATATCTCGCCCAGCGCGCGGGCGTCTCGTCGAAGGAGTACACGCTGCTGCCGGTGGGCGCGGACGCGAGCTTCATCGCGGCGATCAAGCAGGAGCGCATCGACGCGGGCATGACCACCGAGCCGACCGTCTCGCAACTGCTGAAGACCGGCGATGCGAAGGTGCTCGTCGACATGCGCACGATCGAGGGCACGCGCGCCGCGCTCGGCGGCACGTATCCGGCATCGAGCTTCTACGTGCAGCGCGCGTGGGCCGAAGCGCACAAGGCAGACGCGGCGAAGCTCGCGCGCGCGTTCGCGAAGACGCTCAACTTCATCGCGACGCACAGCGCCGAAGAGATCACCGAGAAGATGCCGAAAGACTACTACGCGAAGAACAAGGACCTGTACGTGGCCGCGCTGAAGGCTTCGCTGCCGATGTTCACGAAAGACGGCAAGATGCCCGCCGATGGTCCCGATACCGTGCTGAAAGTGCTCGCGGCGTTCAATCCGTCGGTGAAGGGCAAGCATATCGATCTGGCGCGCACGTATTCGAACGAGTATCTGTCGGGCACGGCGACGGCTTCCAAATGAGGCTCGACGCGATGACTTCAACCAGCACGCAAGACACGCCGGCAATCGAGCTGCGCAACGTATCGTGCCGCTTCATCTCGCCCGACGGCCGCGCGACGGTCGCGCTGCGCGAGTTCAGCATGTCCGTCGCGAAGGGCGAGTTCGTCGCGATCGTCGGTCCGACGGGCTGCGGCAAGTCCACCACGCTCAGCATGATCACGGGCCTGCTCAAGCCGACGACGGGCGAAGTGCGCGTGATGGGCCAGCCGGTCGACGGCATCGACCCGCGCATCGGCTTCGTCTTCCAGGCCGACGCTGTGTTTCCGTGGCGCTCCGTGCTCGACAACGTCGCCGCCGGCCCGCTCTATCGCGGCCGCTCGAAATCGGCCGCCTACGACGAAGCGCAGTCGTGGCTGCGCCGCGTCGGTCTCGACAAGTTCGGCAAGCACTATCCGCATCAGTTGTCGGGCGGCATGAGAAAGCGCGTCGCGCTCGCGCAGACCTTCATCAACAAGCCCGAAATCCTGCTGATGGACGAGCCCTTTTCCGCGCTCGACATGCAGACGCGCACGCTGATGCAGGACGAACTGCTGCAACTGTGGTCCGCGAATGCGGGTTCTGTCGTGTTCGTCACGCACGATCTCGAAGAAGCGATCGCGCTCGCGGATCGCGTGTTCGTGCTCACGGCGCGACCCGCGACGCTCAAAAAGGTCTACGAGATCGACCTGCCGCGTCCGCGCATCACGTCGGAGATTCGCTATCACCCGCACTTCATCGAGATTTCGCGCGATATCTGGCACGACCTGCGCGAAGAAGTGCAGATCGGTTGAACCTGCTCCAAAGGAACATCACCATGTCCACGCCTCAACAAGCGATGCCCTCGGGCATCGATCCCGGCGCGCTCGCGCAAGTCGAACGCGAGGCGCAAAAGCGCATCAGGCAGCGCCATGCGCTCGTGATCGGCCTGCGCATCGCGGTGCTCGTATTCGTGCTCGGCGGCTGGGAACTGTCGGCCCGTCTCCACTGGATCGATCCGTTCTTCTTCTCGATGCCGTCCGCCATCTTCGATCAGATCGTCGAATGGTTCGTCGACGGCACCTCGCAAGGGCCGTTGCTCACGCAAGTGTGGGTCACGCTCGAAGAGACGGGGCTCGGCTTCATCATCGGCTCGGTGGCGGGCGTGATCTGCGGCATCGTGCTCGGCCGCAACAAGCTGCTGTCGGACGTGTTCAGCATCTACATCAAGATCGCCAATTCGATTCCGCGCGTCGTGCTCGGCTCGGTATTCGTGATTGCGCTGGGCCTCGGCATGGCGTCGAAGGTCGCGCTCGCCGTCGTGATGGTCTTCTTCGTCGTGTTCGCAAACGCGTTCCAGGGCGTGCGCGAAGCCGACCGCTACATGATCGCGAACGCGCAGATTCTCGGCGCGTCGCGCGCTCAGGTGACGACGTCCGTCGTGATTCCGTCGGCGCTCTCGTGGATTCTCGCGAGCCTGCACGTGAGCTTCGGCTTCGCGCTGGTCGGTGCGGTCGTCGGCGAGTTCCTCGGCTCGAAGCAGGGCATCGGCCTGCTGATTTCGACGGCGCAAGGCGCGTTCAACGCAAGCGGCGTGTTCGCGGCGATGATCGTGCTCGCGGTGGTCGCGCTGGCGGCGGATTATCTGCTGACGGCCGTCGAGCAGCGTCTGCTGAAGTGGCGGCCCACGGCGAGCTGATGCGCTCCATGAAAAAACCCCACGCTTTCAGTAAAAGCGTGGGGTTTGTCGTTTTTGGCGCTCAGCGAAGGCCGACTTCCTTGGCCCTCGTGACGCTGCATCCCGCGTGCTCCATGAACACCACGCGGCTCTGGTTGTTGTAGTAGATCGAATAGCGGTCGGCGCCATGCTTGCCGAAACCGTATTCGGTGCACACGGAATGCCACGGACCCCAGCTTCCGTCAGGCGGGCCGAGATTGTCTTCGACGTCCGCGCGCGTCATGCCCACTTTCACGCGGCTCATGTATTCCTTCGGATCGGGGTCCTTGCTGAAGGCCGAACATCCGCTCAGACCGATCAGAACGAGGATCAGCCCCGCCACGCCACCTACTTTCGACTTGAACATCGCTTCAACCCGCGCAAAGCATTAAAGCTATCGACAGCAGGCAAGCGTGACAATCGACCTAGTCCGAAAGTGTGCGTGAATGTCGTCGCGCGATCTCCGCCGCGCCGATGCACGCCGCCAGCCACGCGCCGCCCGACGCGAAGCCGCCGATCACATCGCCGGGAAAATGCACGCCGATCACGACGCGGCTCGTGCCGATCGCCAGCACGATGAAGCACGCCAGCGCGACGACGAGCGGGTCCCGGCGCGTCGGCGCAAGGCGCAGCAGCATATAAGCGCACATGCCATAGCAGACGATCGAGCCGAACGTATGGCCGCTCGGAAACGCGAAGCTTTCCGGAAGCGGCACCACCGAGCCGGTCGGGCGCTCGCGGCGCATCATCGCCTTGAGCGCCTGATTGAGCAGGCCGCCCGCGCTCGTGACAGCCGCCAGATAGACGGCGAGGCCGAAGCGGCGCACCGAGACGAGCACGCCGCACATCAGCGCGCACAGCAGCGCGAGGAACCAGGGATCGCCGAGATGCGTGAAACCCGCGAACCAGCGCGCGGCCGGCGCGGGCGTGCCGTCGCGGACGGCGTCGAGCAGCTGTTGATCCGCCGATGAAAACGCCGTGCCGTGCGAGATGCGCGTTGCAATGGCGAAGAACACCGCCGCGCCGCTCACGACGACCACGCCCGCCGCCGCCGCGATGACCGAGTCCGGGACGCGCCGGGCGCGCGCGGCGCAGGCCTGGATGACAGCCGCGATCGACGGAACGACGAAGAGCACGATCGCGATGATCGCAAGCGCATGACGCTGAGCGAGCGCCGTGTAATCCATCATGTCCTGTTTCTCCCGAATGGCCCGGCCCGCGCGCGGGCTCAGGACGCGACAGCGCTGTCCTCCCCTTCGAGCGGCCGTTCCCAGCCAAAGGCCTGCACGCGTGCGACGGGCTTGTCCACGACAAGTACGCCGCAGATGCCGCCGGGCATCGGCAGTGTCATGCCGTGCCAGTCGGGCCGGCCGACTTCCTCGCCAGCCGCGCCGCGCGCCGCGCGCGTTCCGCCGATCCGCGCCGCTTCGTCCCACATCGCCTGTCTGGCGGCCGCGTCATGGGCACCGGCCGGCTCGACGGTCAGACCGAGCCCTATTCTCGCCGATGCCACCGCGATCACGATCCAGATGCCCGAGTACGCGACATCGACATGAATCGCGTCCTTGACATTCGGATGCGTGACGACGATGCGTTCGTCCGGCTCATCGTCCACGCCCACTTCGTGCGGTTCGCAATCGAGCATGTGCGAGAGCACGAGACGCAGCGTCGCGCGCGCGACGGAAAAGCGCCGCCCGAGCGCCGAATTCGGATGCAGCCGCGCGCGTTTGCGTTCGGACTGACTGAGCCAGTTTCCGATGTTCGACGCCGACGCGAAACGGAACTCGCTCGGCACGAGCCATAGACAGACCTCGTCGGGCGCGGGTGGTTCGTGGATCCGCACGCGCGATTTGGCGAGATCGTAGTAGCGCCACGGGACGTCGGTGGCATGGAGCCGGGAGATGCGTTGAGTGGAAGGCATTGCGCGTCACCGGAGACGTCGCGGCGCGCCCACGCCGGAACGCTCCGCATTTAGGAACGATCTGTCATTTTCGGTAATCGTTGCTTATGGGAACCTTAGGAAGCTGAAAGCGGACGCCATCGAAACGATTCGGCCTACGGGTCATCCCCGAGTTGAGCTTTCGTCAACCCCACCCTCAAAAATCCTCGATTCCTCCCCGCGCGAAGTGCACCGCAGAATGCCTCACGTCCACCGTCAACGGTGGCTGAACCTTACCCATCACGCGGACACAAGGAAGGAGTCAATGGAAAAGAACCTGTTTATCGGCGAAGGCTTCGAAGGGCCGGGCGTCAATCTCGCGCACATCAACGTGCTGGTCGGCCCGCGCAACGGCCCGGCCGGCCAGGCATTCGCGACCGCGCTCGCGACGCCGTCCGCCGGTCACGCGCCGTTCGTCGTGATCGCGCAGCCGGGCGTGCCGACCAAGCCGCTCACGCTCTACGTCAACAAGGCGCAGATCGACGGCGACTTCCACGGCAATGCGACCTGGGGCGCCTCGCAGGCGGGCATCGCGAAGGCGGTGGCCGAATCCCTCGAAAACGGCACGTTGCCGCCGGAAGCCGAGAACGACTGGGTCGTCGTGTCGGCGAACTGGGTCAATCCGAAAACAGACGATCTCGACGCCGTGTTCGAGAACAACTATCGCGCGTGCAAGAACGCGATCATCGCCGCGATGGAAGGCCTGCCGCGCAAGGAAGCCGTGTTCAAGGCGGCGCGCGATGTGTCGAATCCGTTCTACACGCCGAAGAAGTAAGGAGCCCGCCAAATGGAATACGTGCGTCTCGGCCAGTCCGGCCTGAAGGTGTCGCGCCTGTGCCTCGGCACGATGAACATGGGCACGCCGCAATGGAAGCCGTGGATTTTCGATGAAGCGCAAAGCGAGCCGATCGTGAAGCACGCCATCGAGCGCGGCGTGAACTTCATCGATCTGGCCGATTTCTATTCGACGGGTGTCGGCGA
The DNA here is from genome assembly GCF_905220305.1 of Caballeronia sp. J97. Lineage (NCBI taxonomy): Bacteria > Pseudomonadati > Pseudomonadota > Betaproteobacteria > Burkholderiales > Burkholderiaceae > Caballeronia > Caballeronia sp. J97. Next base: position 89,594 of record NZ_CAJMZL010000016.1, on the reverse strand, counting down.
AGAGGTCGTCGGCCGCATTCTGAAGCGGCTGGTCAAGCGCGACGAGGTGGTCGTGACGACGAAGGTCGGCTATGACATGGCGAACCATCCGAATGCGGGCGGCCATTCGCGCAAGCACGTCATGGACGGCATCGACGCGTCGCTCAGGCGTCTCGGCATGGATTACGTCGACATCTACATGCTGCATTACTTCGACGTGAACACGCCCGTCGAGGAGACGATGGGCGCGCTCGACGACATCGTGCGCGCGGGCAAGGCGCGCTACATCGGCGTATCGACGATGTACACGTGGCAGTTCGCGAAGATCATGCAGGCGTGCGAGCGCCACGGCTGGCACAAGCCGATCAACATGCAGTTGCAGTTGAACGTCGCGTATCGCGAGGAAGAGCGCGAGATGATCCCGTATTGCATCGATCAGGGCGTCGGCGTGTCGGTGTTCAGTCCGCTCGCGCGCGGCCTCCTGACGTCCGATGCGAAGTCCACGCGCAACCAGACGGATTTCTTCACCGCGCAGATGTACGGCGATCGCGCGTCGCTGGACATCGCGGCGTCGGTCGCGCGTGTCGCGGCGCGGCGCGGCGTGCCGGCGGCGCAGATCGCGCAGGCGTGGGTGTTGAGCCGGCCGGGTATTTCGAGCATGCTCGTCGGCGCGGATTCGGCCGCGCAGTTCGACAGCGCGCTCGCCGCGCTCGACACGAAGCTCGACGACGACGAACTGCACGAGCTCGAGCGCAACTACACGCCGTGCGATCTCATCAACGACTACACGGCCGGACGCCGCATCGCGCGCGATTCGCGTGCGGCGCAAGGCGTCTTCGAACACGCACTGGAGCGCGCGGCATGAGCAAGCTGTTGCAATCGAGTCATTACATCGATGGCCGCTGGTGCGAAAGCGCGAGCACGTATCCCGTGCGCAATCCCGCGACGGGAGAAGTGATCGCGAACGTCGCGCGCGGCGGCGCCGCGGAGACGCAGCAGGCCATCGATGCCGCGCAGCGCGCCTTCCCCGCGTGGCGCTCGCTGACCGCCAAGGAGCGCGGCGCGCGCGTGAAACGCTGGGGCGAGCTGATGCTCGCGAACCGCAACACGCTCGCCGAACTGCTCACGCGCGAGCAGGGCAAGCCGCTCGCCGAAGCGCTCGGCGAAGTCGCCTACGCGGCGAGCTTCTTCGAATGGTTCGCGGAAGAGGCGAAGCGCAGTTACGGCGACGTGATTCCGAGTCCGAAACCGAACTCGAAGATCATCGTCACGCGCGAGCCGGTGGGTGTCGTCGCGGCCATCACGCCGTGGAATTTCCCGCTCGCGATGATCACGCGCAAGGCCGGCCCCGCGCTGGCCGCCGGCTGCACGATGGTGCTGAAGCCTTCCGAAGAGACGCCTTTGTCGGCATTCGCGCTGGCGGTGCTCGCCGAGGAAGCGGGCATTCCGGCGGGCGTGTTCAACATCGTATCGGGCGATGCCGTCGCCATCGGCTCCGCGCTGACCGCATCGCCCGCCGTGCGCAAGTTGTCGTTCACGGGCTCGACGCGCGTCGGCAAGCTGCTCGCGAAGCAATCGGCGGATACGTTGAAGAAGCTGTCGCTGGAGCTGGGCGGCAACGCACCCTTCATCGTGTTCGACGACGCCGATATCGACGCCGCCGTGCAGGGCGCGATCGCGTCGAAGTTCCGCAACACCGGGCAGACGTGCGTGTGCGTGAACCGCTTCTACGTGCAGGACGGCGTCTACGATGCGTTCACGCAGGCACTGACGCGCGCCGTGCACAAGCTGCGCGTCGGCGACGGGCTCGCGGGCGAGTTCGATCAGGGACCGCTCATCAACGAGGCCGCGCTGAAGAAGGTTCAAGCTCATGTCGCCGATGCCGTGAGCAAAGGCGCGAAGGTGCTGGCCGGCGGCAAGCCGCACGCGCTCGGCGGCACCTTCTACGAGCCGACCGTGCTCGCGGACGCCGTGCCGTCGATGCTGATCGCCGATGAAGAAACCTTCGGTCCAGTGGCCGCGTGCTTTCGCTTCGAGACGGAAGACGAAGTCATCGCCGCCGCGAACGACACGCCGTTCGGCCTGTCCGCGTACTTCTACACGCGCGATCTGGGTCGCGCGTGGCGCGTCGCGGAGGGTCTGGAAAGCGGCATGGTCGGCATCAACGAAGGCATCATCTCGACCGAAGTCGCACCCTTCGGCGGCGTGAAGCAGTCGGGCCTGGGCCGCGAAGGATCGAAGTACGGGCTCGATGAATACATGGAGCTCAAGTACATGATGATGGCCGGGCTCGGCCGCTGATTCAGCATCACACCGCGCGCGCACGAACGATAACGCCATCGCGTGCGCGGTTTTCATGCGGCGTACGACGCGCCGCTCCATCCGGAAGTGGAGGAGATACTCTTGGACATGCAAAGTCTGGGCGCGCAGCCGCTCGCACCCGGCGCGAACGCGCCTCTCAATACCGCGAATACCGCGCACCCGCGCGTCGCACTCGACGATGTGCCGCTGAACCGCTTTCACGTGAAGATAGCCGGTCTCACTTTCGGCGCGCACTTCACCGAAGGCTATGCGCTCGGCACGATCGGTTACGCGCTGTCGTCGTTGAACAAGCAGATTCCGCTCGATGCGTTCTGGATGGGCCTGCTCGGTTCGTCGGCGCTTGTCGGCATTTTTCTCGGCAGTCTCGTGTTCGGCTGGCTCTCCGACAGCCTCGGCCGCCAGAAGATTTTCCTGCTGAGCTTCATCATCATCACGGCGGCCGCGTTCGCGCAGTTCTATGCGGCCACGCCGGCGATGCTCGTCGCGTTGCGCGTGCTGATCGGCTTCGGCATGGGCGGCGATTTCGCGGTCGGTCATGCGATTCTCGCGGAGTTCTCGCCGCGCAAGCATCGCGGCGTGCTGCTCGGTTCGTTCAGCGTGATCTGGACGATCGGCTATGTGATCGCGAACGTGCTCGGCATGCACTACGCGGATGCGTCGCCCGATGCGTGGCGCTGGCTGCTCGCGTCCGCCGGCGTGCCCGCGCTCCTCGTGCTGATCATGCGCATCGGCACGCCGGAGTCGCCGCGCTGGCTGCTCGGCAAAGGCCGCGTGGACGAAGCGATGCGCATCGTGCGCAAGCACTTCGGGCCGAACGTGACGCTCGAAGCCGACACGGGCGAGCACTTCGCCGGCAAGGGCGGTTTCGCGCGGCTCTTCGAGCCTGATCTGATCCGCCGCACGGTCTTCAACTGTGCGTTCTTCGTGTGCCTCGTGATTCCGTACTTCGCGATCTACACGTTCCTGCCGAGCATTCTCACGGCGATCCATCTGCCCGAAGGCTCGGGTGCCGATCTGCTGCTCAACGCCTTTCTCGTGCTCGGCGCGTTGCTCGGTATCTGGCTGACGATCAAGTTGTCGCGGCGCTCGTTTCTGATCGGATCGTTCGCGGTGTGCTGCCTGTCGCTGTTCGCGTTGAGCGTGCTGCCGTCATCGGCGAATGTCGGGATGATCGTCGCGTTCGGCGTCTTCACGCTGACGATGTCGGCATTCTCGAATCTGGTCGGCGTGTTTCCGCCGGAGTGCTTTCCGACCGAGGCGCGTGCGTGCGGCGTGGGACTGTCGATTGCGTGCAGCCGGCTGGGATCGGCGGTGGGGACGTTTCTGTTGCCCATCGGGATCGCGCAGGCCGGCGTGCAGATGACGATGCTCGCGCTCGCCGGCGTGTTGCTCGTGGGAATGCTGGTTTCGATCGCCTGGGCGCCGGAGACGAAGCATCTGACGTTGAGTCAGGCGAGCGGGGGGTGAGAGCGGGGGGTGAGACTCGCAGCGCCCGAAATGCGGCAACGTCATCGTTGCCGCATTTTCTTTGGCAACGCGCATTGCTGCCTTGTTCGACGGAAAAAAGCTCCATGTGGCGGAGTAAGCGTGCGCCCGGAATCGCCGCCTCGCTTCTCCTAATGAGCCCGAGCGCAATCGCCGAGGCTCAGGAAATCGCCTGCGCCGCAGCCCCCTCGGCCCTCAACCACTCCGCAAACGCCTGCACACTATCCGAACCCGAAAACGAAGGCGCGATATCCAGCCAATACCCATAAGGCCCGTTCGATTCCACCGGCGACAACAACACGAGCGCGCCATCGTGCAGTTCATCGGCGATCATGTTGCGATCGACGACCGCCAGACCCGAACCCGCGCGGGCCGCATGAATTGCCTGATCGAGCGTCGAGAACTCGATGCCGTTCTCGCCGAAGGCGCGCGGCAGTCCCGCCGCATCGAGCCAGTTGGGCCACAGCGTCAGCCGTGCATCGTTATGCAGCACATGCAGCGCGGGCAGCCGCTCGAGCAGCGCCTCGACCGACTGCCCCGCGAACTTCATCGCGCCGACGAGCACATGCCGCTCGATGAACAGCAACTCCGAACGATGATCCGCCCGCGCCTCGTAACCGAAGCGAATGCTGCACTGGCGGTCATCGGCGGCGTCGGTGCGCACGGAAAGATCGATGTCGGGCACCGCGTCCATCAGCGAGCCTAAGCGCGGCGACAGCCAGCGCGTCGCAAACGTAGGCGGCGCGCTGACGGTCAGACGCTTGCGTTCGCCGCGTTGCACGGTCGACAGCGATCGCGTGACACGCTCGATCGAATCGAACGCTTCCGACAGGCACGCCAGCAGTTCCGCACCCTGCTTCGTCAGCCGAATGCCCTTGTGGTCACGAACGAAAAGCTTCGTGCCGAGCGCGTCCTCGAGCAGACGAATCTGGCGGCTCACCGCGCCCGGTGTCACGCACAAGGCCGCTGCGGACTTGTTGAAGCTCATATGGCGCGCGCTTTCCTCGAAAAAACGCAACGCCGTCAACGATGGCAGTCGCCGCACGATCTTCTCCCTTAGTTGCGCGTGCCTCGTTTGTCGCCGAGAGCGCGCGCCTGCTTCTCGATCTCCGTGCGCAGCCACTCGCGAAAGAGCGCGACCTGGGGCGCATCGTCCTGGCCGGTGCGCGTGACGAGCCAGTATGACTGATGCCCGTCCACCTCGACATCGAGGATCGGCACCAGCGATCCCTGGCGCAACTCCTGCCCGATCATGTGGCGATCGGCGATCGTGACGCCGAGACCGTCGGAAGCCGCGCGGATCGCGTGATCGAGCAGATCGAACTCATAGCCGCCGCGCGTATCGACACCTTCGATATGCGCCGCCTTGAGCCAGTGCTGCCATGTAAGATAACGCTGATCGGTCGCCGCGAGCACATGCAGCAGCGTAAAAGCGTTGAGATCGATCTCCGATGTATCGCGCCCGCCTATCATCGCGGGCGAGCAGACGGCGATGTGCCGTTCGTTCATCAGCAACTGGTTGTCGAGACCGCCCCATTCTCCATTGCCGAAGCGGATTGCGCAGTCGAGCGCGCCCGATTCGACGAGGTCGTCTTTCAGACGCGTAGTCAGCGTGATTTCGACTTCCGGCGCGGCGGCGCGCAGCGATTGCAGCCGCGGCATCAGCCAGCGGTTAGCGAAGGTAGGCGGGGCATTGACGCGCAGGCGCCGCAAATGCGTCCGTTCCTGAATGCCGCGCACCGTGAGCTCGATGCAGTCGAACGACATCTTGAGCGCCTGCAGCAAGAGCCGCCCCGTCGCCGACAACTCCAGATGATGATGGCGGCGCAACAGCAGCGTCTCGCCGAGCTGTGTTTCGAGCTGGCGAACCTGGCGGCTCACCGCGCTCTGAGTCACGTGCAGCATTTCTGCGGCGCGCGTAAAACTGCCGGTGTGCCCGGCCACTTCGAAAGCCCTCAGCGCATTCAGGGCAGGCATCTTTCGCTTCAAATCGGTCTCCTTTTCCTTGCGTTCAACACGCGCATTGAACACGGATCCACGCTGAAACGTGTCGCTCTTGGGCGAGATTTTACGAATCGAGGCGATTTATTCCGCTTCGGGGCGCGAAGGCATGCGCTTGCGCCCCGAAGCGAATCAGGCGATCGAGACAGGCGCCGCGACTCGCTCGACAACCGTGCGGGCATCGTCGAGAATCATGTCCGCGCCCTTCTCGGCGACCATCATCACCGGCGCGTTGAGATTGCCCGACGTGATGTTCGGAAAGATCGATGCATCGACGATGCGCAAGCCCGCTACGCCATGCACGCGCAAGCGCTCGTCGACCACCGCCGTGCGCGCGTCCGGGCCCATCGCGCACGAACCGCACAGGTGATAGATCGAGCCCGACTGCTCGCGAAAGTACTCCAGCATGTCGGCGTCGCTCTTCACGGCCGGTCCCGGCGAGATTTCCTCCGCCGTGATCGCGCGCAATGCGGGCGAGCTCATGATCTTGCGCACGAGCTTGCTGCCCTGCACCGCATCGCGGATGTCTCTCGGCGTCGTCAATGCGTTGATGCTGATCTTCGCGGCATCTTCCACGCGATCGGATGCGATCTCGATGGATCCGCGGCTCGTCGGCCGGCATGGGTTGAAGCACAGCAGGAAACCCGAATACGGTTCCGGCTCCAACTGCGCCTTGCTGCTTTTCGGAATGCGATACGAGAGCGGGTTGAAATACAGTTGCAGGTTCGGCTGCGCTTCTTCGTCGTCGCCTTTGAAAAAACCGCCCGACTGGTTCACGCTCATCGAAAGCGGTCCCTTGCGCGAGATCAGATACCTGAAGGCGGCCTTGGCCTTGCCGAAGAGCGAGCCCAGCTCGTCGTTCAGCGTCTCGATGGTCGCGCGATAGTAGAAGCTCACGCACAGGTGATCCTGCAGATTCTTGCCGACAGCCGGCAATTCGTGCACGACCGGAATGCCGTGTTTCGCGAGCAGCGCCGCGTCGCCGATGCCGGAAAGCTGCATGAGTTTCGGTGAATCGACCGCGCCCGCCGACAGAATCACCTCACGCTTCGCGCGAAAGCGCAGCGATTCGCCGTCGCGCTTCGCCATCACGCCGGTCGCGCGCTTGCCGTCGAACAACACGCGGCTCACGCTGATATTGCGCTCCACGCGCAGATTGCCGCGCCCGAGCACGGGGTGCAGATACTCGAAGCTGCTCGACGAACGCTCGCCATTGCGCGCGTTGATGTCATAGATGGTCGCGCCTTCGTAGTCCGCGCCGTTGATGTCGCCGGTGACCGGATAGCCGGCCTGCCGCGCGCCTTCGAGGAACGTGCCGCAGACCGCATGCGCGCCGTCCTTCATCGACGATACCGAGATCCTGCCGTGCGCGCCGTGATACCGCGTATCGCCGGCCCAGTGCGATTCGAGGCGGCGGAAATACGGCAGCACGTCGCTGTAACTCCATCCCGTGTTGCCCGCGCGCGCCCAGTCGTCGAAATCGTGCGGCTGGCCGCGCACGTAGATCATCGCGTTGATCGAGCCGGAGCCGCCCTGCACCTTGCCGCGCGGGCAATACAGCGAGCGGCCCTTGAGTTGCGCTTCCGGCTCGCTGTAGTACATCCAGTTGTATTCCGGGTTGTAGTAGGTCTTCGTGAAGCCGACCGGAATCTTGAACCAGAACGAATCGTCCTTGCCGCCCGCTTCGAGCAGCAGCACCGAATGCTCGCCGGACTCCGTCAGGCGATTGGCGAGGATGCAGCCCGCCGATCCCGCACCCACGATGATGTAATCGAATTCCATGCCTTGCCTGTTCCTGGTTCAGCCCTTCGCGGGCGCGAGATCCTTCACGTCGGCGGGCTTCGCCGCCATCTGCAGATGCAGACGCTCGCCCGTGTACGGCGTATGCGCGCGGACCACATCCATGTTCAGCTCTACGCCCAGGCCCGGCTCCGTCGACGGAATGATGTAGCCGTCTTCCCAGCGGATCTTCGACTCGAGCACCTCGGCGTGGAAGCCGTCCCACGTGCCGATGCTTTCCTGGATCAGGAAGTTCGGCGAGCACGCGGCAATCTGGATGCTCGCGGCCGCGCCCACCGGACCGTTGTACAGATGCGGCGCGATCTGCGCGTAGTACACCTCCGCGAGACTCGCGATCTTCTTCGCTTCCAGCAAGCCGCCGACGCGCCCGACGTTGAACTGCAAGATCGACGCCGCGCGCGCTTCGAGCAGCTTGAAGAACTCGTACTTGGTCGTGAGACGCTCGCCCGCCGCGATCGGGATGCCGGTCTTCGCGGCGACTTGCGCCATCGCGTCTTCCTGCCCCGGCGGCACCGGCTCCTCGAACCAAAGCGGATCGAACTTTTCGAGGCGCTTCGCGAGACGGATCGCCGAGGACGGCACCATCTGACCGTGCGTGCCGAACAGCAGATCGGCCTTGCTGCCGACGGCCTCGCGCACCTTGCGGCAGAACGTCTCGCAGCGATCCATCACTTCGAGCGAAATCTGATGGCCTGAATACGCGGTGTACGGACCGGCCGGATCGAACTTCACTGCGGTAAAGCCGAGCGCCACGTTGTGCGCGGCACATTCGGCGGCGAGATCGGGATCGTCGTAGTCGTATTCGCCGCGCGCGTTCTTCGGATAGAGATACGTGTACGAACGCAGACGTTCATGCACGCGTCCGCCGAGCAGTTCGTAGACCGGCTTGCCCGCCGCCTTGCCGATGATGTCCCAGCACGCCATTTCAAGGCCGCTCGCGACGCCCATCATCGTGAGATCGGGGCGCTGCGTGAAGCCGCTCGAATACGCCTCGCGGTAGAAACGCTCGACATGATGCGGATCGTGACCGAGCAGATAGCGCTCGAACACATCTTCGATGACGGGCGTCATCGCTTTCGGATGGAACGTCGCGGAGTAGATCTCCCCGACGCCTTCGATGCCGCACGCCGTGCGCAGCTTCACGAAAATCCAGTACATGCCGCCGATATGCGGCGGCGGCACGGCGACGATATGCGTCTCCAGCGCGGCGATCTTCATTGTTGCGCTCCCAGTTTGTTGAGTCGATGTTTGAAGACGAGCCCGGCCACGCCGCCCAGCGCGGACATCGCCGCGATGTAGCCGAAGTAGAGTTGATAGCCGTGCACGCCCGGATAGTTCTGCGTCAGATAACCGTTGATGAGCGGCAGCACCGCATCGGGCGAATAGCCGATCACCGAGACGAGGCCGATCGCGAGACCCATCGTTTCGGCGGGCACCTTGCATTGATCGAGCAGCGACCAGTAAAGCCCGCGTATCGCGTACGTCATCACGCCGATGAAGAGCACGATCACCGCGATGAGCACGTGGCTGCCGATCGACGGCGCGGCCATCAGCACGAGCAGCGCGGCAGCCGCCGCGAACAGCGCGAACACGAGCACGGAGGTCTTCGAGAAACGATCGCCGAGAAAGCCGCCGCCGATGCCGCCGATCGGACGCATCCACAGCTTGGCCGTGGTGATGAAGCCCGCCGCGACCACCGACAGGCCGATCTCCTTTTCATGCAGATACGCGGAGAAGCTGTAGGTCGCCCAGAACACCTGATAGCCGCAGAACACGATCGCCGACAGCAGCCACAGTTGCGGATTCTTCAGCAGCACCTTGAGATCGCGGAGCACGTTGCGCTTCTCGCGCGTGACTTGCACCCCCTGCGCAGCTTGCGGATCGCGCACGAGACCGAATACCGCGCCGAGCCCGATGCACAGGAACGCGTACATGTAGACGACGAGCCGGAAGCCCGCGGCGGTCGAATCGCCGCGCGTCTGCGTGACCCACGCGAAGAGACTGATCGCGACGGTCGCGAGCAGCGCTTCGATCAAGCCGCGCCCGCCGTCGAGAAAGCCGAAGAAGCGGCCTTGCTCGTCGGCGGCGGCGATCATCTGCACGCGCTTGATGATCGCCGCCCAGAACGTGAGGCCGGTCGTCAGGCCCCAGGCGCCGAAGATCACGATCAGCGAGCCGAACGACGGCGCGGTGGAATACCACAAGCCGAGCGCGCCGGTCGCGATCAGCGAGAAGCTGATGAGCACACGCGGCGACACGCGATCCGCGAGCCAGCCGCTCGGCAGATAGCAGACGAGGAAGATCGTCCCGAGCGCGGAGTAGAGATAGCCGAGTTGCGCTTCGGTGATGTGAAAGACTTCGAGCATCGTCGGCTGATAGACCTGCCGCAGATACAGAATCGGATAGATCGCGCCGGCGGCGATCACGAGCAGCGCGAGCTGGATGTAGCGGTCGGCGCGCGAGCCTGCGCGCGGTGCGTTCACGCTTTGGCCGGATTGAGCGGAATTCGATGACACAGGAGTGCTCCTCGAAGGGCAGCGGCGCACGGCGTGTGGACGCCGCGCGGCTGGGCCTTCAACATGTTTTTGTGAATGATGGGAAAACCGATGCGGCCGGCAACGGCCGCAGGAATCAGTACTTCATGACGACGAGTCGCGTCTGCGTGAACTCGAGCATGCCGTGCTTGCCGTCGTCGCCGCCGATGCCGGAGCGCTTCCAGCCAGCGTGAAAACCTTGATACGGATCGGCGGGCGTGCGGTTGATGTACAGCTCGCCCGCTTCGATCGCGTTCGCCACTTTCATCGCCGTGCGGTAGTTCTCGGTGTAGAGCACCGATGAAAGGCCGAACTGATGATCGTTCGCCAGCGCAATCGCTTCGTCGATCGTGGCGTACTTCAGCACCGCGAGCACCGGGCCGAACGTCTCTTCCTGCACGATCTCCATGTCCTGGCGGCAATTCGACAGCAGCGTCGGCGGATAGAAGAAGCCCTCGCGCGCAGGCACTTCGCCGCCGCATTCGAGCTTCGCACCCGCTTTGATCGCGCGGCGGACCATCGCGTGAATGCCGTCGCGCGATGGCTTGTTCACGAGCGGCCCCATGTGGCTCGCGTCCAGGTAGCGATCGCCGATCTGCTTCGACTTCATCTGCTGGCGCAGCAAGGTGACGAACTGGTCGTGGATGCGCTCATGCACATAGACGCGCTCGATCGCCGTGCAGAGCTGGCCGCTGTGCGTGAGCTTCGATGCGACGAGCTCGCGAGCGGCCTTCGGCAGATCGGCGTCCGGCTCGACGATGGCCGGCGTCTTGCCGCCCAGCTCCAGCGAAGGCTTCGCGATGTTCGCCTTGCAATATTCGAGCACCTTGCGGCCCGCGCTGACGCTGCCCGTCAACGTGATCATGCCGATCTTCGGATGCGTGCAGACGACTTCGGCTGTCGCGTGATCCATCGCGAGAATGTTGACGACGCCGGCGGGCAGCCCCGCGCGCTCGACCGCGCGCGCCAGCGCGAACGCCGACAGCGGCGTGTTGTTGCTCGGACGCACGACGACCGTGTTGCCCGCGATCAGCGCCGGCGCGACCTTGCGCATCAGCGTGTAGATGGGGAAATTGAACGGGATCAGGCATGCGACGACGCCGATCGGCTCGCGATGCAGCACGAGGTTCTCATCGGGCGTATCGCTCGGAATGACTTCGCCTTCGATGCGGCGCGCCCATTCCGCGTGATAGCGCGTGATCTGCGCGGCGTAGACGGCTTCGTTGGTCGCGTCGAGCAGGCTCTTGCCGGACTCGGCCGCGAGCGCCGCGCCGATATCGGCGGCAGCTTCGACGATGGCATTCGCGAGACGCTGCATATGCGCGCCGCGCTCGGCGGCGGGCGTCGCGCGCCACGCACGTTGCGCCGCGGCGGCCTGATCGACGGCCATGAGCGCCTGCTCGCGCGACGCGTTGTGAACGTGGCCGAGCACCTCTTCGGTGGCGGGATTCAGGACGGCGATGACGTTATCGCTCACAGGCTCGATGAAACGTCCATTCACGAAATTGCGTTCTGGCTTCATGTCTTGTGGTTTCCTTGATCGCTGTGCGTCGCGGCGCCCGGCCGCCGGAAATCGGGCAACCGTTGCGACAAGGCAACGCATTTGCGGCTCATTCTTCCGCGCCTCGCGCTCCGACGACAAGCGAAGAATTTTCTGGAAAAACATTCAAAAAACTCACGCTCGCTGTTCGACTAAATCCTTTTTCAGCCCTGCTTCCATCGCGCACAATCCGTCGCTCGCGGTCCCCGCCGACATCGATGGCTGGGACTTCTTGACGAAAAGTAGAAGACTTGAGACTTTCATGAGAATCAAAGCAATTGGCCTCGCCGCGCTCGCGTGTATCGCGACTTCAGCTCATGCTCAAAGCAGCGTCACGCTGTACGGCATCCTCGATGAAGGGCTCGACTACACGAGCAATGTCGGCGGCAATCACGCCTACGAGCTCACGAGCGGCTATGCGGCGGGCAGCCGCTGGGGCTTGCGCGGGGCCGAGGATCTCGGCGGCGGCACGAAGGCCGTGTTCCAGCTCGAAAGCGGTGTGAATCTGAGCAATGGCGCGGCCGGGCAAGGCGGACGCATGTTCGGGCGGCAGGCGTACGTGGGCGTGACCGATGACCGCTTCGGCTCGGTCAGGCTCGGCCGTCAGTACGACTCCGTGGTCGACTTTCTCGCGCCGACGACGGCCAACGGCAACTGGGCCGGCTATCTCTTCGCGCATCCGTTCGACAACGACAACACCGACAACTCGTTCCGCGTGAACAACACGGTCAAGTACATGAGCCCGGCGTTCGGCGGGTTCCAGTTCGGCGGCACGTACAGCTTCAGCAACGACACGAATTTCGCGGGCAACCGGCAGTACAGCGTCGGCGCGTCGTATGCGAATGGCGGCCTGCTGCTCGGCGCGGCCTACTTGCGCGCGGACGGCGTCGGCATGAACGCGAGCGGCGCGATCGCGACCAACGACGCGAGCTTCATCGCCCAGCGCATGCAGGTTTTCGGCGCGGGCGTGAATTACACGTTCGGCAACGCGACGGCAGGCTTCGCGTACACGAATTCGAGTTATCGCGATCCGGTGACGAACGGCTACATCGGTGTGCCGCTCGCATCGGCAGGCAACACGCTCAAGAACCTCAGGTACCAGAACTTCGAGGTGAACGGGAAGTACCAGTTCACGCCGGCCTTCTTCGTCGGCGCGCAGTACGTCTATTCGATGGAAACGTACGACTCGACCGCGGGCACGGTGAAGCCGCACATCCACTCGGCGGGCCTGATGGCGGACTACTTCCTCTCCAAGCGCACCGACGTGTACGTGCAGGGCGCGTATCAGAAGATCGCCGGGGCATCGACGGATTCGGTGATGGACCAGGCGTTCATTCCGGGCACGCAGGGTTTGTCGTCGAACTCGCAGCAGTTCGTCGCGCGCGTGGCGCTGCGGCACGCGTTCTGACGTTCTCAATCGATGAATCGCTGTCCGCGCCCGAATGCGCGGACAGCCGAATTTCCAGGCATTTCCTAAGCATTTCCTAAGCTTCCCTCCGCTAGTCTTGCGCCTTGTCCGAACACGAGGATTTCCCAAGATGAAGCGTCCGCCCGCTTTCACCATCGTGTGCCGCCCTCGATCGTCATGACCGCCCGGAGACATGCCATGAGGGTATTGCTCGTTGAAGACGACCGTATGATCGGTGAATCGGTGCAGGACGAACTGCGCGAAAGCGGCTACGCCGTCGACTGGGTGCGCAGCGGCGAGCTGGCGCTCACGAGCCTCACCACGCACGTCTACGACGCGATCCTGCTCGACCTCGGACTGCCCGACGCCGATGGCATCGACGTGCTGCGCGCCGTGCGCCGCCGGGCGAATCACGTGCCGCTCGTCATCGTCACCGCGCGCGATTCCGTCGAGGAGCGCATTCGCGGACTCGACGAAGGCGCCGACGATTACCTCATCAAGCCTTTCGATATCTCCGAGCTGAAAGCGCGCATGCGTTCCGTGATCCGCCGCCGCGGCGGGCAGGCCGCGCCGCTCATGACCAACGGCATGCTCACGCTCGATCCGGCCACGCGCCAGGCCACGTCCGGCGAGATCGCGGTGCGCCTTTCCAGTCGCGAATTCGCGCTGCTGCAGGCACTCATGATCCGCCCCGGCGCGATCCTGTCGCGCGCGGAACTCGAAGACCGCATCTACGGCTGGAACGAGGAAGTGGAAAGCAACGCGGTCGAATTCCTGATTCATTCGCTGCGCAAGAAGCTCGGCGCCACCGCGATCAGGAACGTGCGCGGCGTGGGCTGGATGGTCTCGAAGCAATCATGACGCGTTCGCTTCAGTTCAGGCTGTCGGCCTGGCTGTCGGCGCTGATCGTCGTGATCGCGGCCGCGGGCGGCGTCATTGCGTTCAAGACGGCGCTTCACGAGGCCAACGAGTTGCAGGACGGCCAGTTGCAGCAGATCGCCGCGCTCGTCACGCCGCGCACGCTCGCGGTGATGGAGCGCGAGGCGCTCGAAAAAGTCGACGGCACGGACCCGGAATCGAAGCTCGTGATCCAGACGCTCGCCGAGCGCGCGCCGCTCTCGGTCGCGCCCGATGTGCCCGACGGCTTGCAGAACGCGATCGTCGACGACACGCCATGGCGCATCGCCGTCAAGACGCTCGACGACGGCACGCGCGTCGTGATCGGCCAGAGGACGGCAGGTCGCGACGAAATCGCCCGCAACAGCGCGCTCGCCACCGTGATGCCCTTCGCCGCGCTCGCGCTCGTGCTGCTCGCGGCGCTGCATCTGATCGTGCGCCGCATGTTCGGGCCGCTCGCCGCGCTGTCGGCGGGCCTCGACACGCGGCGCGAGCACGATCTCTCCGCGCTTTCCGGCGACGCGCTGCCGAGCGAAATCACGCCCTTCGTCGTCGCGATCAACCGCCTGCTCGCGCGCGTGGAAGCCTCGGTGGCGCTGCAGCGCCGCTTCGTCGCCGATGCCGCGCATGAGCTGCGCTCGCCGCTCACCGCATTGTCGTTGCAGGCCGAGCGGCTCGATGCGTCCGAGCTGCCCGACAGCGCGCGCGAACGGCTCGATGCGTTGAGGCGCGGACTCGCGCGCACCCGCTCGCTGCTGCATCAACTGTTGACGCTCGCGCGCCTGCAGCAACGCACCGACGCCGACATCGCGCGTCTGCGCGTGCAGGAAGTCTTTCGCAACGTTCTGGAAGACCTGATGCCGCTCGCGGAAGCGAAGGACATCGATATCGGCGTGTCGAGCGCGGACGACGTGTTCATCCACGCACCGCAAGCCGATCTCACGATCATGGTGAAGAATCTCGTCGACAACGCGATTCGCTACACACCCGCCGGCGGGCGCGTCGATCTCGCGACGGGCGTCGCGAATGCGCGGCCGTGGATTCGCGTCGAGGACAGCGGGCCGGGCATCGCGCTCTCGGAACGCACGCGCGTCTTCGATCCGTTCTATCGCGTGCTGGGCAGCGATGCGGACGGCTCGGGCCTCGGGCTCTCGATTGTCGGCACCATCGCGGCGCGCATGGGCGCGAAGGTCGAACTCACGGATGCGGCGCCGCGCGGGCTCGTCGTGACCGTCACGATCTGAAGGCTTTCATCAGTTGCTCGAGGAAGCATGCGGCCCGCGTCGGACCATACGCGGGCCGCATGAACAGCGTGCGCACGGCATGCTATCGTCGATGCGTCATGCCGATGGGTCATTTCGACGCCGCCATCATGAGTCAAGTGCGCTATCCCCTCGGACCGGATGACCGGGTGCATCTGCTGTGCTGGCTCACGTGCGGATTTCTCGGCGCGTACTACATCGAAGGCGACTGGCCCGACACGTCGTTTCAGGTGCGCACGGCGCATCGCTGGCTCGACCGACATCATCGCGCGGCCGACTGGATCGAAACCGCGCGGCTCTCCGTTGCGGCGCAGGCGCTCGCCGCGCGCTTCTCCTCGACGCTCGACGCCGACGCCTCGCGCGGCGACATCGAGCGCATTCTCGAATGCGAGGATCTCGACTACGAAAGCGCGCTCGTGCAGCGCATCTATCACGAGTGCTGGATCGAGCTATCGAGCCGACGCAGGCCTTCGCATTAGTCCCGATCCTCCTTACTTCAGTCTTTTGCACGCGCGACGGCAATCAATTTTCATGCCGCGTGGAACGCGCGCCCCGGCGCGTCTCGCGCTCGGGCACGGCGATTTTTTTGCGCCGGGCGAATGTGCGGAACCCCACATTGGCGCACAGGGCGCGGCGATAACATCGGCGCGCCTGCTCGCACGTCGATGTTCGCGCCTCCCGGCCGAGTCCTGAAACGCCGGGCTGAAAAGCGGCTACACCGTCAGCGGCCAAGAACGATGAAAACAATCGACACTGACTGGAGGTCGCCATGCAGCGCAGCATTCGTCCGCTTGTTCCCGAAACCCGGATTCGTCGCGCGCGCCTGCGCCCGCTCGCGATGCTCGTGCCGCTCGTCGCGGGCCTGTCATGCGCGGCGCTCGTCCATGCCGCGCCGCCCCTGCCGGCCGGCGGCAAATTCGTCGCCGGCAGCGGCGCGATCGGCGGCAGCGATCAGGCGCTCACGATCAATCAGACGACCACGCGCGGCGTCATCGACTGGAATAGTTTCTCGATCGGCAGCGGACGGCAGGTCACGTTCAACAACGGCAACGGCGCGACGCTCAACCGCGTGACCGGCGGCGATGCGTCGGTGATTCTCGGGCAGCTCAACGCGACGGGCAGCGTGTATCTCGTGAATCCGCAGGGCGTGCTCGTCGGGCCGGGCGGTGTCGTCGCGACGGGCGGGCGCTTTGTCGCCTCCGCTCTGGACATCGGCAACGATGCGTTCATGCAGGGCGGCCCGCTCACGCTATCGGGCGGCGGCGACGGCATGGTCATCAATCTCGGCAAGATCGGATCGAGCGGCGGCGACGTATTTCTCGTGTCGCGCACGGCGGCGGTGAACGGCGGCAGCATCGGCGCGCCGCAGGGCACGGTCGAAATCGCGACCGGCAATCAGGTGCTGTTGCAGGACGCGTCCGGCGGACAACAGGTTTTCGTGCAGGCGGGCAGCGGCGGCACCGCGATGAACGGCGGCATGATCCAGGCGGCGCAGGCGAACCTGCAGGCCGCCGATGGCAACGTGTACGCGCTCGCCGGCAACAGCAGCGCGATCCGCGCGACCGGCACCGCGACGCGCGACGGCCATGTCTGGCTCGTCGCCGACCAGGGCACGGTTCACGCGAACGGCGCGATCGCCGCGACGAACGCGGACGGCAGCGGCGGCACGGTCGAAACGCGCGCGAACGCGCTCGACATCGCCGGTGCGAACGTGCAGGCGCGCATCTGGAAGCTCGGCGCGCCGACATTCACCGTCGATCAGGCGAACGCGGATGCCCTCGCGCGCAGTCTCTCCAGCGGCACATCGGTCGATGTCGAAGCGAGCGGCGGCGATCTGAGCGTCGGCGGCAACGTGCAATGGAACGGCAATGCATCGCTGACACTGGGCGCAGCGCGCGGCGTGGCGATCGGCCCGGGCGCGACCATCGGCAACACGGGCAACGGCAATCTCACGCTGCGCGCGGATGCGCTCGGCGTCGACAACGGCGGCGGCGTGACGAACGGCGGCACGATCGACTGGTCGAAGAGCGGCGGTATCGTCAGCGCGCTCTACGACATGAACGGCAGCTATGCGCCGGGCACGCTGCTCACGAACAGCGGATGGACGGCCGCGCCGTATAGCGGGCTCGTCACGCAGGCGACCGCGTACAAACTCGTGAACAACCTCGCCGATCTCTCCGGCGTGTCGAAGGATCTCGCGGGCAACTACGCGCTCGGCAAGGATATCGACGCGAGCGCGAGCGCCTATCCGAACTTCTTCACGGCGATCGGCGCGACGGCGACGCCCTTCACCGGTCAGTTCGACGGCTTCGGCCACACGATCGACAAGCTCGCGACGACGGCGAATCTCAACGACGACCGCCAAGGCATGTTCGGCGTGATCGGCGCGAGCGGCGTGGTGCGCGACCTGAATCTCACCAACGCCAGCACGAACGGCTACTCGTCGGGCGCGTACGGATTGCTCGCGGGCCAGAACAACGGTCTCGTCACGTATGTCAACACGACGGGCGCCGTTTCCCAGAACGGCTTCGGCGGGGCCGGCGCGGGCGGGCTCGTCGGCGTGAACAACGGGATCATCGAGCGTTCGTCGAGCACGGCGGATGTCGGCTATCAGATTCCCGCGGGCGGGCTCGTGGGCGTGAACAACGGCACGATCGCGCAGTCGTACGCGACCGGCACCACGTTCGCCGGGACGCATGGCGAGACGGGCGGGCTCGTCGCGTTCAACAACGGGCTCATCACGCAGTCGTATGCGACCGGCGGCGTGAGCGGCTTCGGCGGCGGCGGGCTCGTGTTCGTCAACGGCGCGACGGGCGTGATCAACGAATCGTTCGCGGTGGGGCAAGTCGGCGGCGGCGGGCCGCCGGGAGACGCCTATGGCGGCATTGCGGCGTACAACCAGGGCGCGATTCACAACAACGTCTACTGGAACAAGGAGACGACGACTCGCGCCAGCGCGGCCGGCTCGAACTCCGGGACGACGCCGCCGGATTCGAACGGGCTCACGACCGCGCAGATGAGCAATGCGTCGAATTTCCTCGACTGGAACATTCCGGCGGGCGGCGTTTGGGCTATGCCGTCGGGCGCGACGCATCCCATTCTGCAATGGCAGCAGGCGCAGCCTTGAAGCGCGCCTATCGGGCGGCGCGAACGCGCCGCCCGATAGGCTAACTTCCGATCACCACAAAAATCTCCCCCACGGGCGCTTTCGAGCCATTCGGCACGACCGCCTTCAACGGAAATCCATACGTTCCGCGCAAGCTGACGAAGCGGCCGACCTGCACACGAACGCCCACGCCGACACTCGCGAGCGACGCATTATTGACCTCGCCGAATTCGGCGATGCGATTCCACACGTGCCCCGCATCGAAGAACGCGAAAGGCTGCATCGCCGCGATGCCCGCCGATATCGCCGGCGCGCGCAATTCCGTCTGCAGGTTCCATCCGCGATCGCCCTGCGCGGAATAGGGCTCATAACCGCGCACCGTCGCATCGCCGCCCAGGCCGAGCTCCTCGCTCGGCAAGAGCGTGCTGCCGGTCCATTGCAACAGCCCGCGCGCCGCAATCGAAAAGCCCGACTTGCCGAGCGGCATGTCGCGCTGCGCCGACAACTGCATGTACTGATAGCGTGGCTTCGCGCCGAGACGCGCGGCATCGTAGGCGTCGTCGTTGCTGTTGCTGTCGAAATACCCGGGACTCACGAAGAGCGATGCGTTCAGATGCGTGTCGCCGGACACATCGCTCCTCGAAAGATCGTAGGCAATGACGAACTGATGAATATGCGTGTTCGCATTGAACACCTGAAAGCCGCCGAATTCGAGGTCGTTGTTCGAGCGCTTGAAGTCGTAACCGAACTGCACTTGCTGCTGCCACGCGCCCGCTTGGTCGAGCGGCGGCAAGCGCCAGTCGTAGCGAAAGCTGAGTTGCGCGCTGAGACCGGTTTGCCCATAGCTGTCGGGCAAACGCGGCGTGCTCTGCGCGAAAACGCCGAACAGTTCGACGCGATCGAGCCACGGCAACGGCGCGACCATATTGAACGCGTGCGCGACATAACGCGGACGATCGGGCCTTCCTTCGATATCGGGATTGCCGCTCAACAGATCGTTACTCGCGGTCATCTGATAGCCGATGCGCGCATCGATGCCGAACAGATTGCCGTAGTCGAATCCCGCGAGAAACCGATCGCGGCCGAGATCGCGCACGCCATCGTTGTTGTAGCCGCCGTAGATGCGCAACGGAAAGCGATCTTCCGTTTGCAGCACGATATCGGTGGTGTCGGGCGCGGCGCCGGGCGCATAGATCACGTCCACGCGCCGATACGGATTCGCATTGAGCAATGCCAGCCCGGCGGCGACATCGGCTTCGCGAATCGGCTCGCCGCTCGCGATCGGCATTTCCCGCGCGAGCAGCGCGTCGGAGAAATAGCGATTGCCTTTCGGCGTCACACGTCCCGCGCGAAACTCGGCGATGGCGATCTTCACGACGCCATTGCTCACGTCCTGCTCGGGCACATACACGTCGACGAGCGGCTGACCCGCGGCGCGATATCGCTGCACGACCGCGCGGCGAATCTCCGCGAGACGCGCGAAGGTCAGAGGCGCGTGAAGATCGGCGGCGAAGCCGTCGAGAAAATCGGACGTGAGCAAAGGCAAGCCCGCCGATGTGATCGCGCCGTTCGCGCCCGACTGCGTGGTGGCCGACGCGGTATCCGCGCGCACGAACGCGATGCCGCGCAGATCCTGAATGGCGATGTTCTGCGAGCGATCGCCCGGCTCGGGCGGCGACGGCAACGCGCGCGGCCGTTGCGCGGCAGGCGGCGCAAGAGGCGCGACATCGCGATACGATTGCGCGGCGGCATCGCGCGCCGCAACGCCATACGCGAGCGCGGCCGATAAAGCCGTCGCGGCGATACGTGTGCGCGTCGATCGATCAGGCCGCACGGCGATCATGCAGCATCTCTCCTCCGGCGTTGCTCGCATGGGTCGGCCTCGCATGGTATCAGCGCGCGATGCGCCGCGTGCGAGATCGAACCGCGTCGCGGCGCGGAACGTTTCGTGCGGCGAGGTCGTGCTTCATCGCCAGGCAAAGATGCTCGCGGCGTGCCTGTTAGCGTTCTCGCGCGCCCGCGTAGAAATGACATGGCGCGAGCGACGCGTTCAGTAGAAAACACCGCATCGGCGTGCGAAATATGTCGTGACCTCTCGCAAGCCTTCCTTCCGGCAGCGCGACACATCTATGATTCAGAATCACCGGCTCGATACACAGCCGAAACCGCATTGTCAGGACGAGGATGGACAAAACCTCCAACGCAGAGACCCACGACTCCGATTCGCTCGATGCATCGGTCTACGCGCAATGCGCGCGCGAGCCGATCCACATTCCCGGCGGCATCCAGCCTCACGGCGTGCTCTTCAGCGTCGACGCGCACTGCCACATCCTGCAGGCGAGCGCCAATGTCGCGCAGTTCGCGCGCATCGCGGTCGATGCATGCCTCGGCCGCGCCCTCTCGACGGTGCTGGGCCCGCACGCGGCCGAGCGCGCGAGCGCGGGCCTCAAACAACTCACGCGCGACGGCGCGACGATCCACGTCGGCAATGTGGTGCTCGACGGATGGACGCCGGGCGGCCCCGTCGCGATCGTCGTGCATCGGCATGACGGGCTGCTGTTCGTCGAAGTCGAGCCGGCGCAGGCCACCGCCGACGTGTTCTCGACGATGTATCCGCTCGTGCGCTCGTTCGTCACCGAAGTGCAATCGATGCGCACCGTCGAGCAGATATGTCAGTTCGCGGCGAACGAGATCGCGCGCATCACGGGATTCGGCCGCACGCTCGTCTACCGTTTCGACGACGAAGGCCACGGCAACGTGCTCGCCGAAGCGCTCGAGCCTGGCTATCCGTCGTATCTGAACCAGCACTTTCCGGCATCGGACATTCCGGCGCAGGCGCGCGAGCTGTATCGCAGGAACCGCATCCGTCTCATTTCGAACGCCGACTACGAAGCCGCGCCGCTCGTGCCCGCGCTGCATCCGGCGACCGGCCGGCCGACCGATCTCACCTACGCGTCCTTGCGCAGCGTCTCGTCCGTGCATCTGCAGTACATGCGCAACATGGGCACGCTCGCGTCGATGTCGATGTCGATCCTCGTCGACGACAAGCTCTGGGGCCTGATTTCCTGTCATCACGCGACGCCGCGCCTGCCGCCGTTCGAAGTACGCACCGCGTGCGAGCACGTCGCGCAGATCGTCTCGCTGCAGATCGAGGCGCGCGAGACGCAGGCCGAAGCGCATTACAGGCTCGAACTGCGCCGCATGCTGTCGAAGCTGCTGTCGTCGATGGCGAATACCGACAGCTTCGTCGAAGCGCTCGTCAACGATGCCTCCGATCTGCTCGGCTTCACGCGCTCATCGGGCGCGGCGGTGATCTTCGAGGGACGCACGTCGCTCGTCGGCGTGACGCCGGGCGAGCATGACGTGACGGCGCTCGTCGACTGGCTCGACAATCAGAGCGAGGACGTCGTGATGTCGGACCGCGCCGCCGAGGACTGCCCCGCGCTCGCCCACACGCCGGACGCGGCCGGCTTTCTCGCGGTGTCGATCTCGAAGATCTACCGCAACTATGTGATCTGGTTTCGCCGCGAAGTCGTGCAGACGATCGAATGGGCCGGCGATCCGCGCGCGAAGCTCACGGGCCTCGCCACATCGCTTTCGCCGCGCGTGAGCTTCGATACATGGACCGATGTCGTGCGCAATCGCTCGCTGCCGTGGCGGCCCGCCGAACGCGAGATCGCGCTCGAATTCCGCGCGGCGGTGCTCGGCATCGTGCTGCGGCGCGCGGAGGAAATCGCGCAGCTCGCGACCGAGCTCGGGCGCGCGAATCACGAGCTCGAAGGGTTTTCATACACGGTGTCGCACGATTTGCGCGCGCCGTTGCGGCATGTCGTGAGCTTCGCGGACCTGCTCGTACAGATCGACGGCGACAAGCTTTCGGAGCGCGGGCGCGGCTATCTGGAGCGCATCGTGACGTCGGCGCGTTTCGGCGGCCGTCTCGTCGACGATCTGCTTTCGTTCGCGCAACTCGGCCGCGCGTCGCTGCGTCCGCACAAGGTCGATGTCCACGCGCTCGTGCATGCGGTGATCCAGAACGATATCGACGAACAGGCATCGGCGCGGGTGCGCTGGCAGGTGCAGGCGCTGCCGCCCATCGAAGCCGATCACGTCTTTCTGCATGTCGCGTTCGCGAACGTCATGTCCAACGCGGTGAAGTTCAGCGCGCTACGCGAGCAGCCGACCATCGAGGTCGGCGCGCACGACGGCGCCGGCGATATGTTCGGGCACGTCGTCTACTTCGTGCGCGACAACGGCGTGGGCTTCGACATGCGCTATGTCGACAAGCTCTTCGGCGTGTTCCAGCGCCTGCACGTCAACGAAAAGTTCGATGGCACCGGCATCGGGCTCGCGAACGTGCGGCGCATCATCGAGCGGCATGGCGGCAAGGCCTGGGCGGAAGGCGCACCCGATCGCGGCGCGACCTTCTTCATGGCGCTGCCGAAGCAGTTCCGCCCCGAAAGCGGCGTGCGGCGCGATACCGCCGCGACCGCGCTCGCCCGGCTCGCCGCGGGCACGGGTGGCGCGGGGCACGACATCGGCCAGTTGATCAAGCGCTCGGACGAGAAAAAGTAGCGCGCATGCAAAACGGCCGCGATCGGGTCGATCGCGGCCGTTTTGCTGGTTACGACGCTGCTACGCTCAGAAGCGGTGACGCAGACCGACGGTCGCCGCGACCTGGTTTTGCGTCGACGACGGCGACAGTGTGTTGATCATCGCGACGTTGGCGCCCGCATTGCCCAGTTCGCCCGACGCATGCTGGTACACGCCTTCGACGTACACATCGGTGCGCTTCGAGAGCGAGTAGTCCGCCTGCAGCGAAACCGTGTGCCACTTCGGATCGCCCGAGCCGTTCGCGCCCGTCACCTTGCCGTCCGTGTACGTGTACGCGGCGTCGAGGCTCAGCGCCGGCGTCAGCAGATAACGGCCGTTCAGCTCGAAGTTGTTCAGATGCAGGTTCGTGTTGCCCGGCAGCGCGATCGTCGTGCCGCCTTGCGATGCCGCGAGCAGGTTGTCGTAGTGGGTGTTGGTCCACACGAAGCCGACCGTCGCCGGGCCATACGTGTAGTTCACGCCCGCGCCGAAGGTGCGCTGCAGTTCGGCCGTCAGATTGGCGTTGTTGCCCTGACCTGCCGAGACCGCGCCGTTCGCGTTCGCGTTGCCGCGCGAGTTGTTCGTCTGCAAGTAGGCCGCGGCGAAGTTCAGCGGGCCGTTGCCGTACGACGCGCCGGCGCTCCAGGCGCGGTTGTTGGCGAACTGGCCGGCGTCGTTCGAGAAGCCGTACAGGCCGCCGAACTTGAAGCCGCCGTAGTTCGCGCTCTGGTACTTGACCGAGTTCTTGATCGAGAACGAGTGGTCGAGATTGTCGTTGTCGAACGGATGCGCGGTCAGGTTGTTGCCGTAGCCCGCGCCTGCTTCCGCGAGCGGCGACAGATAATCGACCATCGAATCGTATTGACGGCCGAGCGTGACCGTGCCGAACTGATCGTGTTGCAGGCCGACGTACGCCTGGCGGTTGAACATCGTGCTGCTTTCGGTATAGCGGCCGTTATTGAGGTTGAAGCCGCTCTCCAGTTTGAAGAGCGCGTGCAACCCGCCGCCGAGATCTTCGCTGCCCTTCAGGCCGAAGTAAGTATCGGAAACCGAGCCGCTGCCTTGCTGCCAGTTGCTATGGCCGGCGGAGTTGTTCGTATAGACGAGACCTGCATCCAGCGTGCCGTACAACGTAACGCTGCTCTGCGCGTGGGCTGCTGCTGCGAACGTGCCGAGAATGCCCGCCGTGAGAAGGGTTTTTTTCATGGTTCTCTAGTGTCCTGTTTAATGCGAAAGCTTCCTGGGGATGACGGGCCATATGGATGGCCAATTGCCCTCGGGAAACTGGGACACACTGTATGCGACAGCCGGTTGAATGTGCCCGCATATCGCGCGCAATAATCATTTGCTGATTCTGCGAATCGACGCGCAAAGCGCTTCATATTCTTTTAAGCTCAAGCGCTTAGCCGAGACAATGAGCGCTCGACGACCAATCTCCTGTTGCACATCGGCGACGCTATTCCTGCGTATTCCGGAGAAGTCCATTGCGCCATATGCGGTTTATAACGGGCAACGCCATTTGTTAAGCTCGATTCCGTCTACAGGTCTCCGAGCAGATATTCTGAGGACACGGGGCGGTTTCGCGAGAGGAGGCCGCTCCGTTTTAATACGTGTTAATCTGAGCCCGCTTGAATCTTTCGGGCTCGCGGTAACGCGCGTATATATATTTATAATGCGCGCTTATTCAAGCAGTCCATATTTTCCCGATCAAAAAAAGTCAGTTACCCGAAACATTCTGGCAAGCCGGCTCGATTTCTTTCAATTTCCTGTCGAAAACAGAACTTTTCTAATCGAAACGAATCGCATTTAAGCGTAGAATGGTCGATTTACGCGCTATGCTTCGCAGGATATCTCGTTACTGTTGAAATTTCTGCGCAGTAATTCGCGCGAGCACAGGCGACGAAGTTACGGCTGCTGGTTCCCCTTTTCGGAAATCATCGACTAAGTTCTTCAAGAAATGTAACCGTCCGGCAAACGTTTGCCACGGTGTCTTGGGGCTTTGCGCGATCTGGCCGTTTCATTTCGAAACAAATTGAATAGGCTTGAATCGCCTGCCCGGAACATTGATTGCTTAAATAGAGGTCTGTGTAAATCTAGCCGGATACCGCAACATGAAGAGAAACGCCAACGCAACGACCGTCCCTGCATTTCGACAGCGACGACCCGCTCAACTCGCGGAACGCGAGCTTTTGCATCTGGAAATGATTCTGGCAAGTTTCGTCGAAGGCGGCGCGGCTTCGGAGCGTCTTACTGCCAAGTACTGGGACAAGCGCATCACGCAACTGGACGCGGAATACGATCTCGTCCCGTCACAAAGTCAGCGCGTGGCGCTGCTTCATCGCAAGCTGGCGTTACTGGATAACGCGCTCGATACCGCCGCGGACGCTCAAGAAGGGCAGCAGAGCCGACGCGCCGCCGCCTGATTCGACGGCGAATCGCATGACGAAGACGGTTAGCTTCGTCATCGCTAGTCAACGAGAAATCACGACACCGTTCGCACCCATTCGTCGACGAATGTGCGTGCCGCCGTATGGGCGCTCATCAGCGCTTCCTCGGCAGATTCGAAGTTCGAATACCGCGTGCTCCCGATACACAGCGGCGAAAATGCGGTCACCGGCCGCCCCGACCGGCTGATGGTCACGACCGCGAGATAGCGGATGTCGCCCGGCGGAGGCACGAGCCTGCTGTTCGTTTCGATTGCGACTTCGAGCACGAAGCCCTTGTGGTTGTATGACCGTATCATCTGAGCACCCCGTGACGCCCGGACGACGCAAAGGAACGCGCCGTGACATGCCACGCTTCCAGCACGGGACGTACCCGTGAATCAGCGAGCCGACGTTGCGCGCGCCGCCTTATCGCGCGCGCCGCAGCGCCGTGCGTGCGAGATCCGCGGCGAGATCGGCGCGCAGTTCGGCCCATTTGCCGAGCAGCGTGCCATCGTCGGTGAGGAAATACGGCGTCTGCGCCCACTGCGCGACCTTCCCCCCTGCGATCGCGAGCTCGAAGACGCGCATGTCTTCGTCGTCGCTCACGCCCGCGCGCACGAGTTCGCGAAACGAGCGGATATCGTGCAACGCTATGGTCTGAATGCCGACGCCGTGCAGCACCGCCATCACCGTCTTGCCGATGCGCCACGCGGCTTCGCGGCTGTCGGCCAGAACGAATGCGACGCTTTCGGGCGGCGTCTCGAATTTCAAGCGGTACAGGCGAGACTTACATTGTTCACTGAGTTGCGTATTCATATGGCTCAAGCCTGCGCTCGTCGCGGGAGGCTGAAAATACGACGTCTCGTGCGATGAAGCGCGCTGTGGTGAAGACTTCGGGGAGGAGCGATCGCGAACCCGATTCACCTGCGTCGCTCGCTTGGAGCCACGCAATGCAGAAGTTGTTCCTGTTCTAGCATAGGACGCCGCTTGCGCAAGTGTCAGTCGGATTGCATTGCATCGCGCTTCGGACGCACGCACGCTAGTCCACCGCCCTGCCACGCGCTGCTTCCAGAATCGCGAACCATTCCTCGCGCGTCAGTTCGATATCGAGTGCGTCGACAGCGTCGCGTACGCCTTCGATGCGTCGCGTGCCCGCGATCGCAATCGGCTGCGACGGCAGTCTGAAGATCCACGCATACGCAATCGACACCCAGCTTCGCGCACCGCGTTCGCGCTGAATCGTCTGGAGCGTTTCTCTCACCTGCGCGGCGGCCGCGTCGTTTTCGTCGAAAAGCCTGCCGCCGCCGAGCGGCGACCAGATCATCGGTGTGACGCGCGCGGCTGCAAGCGCGCTCGTCGTGCCGTCCTCGATGGGCGTCGGATGAAACGGCGACAGTTCGATCTGATTGGTCGCGAGCGGAATGCGCGCATGCAGCGATTCGAACTGTCGCGCCGAAAAGTTCGACACCCCGAATGCGCCGATCTTTCCCGCCGCGAGAAGCCGCTCGATTTCGCGCGCGAGTTCGTCCTCGTCGATGAGCGGATCGGGACGATGCAACAGAAACAGTTCGATGCGCTCGCATCGGAACGCCCGCAACGAGTGCTCGACGCTATCGCGCAAATGCGCGGCGCTGCTGTCGTAATGCTTGACGCGATGCTGCGGCCGCGCCGGCGACACCAGTTTGATGCCCGCCTTCGTGACGATCTGAATCCGCTCGCGCAGTCCCGGACGCAGCGCGAGCGCGTCGCCGAAGAAGGTTTCGGCTTCGTAGCCGCCGTAGATATCGGCGTGATCGAAGCTCGTCACGCCGAGCGCGACGCATTCATCGACGAACGAGGCGAGCTCCGCGCGTGTCATGTTCCAGCGCATCACGCGCCACATGCCTGCAACGACGTGGGAAATGGCTTGAATGGTCATATTGTGAGAACGGTTACAAGTCCGGCATTATTGGCGATTGAATCGTATCGATAAGCTTCGCGCCTCAAGCATATCAACAATCGAGATACCGGTTACATCCGAATTCTCACACGCCGCTCTGAAGATTCGATCCGCTCGCGTGACCCATGATTGCCGCGATGTTGCCGATGGCCGGCTCCGCGTATCGCACCGGCGGCGCTTCGGGCGGCAACGGCGCGGGGCCGGAGTCCGTCGCGCGCGCATACACCGGCAGCGGGGGCGCACTCTGCGCGCTCGAAGCGACGGGGAACACCGGCCCGCCCATGATGCCCACACCGACAAACGGATGCGCCTGCGCGACCGTCACCAGTCCGAAGGTCAGTTTGGCGGCCACTATCACGTATTGGATCGTTCTCATCTCGCGTCTCCCGCGTTGCAGTTGTGTGTCGATGGAGGGCATTCTGCGCGGCAAGAATGAGCGAAAAATGAGAGCGCGGACGGCGAATCATCCGATAAATTGGCGTGACCTACACTTTCGAGATGTCTCTGCACGATCGAAGAACCGCCGATGAAAAACCGATTCACCACGATTCTCATCGCCCTTGCCGCCGCCGCGCTCTTCGGCGCGACCACGCCGATCGCGAAAGCGCTGCTCGGCCCGATGCCGCCGTTCATGGTCGCGGGTCTGTTCTATCTCGGCAGCGGCGTCGGCCTCGGCGCGATCCTGCTCGGCCGCAGGTTCTGGCGTGAAGAAAACAGCGGCATGCGTGCGCGGGAGACCGCCTGGCTGCTCGGCGCGATAGCGTTCGGCGGCATCGCCGCGCCGGCGCTGCTGATGCTCGGCCTGACGAGCACGCCCGCGGCAACGAGCTCGCTCCTGCTCAATCTGGAAGGCGTGCTGACGGCGGCGATCGCGTGGATCGTGTTTCGGGAGAATGTCGACCGGTCCGTGTTTCTCGGCATGGCGGCGATCGTCGCGGGCGGTGTCGTGCTCGCGTGGGAGCCGGGTGCGGCGCACGCGAGCACGGGCGCGCTGCTGATTGCGCTGGCGTGCCTCTGCTGGGCCATCGACAACAATCTCACGCGCAAGATCTCGACCGCCGACGCGATGCTCATCGCGTGCGCGAAGGGGCTCGTCGCGGGCGCGACGAATCTCGGCATCGCGCTCGCGATGGGCGCGCATCTGCCCGCGCCGCATATCGTCGCCGGCGCGCTCGCGACGGGCTTCGGCGGCTACGGCGTGAGCCTCGTGTTGTTCGTGATCGCGTTACGGCATCTGGGGACGGCGCGCACGGGCGCGTACTTCTCGGTCGCGCCGGTATTCGGCGTCGCGCTCTCGCTCGCGATGTGGCCGCAAACTCCGGGCGCGTCGTTCTGGGCCGCCGCCGCGCTGATGACGCTCGGCGTGTGGCTGCACGTACGCGAGCGGCACGAACACGAACACACGCACGAGCGGCTCGAACATACGCATCGGCATGTGCACGACGCGCATCATCGGCATATGCACGACTTTCCGTATATCGGCGACGAACCGCATACGCATCCGCACGTGCATCTGCCGATCACGCACACGCACGCGCATTTCCCCGACATTCATCACCGGCATTCGCACAAGCGCGGCTAGAACACCTTGCCCGGATTGAGCAGCCCGAGCGGATCGAGCGACGCCTTGATCGCGCGCATCGATGCGATATCGGCTGCGCGGCGCGCGAGGTGCAGATAGTCGCGCTTTTTCAGGCCGATGCCGTGCTCGGCCGAGATCGATCCCTCGAACTCGCGCGTGACGTCGTAGATCACGGCATCGACGTCGTCGTGATCCTGCTTTCCTCGACCGGGAACGTCCACGACGATGTGAATATTGCCGTCGCCGAGATGGCCGTAAGTCATCACGATGGCGCCCGGCCAGCGCGCGCGCAGACGCGCTTCGCATTGCGCGGCCGCATCGCCGACTTGCGCGATGGAAAAGCTCACGTCGTACGCCGCGTGGTTCGGGATGAAGCGATCGTATTCGCCGGGCGCGTCGCGGATCGCCCAGAAATCGCGGGCGTGCGCTTCGTTCGATGCGATCGCCGCGTCGGTGACAATGCCCGCTTCGAGCATGCCGCCGAGAAATTCCTCGAAGGCTTCGCCGTGCCGCACCGGGTCCGTGCCGACGCTTTCCAGCAGCACGTAGAAGGGATGCGCATCGGCGAGCGGCGCGCGCAGAGTCTTCAGATTCGCGATGACGGTGTCGTGATAGCCGGCCCACATCACTTCGAACGCGGACACGCCTGACGCGAGACTCGCCTGCGCGCGCGTGAGCAACGTCGTCACGGCGGCGAAATCGGGCAGGCCGCACCACGCGGTAGCGGTAGCGGTGGGCTTCGGACGCAAGCGCAGCACGACGCGCGTGATCACGGCGAGCGTGCCTTCGCTGCCGATCAACAGATGCCGCAGGTCGTAGCCGCTGTTGTTCTTGATCATCTTGTTCAGTCCGCCGACGATCTCGCCGCTCGCGAGCACCGCTTCGACGCCGAGCACCTGATCGCGCATCATGCCGTACTTGATGACGCGGTTGCCGCCGGCGTTCGTCGCGAGATTGCCGCCGATCGAGCAACTGCCGCGCGCGCCGAGATCGAGCGGAAAGTAGAAGCCCGCAGCGCTCGCCGCTTCCTGCACCACTTGCAGCGGCGTGCCGGCTTCGACGGTCATCGTCGCGGAAACTGCGTCGATTTCGACGATGCGGTTCATGCGCTCGAGACTCAGGCTCACTTCGCCGCCGAGCAGGTTCGCGCCGCCGACGAGGCCCGTGAGGCCGCCTTGCGTGACGACCGGCTGCCTGTGCTTCGAGCAGATGGCGAGCGCCTTCGCGACTTCATCGGTGGTGCGCGGACGGACGATTGCGAGCGGCGTCGCGCCGGGCAAGCCGCTCCAGTCCGCGACGCGCCGGTCGCCGAATTCGTCGGGCAGCGTCACGAGTTGTGCCCCGAGTGCTTCACGCAATGCCGCTACCGCTTCGCTTGCCGCCATGCATCGTCTCCGTTCGTTGTTTCGCTTCGATATCAGATGCGCTAGTTTGTACCAAAACGCGCGAGAATTATCGGCAACCATGCGGGGAGATCGCGACGATGGAACGGGCAGACTATGAAAGCGCGCTGGCTCAACTGACCGGCACGGCCGAGCTGGTCGCCGCCGGGGCGGATGAAGACGCGCGCGCTCAGGCGTTCGAGATGCTGGCGTTTTTCCGTCTGCGCCAGGCACGCGTCGGCGAATCGGGTGCGTTGGTCACATCGAACGACGCGCTTTTCAGGGACACGGCGATCGCCGCGCTCACGATGGCCGGCCGCAAGGAATTTCTCGCCGCGGCCGCGCTGCTAGAACAGGCGCGCGGGCTGATGCGCCACTGAGCGTCGGTCGACGTATCAAGCCAGCGCGAGGAAGTTGCGCACGACCGGCGATGGATCGTCGCGTCGCGACGCCAGCGCGAGCCTCGCACGCAAACCCCGCGCGACGAGCGGACGATAGACCACGCCGGCGACGCGCACCTGCGTGATGGCCTTCGGCACGATGGATATGCCGATCCCCGCCGCCACGAGCGTGATGGCCGACGTCATCTGAGGCGCGGGTTGCGCCAGTTGAGGCTCGAAACCCGCCGCGGCACAGGCGGCGACGATGTCGTCGAACAGCGTGCCGCCCGCGGCCCGTGGCACTTGCACGAAAGGCTCGTCGGCGAGTTCCGCCAGCGCGATTCGGCGGCGCGAAGCAAGCGGATGCGCGACGGGCAACGCCACCAGCAACGGTTCGTCGAGCCAGTCTCGCTGCTCGACGATGTCCGCGACGCGACGCTCCGGCCGAACGATGACGACATCGAGTTGACCTGCCTCCAGTTCGTCCAGAAGCACGCCGGAAGCCGCCTCGTGCAGCGTCAGTTCGGCGTCGGGAAATGCTTCGCGAAACTTGCGGATCAGCCCCGACACATGCTCGTTGAACGCCGCGGTGCCCGTGAAACCCACTCTCAGATGCCCGGTTTCGCCGCGCGCGGCACGTTTCGCCGCCCGCGCCGCGCGTTGCGCGTCTTCGAGCACGCGCCGGGCTTCGTCGGCGAATACGCGGCCCGCCAAAGTCAGTTCCGCACCGCGCGCCGTGCGCTTGAACAACGTCACGTCGAGTTCCTTTTCGAGCGCCTTCACTTGCTGACTGAGCGGCGGCTGACCGATGCCGAGCGCCTCGGCGGCCTTCGTGAAGTTGGCTGTCTCGGCCACGGCCAGAAAGTAGCGCAAATGCCGAAGCTCCATTTTTTCTCCCTCGAATATGCATTTACGGCGACGAGCCAGTGCAAAAACATATCGCTCGGCATGGTTTCATATATTGGACATATGAGCTCGCATTGGCAAGAATGAATCCGGTTCCCCATCGACCGGCAATGTCCATGTCCTCCCCATCGATTTCACCGTCACCGGCCCATGAAAGGACCGCGAGCGAGCGCGCGCTTCCGGCCGGCGTTTCCGCCCGTTCCGCCGCATATCGGCGCATTGCCATTGCGCTCTTTCTCGCGGGCTTCTCGACGTTTTCCTTGCTCTATTGCGTCCAGCCGCTGCTTCCGGCCTTCGCACGGGAGTTCGATATCGGCGCGGCGGCCAGCTCGCTGTCGCTATCGCTCTCGACCGGATGTCTCGCGGTGTCGATCCTGTGCGCCGGTGCCTTGTCCGAGCGCGTCGGGCGACGCGGACTGATGTTCGCATCGATGACATCGGCGGCGCTCTTCAATCTGCTGGCCGCGAATGCGTCGAACTGGGACTCGATGCTCGTGTGGCGCGCGCTCGAAGGATTCGCGCTCGGCGGCGTGCCCGCCGTCGCCATGGCCTACCTCGCCGAGGAGATCGCGGCAGAAGGGCTCGGCTTCTCGATGGGCCTGTATGTCGGCGGCACGGCGTTCGGCGGCATGATCGGGCGAATCGGCATGAGTGCGCTCGAAGAGTATTTCTCGTGGCGCACGGCCATGGCGGCGATCGGCGTCGTGGATCTGCTCGCGGCCATCGCGTTCGTGATGCTGCTCCCGCCCTCGCGACGCTTCGTCAAACGCACCGACCTGACCCTTCGACACCATGTCAGGCTCTGGAAAGCGCAACTGCTTCATGGCCTGCTGCCGTTCGTCTTCGCGATCGGCTTCCTCGCGATGGGCGCATTCGTCACCGTCTACAACTACGCGGGGTTTCGCCTGATCGCGCCGCCATTCAACCTGAGCGCGACGGCGTGCGGCCTGATTTTCGGAGCCTATCTGTTCGGAATGGTGTCGTCCTCGACGGCCGGCGCGCTTGCCGACAGGTTCGGCCGCGCGCCCGTCCTGATCAGCGGACTCGTGTTGTTCGCCGCAGGCCTCGCGCTGACGCTTTCGGCCGCGCTCGCGCCGGTCGTCCTCGGCATCGTGCTCGTGACCGTCGGCTTCTTCGTCACGCACTCGGTCGCGAGCGGCTGGGTCGGCCAGCTAGCCGGTGACGCCAAGGGCCACGCGGCCTCGCTCTATCTGCTGGCTTACTACGTCGGGTCGAGCGTGCTCGGGTCGATCGGCGGATCGTTCTGGCAACACGGAGCGTGGCCGGCCGTCGTCGCCTATGTCGCCGGCTTACTCGCCGTTTGCTTCGTGGTCGTGACCCGCATCGTCCGCAAGCGCGACCGATCCTAGAACGTATGCGCGATACCGATCACCACCGCGAGCTGGTTCGCGCCCGTCGCCACCGGCGTCGTCGATCCCGTTGCGCTCAGCGCGGACTTCGAACTGTTGATGACGTAGGTCACGTCCGTGTACAGCGTCGTGCGCTTGGATAACAAGTAATCCGCGTTGACGCCCGAGCTGATGGCATGTGCAGACACCTGAGACGCCGGCGTGATCTTGTAGCGCAGACCGCCGAATGCCATGGTCTGCGGCGACGCCGCGAGCGTTGCGGCGATATCGCTCAAAAGAAGCTCGTAACCGGCGCATAGCGTCGCATTTGCGCACCGGCGTTTCCGATATGTTCTGGTCCATGCTCAGCTCCAAATCCGAATGTGATGTTGTCCGTCTGCGCAATTACAGCGCGCTCGCCGACGCGACGCCGGAAGAATGGCAGCGCATGGTGTCGGTGAATCTGGTGGGCACATCGTACTTTCGGGCCGAGCGTGCGGGTCACCGAGCAGCGCGTCGAGCAGTTCTCGGAGCTCGTCAGGCACGCGAGCGCCGACCTGTCGCGCTTGCTCGGGCAGCAGCAGAGCTGAACGGGGCGCACCACGACAGCTAGAACAGTTCCGTATCGAGCGGCAGCAGATTGATCCACTTCACGGCCGTGCGCCGCTCGATGCCGTCGTCATGAATCGAACGTATCATCACGCGCTCGCCGCGCGCCTCCCCGAGTACTTCGACGATCCGGTTGCGATATCGCGCAAGCGAGCCGCGTAGTGGCTTGCGCTTCCTGCTCTTGCGGGGAGAAACTGCGGGCATGGACGTGACAACGATTTATGACGGCCACATCATAACGATGCTCACGTCTTCACTCAAATATTCAACCTCCTCACTGCGAACCGTCACACCATGCGTCGAATCATTGTCCGGACTTCGCCCGTTCATGGCCGGGGCGTTTTCGCGCTCGCCGATCTGCCCACGGGCTCACTGCTGCTCGAATACAAAGGCCTGCGCCTGTCGTGGAAGGAAGCGCAACGCATGCACGCGAAATCGGCCGCGGAGGATGGTCATACATTTCTCTTCGGTCTCGATGACGGCAGCGTCATCGACGGTGCGCGCGGCGGCAACTCGGCGCGCTGGCTGAATCACAGTTGCGCGCCGAACTGCGAAGCGGAGCAGGACGGCGAGCGCGTGTTCATCCGCGCGATCCGGCCGATCGAGAAGGGGCAGGAGCTGTTCATCGACTATTGCCTGACCGTCGACGGCCGACGCACCGCCGCGATGAAGCGGCTGTATGCTTGCCGATGTCTCGCGTCGGGTTGCCGGGGAACCATGCTGTCGTCGCGCAAGTAGCGGGCACGCCCGCTGCATCCTCGAAGGCTCGCCGTTCGTATCGTCATTCATCGATGACATGAGCCGCGAGGCGTGCTATTACATTGCACGAAATACTCATTCTGCCCATGACGGACACCACTTCAGGCGGCACCGCGGACGTCGACCCGGATTCCCCCGGCGACGCCGATCGCCTGCGCCGCGAGCGCGTCAACCAGATGCTCGCGAACGTCGCGAGCGGTGACGAACAAGCGTTCGCCGAGTTGTATCGCGCGACCTCGCCGCGCGTGTTCGGCGTGATCGTGCGCATGATCCACGACCGCGGCGAAGCGGAAGACATCCTGCAAGAAGTGTTCGCCACCGCCTGGCGCCGCGCGGATACCTTCGATCCGGCGCGCGGCAGCGCGATCACGTGGCTCGTCGCGCTCGCGCGCAATCGCACGATCGACCGCATGCGGCAACGTCGCGAGGAACTGCTCGGCGAAAACGATGCGAGCGAGATCGCCGACGAATCGCCGACACCCGCCGTCGCGGCCGAATCGAGCGAGCAACGGCGGCGGCTCGAAGATTGTCTCGACCGGCTCGATCCGCAACAGAAGGGCGCGATTCGCGAAGCGTTCTTCACCGGCGCGACGTATGGCGAGCTGGCGCAACGGCTCGCCGTGCCGCTCGGCACGATGAAAAGCTGGATTCGCCGCAGCCTGATGCAACTCAAGCTCTGCCTCGAACAATGAACACGCCCGCACGCGATGACGACGATCTGCGCTGCGCCGAATACGCGCTCGGCGTGCTCGATGCAGACGAACGCGCGGCGCTCGAAGCGGATGTGTCGCGCGATCCTGCGTTGCAGCGCGCGCTCGATGCGTGGCAGCAACGGCTCGCATCGCTCGCGGACGAGGTCCACGCGATCGCGCCGCCCGAACGCGTGTGGACGCGCATTCGTCGCGACCTGGGTTTCATGACGCCGCAGCCGGGCGCACCGGCGCGCAAGCGCTGGCGGGACAGCCTGAGCGTGTGGCGCGGACTCACGATCGGCGCGAGCGTCGCCGCGCTCGTCCTGCTCGGCGTCACCTTCACGCTGTTGCGGCAGGCGCCCCAAGCGCCGACGACAGCGGCTGTCCCCGCCGAGTACATGGTCGCGGCGCTCGCGCGCAAGGACGGCGTCGTCCACTGGACCGCAACCGTCGACTTGCGGCGCGCGCGCCTGGTCGTCGTGCCTGCGTCGCGCGCGGCGATCCCCGAGAATCGCGCGACGGAGCTCTGGCTCATCCCGCCGAACGCGAAGCCGATTGCGCTGGGCGTCTTCCCCGCCGATCGTCCCGCGACGGTGACGCTGCCGCCCGCGATCGTCGCGCAGATGAGCGCACAGGCGGTGCTCGCGGTATCGGACGAGCCGCCCGGTGGCTCGCCGACCGGCGCGCCGACCGGAACGGTGCTCGCGACCGGCCAGATGCATTCGACCTGACGATTGCAGTCTTTGCGCGCGACGCGCAGTCGATCCACCCACACGCGATAGCGCGACCGCATCGCGTCGCGCCTTTCTCACCGCCAACGTCCATTTTTCGTTCGCTGCATCCGCACGCACGCGGCATCCGTATTGCTCGGTGAACGCGTGTTTGCGGAGCCGCCATGCCCGTCGTCGTCACCCTCGTTATCGTCGTCATCGGATTCGTGCTGGTGTTTTTCGTCGCGTGGCTCTGGCAGTTGCGCACGGAAAACGCCGGCATGGTCGATCCGGTCTGGGCCGCGTCGCTCGGCGCGGCCGCGCTTTTCATCGGCGCGTGCGCAACCGGGGCAACGGTCAATCGCGCGTGCGTCGCGGCGGGCGGCGCGCTCTGGGGCGCGAGGCTCGCGTGGCATCTGTGGCGGCGCAATCACGGCAAGCCGGAAGACCGGCGCTATCGCGCGTTTCGCGAACGCTGGGGCGAACACGCCGCGCGCAACATGCTCGGCTTCTTCCAGTTGCAGGCCTTCATTTCGATGCTGCTCGCCATCGCGTTCTTCGTCCCCGCCTATGTGCGCGATGCAGCGAGTCCGCTGTGCATCGCGGGATTCGTCGTCATCTGGCTCATCGCCGTGGCGGGCGAAGCAGCGGCCGATCGTCAGTTGAAACGCTTCGTCGCCGATCCTGCGCATCGCGGGAAAACGTGCCGCGACGGTTGGTGGCGCTATTCGCGTCATCCGAACTATTTCTTCGAATGCGTGCACTGGGTGGCCTACGCCGTCCTGTCGATCGACACGCCGTGGGCCTGGGCCACGCTCGCGCCGCCCGTGCTGATGGCGTGGCTGCTGCTGAAGGTATCGGGCATTCCGATTCTGGAAGCGCATCTGGCCGCTACACGCGACGGCTACCGCGACTACATGCGCACGACGAGCGCGCTGATTCCCTGGCCGGGGCAAACGCACGTGAACAAATCAAGGACAAGCCGATGAATCCCGCCGCGCGCCACACGTCCGCCATTCCCGCGACACCCGCCGACATGCCCGCGCTCGACGAAAGCCGGATCATTCGCTGGTGCGAGCGCGGTTTCTTGCCCGATGCGCTCGTGCGCGCCGGCATGCGCATGCTGATTCGCCAGCGTCTGATCGACGAGCACGCGAACGACGGCGCGCTGCGCACCCAAGCCTTCGGACATTTCCTGAACGAACTGCGCGCGAGCCCGATCGCCATCGATACGCAAGCAGCCAACGCGCAGCACTACGAGTTGCCGGATGCCTTTTTCGAAGCGCATCTCGGCCCGCGTCTGAAATATTCGTGCGGATTCTATCCGCGTGGCAATGAGACGCTCGCGCAAGCCGAGCTCGCAATGCTCGAACTGTATGCGGATCGCGCGCAACTCGCGGACGGCCAGCGCATCCTCGATCTCGGCTGCGGCTGGGGCTCGCTCGCGCTGTGGCTGGCCGAGCGCCTGCCGCGCGCGCAAGTGGTGGCGCTGTCGAATTCGCGCGGGCAGCGCGGGTTCATCGAAGCGCGCGCGAAGCAGCGCAAGCTCGACAATCTGCGCGTCGTGACGGGCGATATCGTCGATTTCGATTTCGCGCATGACGAAGCGCCGTTCGATCGCATTCTGTCGATCGAAATGTTCGAGCACATGAAGCACTACGGCCTTCTGCTCGCGAAGATCGCGCGCTGGCTCGCCGATGACGGACGACTTTTTGTCCACCACTTCGCGCACGAGACGCTCGCCTATCACTTCACGTCGCGCGACGGCGGCGACTGGATGTCGCGTTACTTCTTCACCGGCGGCACGATGCCGTCCGCCTCGCTGCTGCTGCACTTTCAGGACGATCTGCGCGTGACGCGCCAATGGTGGGTGAACGGCACGCACTATGCGCGCACCGCGAACGGATGGCTCGCCTCGCTCGACGCCGCGCGCGATCGCGTGATGCCGATGCTCCGCGACGTCTACGGCGCCAGCGCCGCGCTCTGGTTTCAGCGCTGGCGCATGTTCTATATGGCCGTGGCCGAACTGTTCGGCTATGCGCGCGGCAGCGAATGGGGCGTCGCGCATCTTCTGTTCGAGAAGCGACCGACGAAGGTGACGTCATGAGAAATTCGAAGCGGGCGTTCGTCGTTGCGCTGGTGGCGGCGGGCGTCGTGGTGGCACTGGCGAGTTGTTCGAGCCCGCCGAATCCGAATCCGCGCGCGGATCGGCCGCTCGAAACCGTGCCTGTCGATGTGCCGCGCTACATGGGGCGCTGGTACGTCATCGCGAACATTCCGTACTTCGCCGAGCGCGATTTCGTCGGCACGCATGTCGAATGGTCGCTGCGCGCGGACGGCAGGATCGACGACGTCTTTCACGGCCGCAAGAACGGCTTCGGCAATCAGGAAACCACGCATCGCTTCGTCGATACCGTGAAGCCCGGCAGCAATGGCGGCGAATGGAGCGTGCAGCTTTTCTGGCCGATCCGCGTGACGCAACTCACGCTCTACGTCGATCCCGACTATCGCTACACGATCCTCGGCTATCCGGACAAGAAGCTCGGCTGGATCTTCTCGCGCGAGCCGTCGATGAACGACGACGTCTATCGCTCGATGCTCGCCCGCCTCGACGCGATGGGCTACGACACCGCGCGCTTTCGCCGCGTGCCGCAATCGCCCGAGCAGATCGGCCAGCCCGGCTTTCAAAGTCCCGGACAGCGCGAGTGACCAGGCGCGACGCGCGTGCATCCGTCCGCGCGGCTCTCTCGTATCTGTTCGAAAACAGCCGCGTCCACGTGGCGCGAGGAGACCTTCTGGCGCGAGGAGACCGCACTGCATGAACCCATCGACACATGGAGAAAGACTGCGCATCGCGGTGATCGGCGCGGGGATCGCCGGTCTCGCGAGCGCGTATTTGCTCTCGCGGGCGCATCGCGTGACGCTGTTCGAAGCGGCCGGTTATCTGGGCGGGCATACGCATACCGTCGATGTCGCGCTCGATGGCGCTCGACATCCGGTCGACACGGGTTTCCTCGTATTCAATGACCGCACGTATCCGAATCTCAACGCGCTGTTCGCCGAACTCGGTGTCACCGCGCATCGCAGCGACATGTCGTTTTCCGTTTCACTCGACGGCGGCCGTTTCGAATGGGCGGGCACGAATCTCAACACCGTGTTCGCGCAGCGGCACAATCTGTTTTCGCCGT
The DNA here is from genome assembly GCF_905220305.1 of Caballeronia sp. J97. Taxonomy (NCBI): domain Bacteria; kingdom Pseudomonadati; phylum Pseudomonadota; class Betaproteobacteria; order Burkholderiales; family Burkholderiaceae; genus Caballeronia; species Caballeronia sp. J97. Next base: position 50,748 of record NZ_CAJMZL010000016.1, on the reverse strand, counting down.
CGTTTCTCGGCATGCTGCGCGATATCCTGCGCTTCAATGCATCGGCGCATACGCATCTGCAGCATGCGAGCGCGAATCGATGCTCGGTCGGTGAACTACTCGTCGAGGGCGGGTACGGCGCACCGTTCCAGCGCCACTATCTTCTGCCGATGGCCGCGGCGATCTGGTCGAGCGCGGCGAACGATATCCTGCGCTTTCCCGCTGCCACCTTTCTGCGGTTCTGTCTCAATCACGCGCTGTTGCAGGTGAGCGATCGACCGCCGTGGAAGACGGTCGCCGGCGGCGCGCGCGACTATGTGCAGCGCATCGCGGCCACGCTCGACGATGTGCGCACGCAAACGCCGGTGCGACGCGTTCGCCGCGACGATGAAGGCGTCATCGTGATGACCGACGATGCCGGTCCCGAGCGCTTCGACGCCGTTGTGCTCGCCACGCACGCGCCGACGAGTCTTCGCCTGCTCGACGACGCGTCCGCCGAAGAGCGCGCATTGCTCGGCGCGGTGCGCTATCAGCGCAACCTCGCGGTGCTGCACACGGACTGCGCGCTGTTGCCGCGCCGCCGCCGCGTGTGGTCGGCGTGGAACTACATCGGCGCGCGCGCGGGGCTTGCGCGGGACGCGGCCGCGCCGGTCTGCGTGAGCTATCTGCTCAATCAGCTTCAACCCTTGCCCTTCGAAACACCCGTGGTCGTGACGCTCAATCCCGTCGATGAGCCCGCGCCCGGACTGCAGCTCGGCCGCTACGAATACGAGCATCCGCTCTTGGACCTCGCCGCCATCGACGCTCAGGCGCGTCTGCCGCGCATTCAGGGTGCGCGCCGCACGTGGCACGCGGGCGCATGGACCGGCTACGGCTTTCACGAAGACGGCTTGAAGTCGGCGTTGCGCGTCGCGCGCGATTTCGGCGTGCAGCCGGCGTGGGCGAAACCATGAGAACGGCGCTATGGCTGACGGGCCGCGTGATGCATGAGCGGCTGCGCCCGGCGCGGCACCGCTTCGAATATCCCGTGCGCTACATCTGTTGCGATGTCGCGCGGCTCGACGCGCTGCGCCGCGCGTGGTTCGGCATCGACCGCCTCCGGCCGCTCGCGCTGTTCAGGCGCGATCACGGTCCGCGCGACGACTGCGATCTCGATCTCTGGATGCGCGCGTGCCTCGCCCAGGCGCGCATTCCCGCCGATGGCGAAATCCATCTGCTGACGATTCCGCGCGTATTCGGCTACGCGTTCAATCCGGTGAGCTTCTGGTTCTGCCACGACCGCGCCGGCGCGTTGCGCGCGCTCTACGCCGATGTGCGCAACACCTTCGGCGAGCATTGCGGCTACTTGCTGAGCGCGAACGATCATGCGCCGATCACCAACGACACCGTGCTCGTCTGCCGCAAGACGCTGCACGTCTCGCCCTTTTGCGACGTCGTCGGCGATTACGCGTTTCGGGTGCGGCGTCATGACGATCGTCTGAGCATCTCGATCGATTATCGCGACCGCGACGGTCTGTTGATCCGGACCGCGATCGGTCTCGCGGCGCGGCCGCTCACCGGCGCGCTCGCATGGCGCACGCTGCTCGGCGCGCCGCTCTTCGCCGCGAGCGTCATCGTGCGCATTCACTGGCAGGCGCTCCGGCTGTGGATGAAGCGCGTGCCCTTTCACGGCAGGCATCCGCCGAATGCGGAAGAAACGAACCAAAAGGCTCGATCATGAATTTGCTGCGGTCCTTTTCCGCGACACCGTCGATGCCGCTGTCCGCGCGGATTTTTTTAGGCCTCCTGCGTCGAATCAGCGCGGGGCATCTGATGCTCGTGACGCCAGACGGCGGACGCTGCGTGTTCGGCGATCCGCTCATGCAGCCGGCCGCGCGCCTTTTCATCCACGACTGGCGCGCCTGCCGCGCGATCCTGCGCGAGGGCGACATCGGCTTCGCGCAGGCGTATTGCGCGCAATGGCTCGACACGCCCGATCCGTACGCGTTGCTGCAGCTCGCGCTCCGCAACGAGGCGGCGCTCGAGCGCACTGTCGCAGGCGGCGTCCTCGCGCAATGGTGGCATAACGCGCGGCATCGTCTGCGGCTGAACACGCGTGCGGGCAGCCGCCGCAATATTCACGCGCATTACGACATCGGCAATGCGTTTTACGCGCTCTGGCTCGATCCGACCTGGACCTATTCGAGCGCCTGGTTCGACGGCGACGCCGAGCTTTCGCTCGAAGCCGCGCAGCATCGCAAGTATCAGCGCATCGTCGATACGCTCGGGCTGACGGCCGGCATGCGCGTGCTGGAGATCGGCTGCGGCTGGGGCGGCTTCGCGCGACACGCGGCGCGCCTCGGCATTCGCGTGCACGGCGTGACGATCTCGCCCGCGCAGCACGCGTTCGCCACGGAGCGCATCGCTCGCGAGGGTTCGAGCGGGCTCGTCGATATCGAGTTGCGAGACTATCGCGATGTGCGCGGCCAGTACGACGCGGTGGTGTCGATCGAAATGTTCGAAGCAGTGGGCGAGCGGTTCTGGCCGACCTATTTCCGCACGTTGCGCCTTTGTCTCGCGCCGGGCGCGAAAGCGCTCGTGCAGTCGATCACCATCGACGACGCGCGCTTTGCGGACTATCGGGCATCGAGCGATTTCATTCGCGAAACGATCTTTCCGGGCGGCATGTTGCCGAGTCCCGAGCGCTTCGTGCGCGCGGCGCGGCGCGCACGGCTCGACGCACACGCGACGCTCTCTTTCGGCGCCGACTATGCCCGCACGCTGCGATATTGGCGCAAAGCCTTCGAGGCGCGCACCGAAGCGGTCCGCGCCCAGGGATTCGACGAGCACTTCGTGCGCACCTGGCGGTTGTATCTGGCCTATTGCGAAGCCGGCTTCGACGAGGCGCGCACGGATGTCATGCACTTCGTGGTGTCGCGCGCGGCGTGAACGCAGCCGGCGAAAAAAAATGCCCCGAACGAGTCGGGGCAAAGTTACGAGACCACCGTGTAGCGTTAAAGCTACCCGGCGAGCATAGTCAGGCGGGCGCGCGCTTCACACCAGTAAAGTCTGAAACCTCTGGCGCATCGCCCGATCGCGCGCGATGCCACCCTTCAGATTCCCCGGGCGCGGCCGATAACAACGTACACGTCAAACCGCGGCCGCCGCCCCCGACACGATGAATCGCGACTCATCCCCTAGCCCGCTCCAGGCCGCTTTCCTGCGACACGAAGACACGCTCGCGCCGCCAGAGCGCGCGCTCGGCGAGGACGATCACGCCGTCTATCGCACGCTGCTCGAATCGACCAAGGCGATTCCCTGGAAGATCGACTGGGCGACGATGGAGTTCGCCTACATCGGGCCGCAAATCGAGGCCCTGCTCGGCTGGGCGCCTTCCTCGTGGAAGACGGTGCATGACTGGGCCGAGCGCATGCATCCCGACGATCGCCAGGCGGTGGTCGACTTCTGCGTCTCGCAGTCGAAGGCGGGCACGGATCACGAAGCCGATTACCGCGCACTCACACGCGATGGCGGCTACGTCTGGCTGCGCGATGTCGTGCACGTCGAGCGCAACGAAAAGGGCGAGGTCGAAGCGCTGATCGGATTCATGTTCGATATCAGCGAACGCAAGCGCACCGAGGAAAAGCTCGCGCAGTTGCAGCAGGAACTGGAGCGCCTGTCGTTCAGCGACAGCCTGACGGGCGTCGGCAACCGCCGCCGCTTCGACGAGGTGATGGCGCGCGAATGGGATGCCGCGAAGGAATCGGGCAAGCCGCTGTCGCTAGTGATGATCGATATCGACTTCTTCAAGTCGTACAACGATTATTACGGCCACGTTCAAGGCGACGAATGTCTGAGGCGCGTCGCGCGCGTGCTCGGCGAGGCGGCGGGCCCGCAACATTTTCTCGGCCGGTTCGGCGGCGAAGAGTTCGCGCTGATTCTCGCCGATACCGATGCGGAAGCCGCGATGCGCATCGCGGAGCGCTGCCGTGCGCTGATCGGCGGAGAAGCGATCCCGCACGTGCGCTCGCCGCACGATCAGCAAGTGACGGCGAGCTTCGGGGTGGGCACCGTCGCGCCCGGCGAGCGCATGGACGTGACGGCGTTCATCAATCTCACCGACGCGCAGTTGTATCAGGCGAAGGACAACGGCCGCAATCGCATCGCGGCCGTGGATCGCGCGGGCATGCGGGGCGAAGGCTTCAAGGCGCAGTCGCGCTGAGTTTCAGACGCGGCCCGTCACCGGAATCGCCGCGCCCGTGATGCACTGCGCATCGGGCGAGAGCAGGAACGCGATCACCGCGCCGAGTTCGTCCGGCTTCACCCAGCGGGAAAAATCGGCGTCGGGCATGTCGCGGCGATTCGGCGCGGTGTCGATGATCGACGGCAACACCGCGTTCACCGTCACGCCCGTGTCCTTCAGTTCTTCGGCGAGCGCCTCGGTCAGGCGCAACAGCGCGGCCTTCGATGCCGCGTAGGCGCCCATCCCCATTCCCGCTTTCATCGCCGCCAGCGCGCCGATATTGACGATGCGCCCGCCTTCCTGTGCGCGCAGCGGCGCGAGCGCCGCCTTCGATGCGTTGAGCGCGGTCTTCACGTTGACGTCGAACATCGATTGCCAGGTGTCGACGCTGCCGTCCGCGATCGTTTGCCAATTGAACGCGCCGGCCACGTTCACGAGCGCGTGCAGGCCGCCTGCCTGCTGAACGACGGTATCGATGGCCCTTTGCGCCGACGCCGCATCCGTCAGATCGATGCCGGTCACGATGCAGGCATCGTCGAGCGGCGCGGGCAAGGCATCCGAGGTCGCGGCGTGGCCGATCAGCGCGACGCGCGCGCCGCGCCCGGCGAGCACGCGCGCCGTCGCGAGTCCCAGACTGCCGAAGCCGCCCGTGACGGCGACGATTCTTCCTTCCAGGCTGTTCATTGCGTTGCCGCTCCGTTTGATGAAGGCAGATGAAGCATAGGACGGAACGCGCCGGGTGGCCGGGAAAGATACGTTACGGCACGCCTCAGCTGGGCCTGGCCGCCGCGCGCTGTACCGCGAAAACGGCGACTGCCGTGGTCACGCCGGTGAATAGCACGCCCTGCAAGCCCAGCAGCACGGACAAAACCCGTCCGATGGACGTCGTCGGGACCACGTCGCCATAGCCGATGGTGAGCGCCGTCACGCCGCAGAGATAGAGCGTCTCGCCGAAGGAAGCGCGCGCGTGCGAGGCGCTGTCGACGGGCACGCCGAACCAGAACATCGCCGTCGACAGCCCGACGAACACGATCAGCAGCATGCCGAGGAGCGAGCGCAAATGCCAGAGCGCCCGGACGAATTCGAGCGTCGCGCGACGTGAATTGATCTTCTCGGCCTGGAAGAGTTTCGTGATGTGGTTCATTGGGGCTGGGCCTGCGCTGCGTCTGAACAAAGCGGCCATCCTACCTTTCGGGGACGCTTGCCCGGAAGCTTTCGGGTTCGTTATTCAGCCAACGCCGATTTCGCCTTTCCCGATGCTTTCGCGCCGCTTTGCACGGACGCGCGCCCCGCGAGCAGCCATACCGCCGCCGCGATCGCCAGTGCGCACAGGCCCGCCGCGCCGAGCGCCGCCGCGAAACCGCTCGCGAAGCTCTCGCGCGCGATTCGCGTGATCGCCGGGCCCTGCGCTCCAGCAAGGCCTTCGCCCGCATGGGCGAGATCGCCCGCGAGCAGGCGCGAGAGAAACGCGGCATCGCGCACGCTCGCCGGATCGGCGAGACTCGACGCACCGGCATCAAGCGCGACGCGCGTGCGGGTCGCGAGCACCGCGCCCAGCACGCCCACCGACGTGACGATCGCGGTGAAGCGCGTCGTCGTGCTGATGCCCGAGGCCATGCCGGTGCGATTCGCCGGCACGCACGCCATGATCGCCTTTTGCGTGTCGCCGTTGAGCACGCCCGCGCCGAGGCCCGTCACGATCATGCCCGCCGCGATCGGCCCGTAATTCGACATGCCCGCGAAGAACGCCGTCAGCAGATTGCCCGCGCCGACGATCGCGAGCCCGAGCGCGAGTAGCGCCATGCCCGGAACGCGCTTGCCGAGCGATGCGCCGATGTGCGGACCGACGACCATCGCGACCGCGAACGGCAACATCCCGAGGCCGGCGCGCACCGCCGGCAGTCCGAACGCGTTTTGCAGATAGAGCGGCAGGAAGGTCATCATCACCTGCGCGCAGGCGGCGTAGCCGAACATCGCGAGCACGGCGGCCACGAAGCGCGGCTGACGGAACAGCGCGAGGTCGATCATCGCGTGCTCACGCGCACGTTGCGCCCGCACGAAGACGATCAGGAACGCCGCGCACGCGCCGAGGCGCGCCGCCGTGCGCCAGTCCGTCCAGCCTTCGGCTTGCGCGTCGATCAGCGCCCAGATGCCGAGCGCGAGCGCGGCGGCGAAGAGCGCGCTTCCCGCGAGATCGAGCGCTCCGGCTTCGCGGTTGCGCGACTCGCGTATGCCGCGCCAGGCGCATGCGGCGAGCGCCGCGCAGATCGGCAGATTCATCAGGAAGATCCAGCGCCAGCCGGCCCATTGCGTGATGACGCCGCCGACGAGCGGCGCAATGGTCGTCGACAGGCCCATGCACGTGCCCCACACCGCCCACGCGCGGGCGCGCGCCGCCCCTTCGTGGAACGTGTTCGCGATGATCGCGAGCGCCGACGTGAGCAACATCGCCGCGCCGACGCCCTTCCCCGCGCGCGCGAGGTTCAGCGCCAGCGCCGACGGCGCGAGCCCGCAACCGAGCGATGCAAGCAAGAAAACCGCGAGCCCCGCGATCAGCATCTTCTTGCGGCCGATGCGATCGGCGAGCGCGCCCGCCGGCAGCAAGCACGCCGCGAACGCGACCATATAAGCGCTCACGACCCATTCGACATCGGCGAAACCGGCGTGGAAATCGCGCGCGATGGACGGCAGCGCCACCGCGACGACATTCGTGTCGAGCGTGATCAGCGCGCACGTCGCGGATGCGGTGAGCAGGACGAAGCGGTTTTCGGAGGTTATCGACATGACAATGCGAACCGAGAGCGAAACGGTCTCCCGATACTAGTGATGTCTGTCTTCCGTGTCATTGGCATAGAATCGCTGAATAATTATCGAATTCATGAATAGAGAATGTCCGTCGAATTGCGTCATGTGCGCTGTTTTTTGAGCGTCGCCCGGCACCTGCATTTCGCTCGCGCGGCAGAGGAACTCGGCATCGCGCCGCCCGCGCTCACCCGGCAGATTCAGGAGGCCGAGCGGCTGCTCGGCGCGCGGCTGTTTCATCGGACGAAGCGTTCGGTCGCGCTGACCGCGGCCGGCGAGGCTTATCTGACCGAGGCCGTCAACGCGCTCGATCATCTCGCGCGCGGCGCGGAACGCGCGGCGCTGGCGCAGCGCGGCGAACTGGGAAAGATCGTGATCGGTTATGTCGGATCGGCGGTGTATTCCGGCGTGCTGCAGGCGACCGTCCGCGGCTTCCGGGCGCGCTATCCGCTCGTCGAAATCGGCATCGAGGAAATCGTGATGCGCGAGGCGGGCGCGCTGTTGATCGAAGGTCGCATCGATATCGCTTATGTGCGCCCGCCGGTTCCGTATCCGGAGGGCGTCGAGTCACGCACCGTGCATCGCGATGCGTTCATCGTCGCGTTGCCCGAGGATTCGCCGCTGGCGGCGTCGACGGTCATCGCGCCCGCGCAGTTGCGCGATCAGTCGTTCGTCGTGCCCGAGCAGGAATCCGGCACGCTCGAAGTGGCGCGGCGCGGGCGCTTCACGGCGCGTGTCGTCGCACAACCGGGCACGCTTGCGGATGTGCTCGCGCATGTGTCGCTCGGCGGCGATGTCGCCGTGGTGCCGCGTTCGCTCGCGCAATGCGTGACGGTGCCCGGCGTCGAGTATCGGGAGATCGCGGGCAAAGCGGTGCCTTCGGAAGTGGCGATGGTTTTTCGCCGGCTCGAACGGGCGGCGGCCGTTCAGGCTTATCTGGGCTTTGCGGCGTCATGATCGAAGCGCGCATCGTGCGACAGGCTCGAACCCCGCGCGATGAGCCGTCGCCAGCGCCGCCGCCTTCTCGCGAAGCGCCGCGCGATCCATTGCCATCGCATCGAGCATGGCGGCGTGCAAGTCCGCGATGGGCACGACGCCCGGCGCGCCCTCGATCTCCCATGCCGACGCGTACGCGCGCTGCCTGGCGGAATCTGCTTGCTGAAGGTTCACGCGCGGCAAGCCGTACGCCATCGCAACGATCCGGCCGTGCAGGCTGCTGCCCGCGAAGCCCTCGCTTCCCGCAATCAGCGCGCAGATGTCCCAGACATTCAGTGAATCGCGGATTGTCACGGCCGGGTGGCGCATGCGCGCCGCCATGCGTTCGTAGACCGAGATGTCGTCATGCCACGGCGCCGCGCCCGCGCGAAAGAGCGCGATGCCCAGACCGGTCGATGCTCCGATCAGATCCAGTTGATGCGCGACTTGCGCGAGCGTGTCGTCATCGCCGAAATCCGCGCTGAACTGGACCGCCAGATAGCCGCGCGGAAACGCGACGCGCGCGTCGGCATGCGTGCGGATGCGTGCGTCGAAAAGCTCGGCAACCATCGATGCCGGATCGGGAACCAGTTGCGCGTCGATGCCCGAGCTTCTGAGCGCGGCCTGGGTTTGGGTGTCCCTCACGCTGACGTGATCGCCCGATCGAAGTTTGGCCAGCACTTCGGCGCGCAACGCGGGCTCGCGGGCGTCGAGCGTGACGCCGCCGATCGCGTTGAAGCAGATCGACGCGCCGTGCGCAAACGTCTCGCGGCCGACGACGTACGGTGCGAGCGCATCCGTGCCGAGCTCGGCGCGCACCCATGCTGTGCGGTCTGCCGCGCGCGAACCGTATCGGGCGATGCAGGCTTGCGCTTCCTCGGGCTTCGTCAGCATCACGGCGGCTTCCCATGCGTCGCACGTCAGCAACTCGCCGCCCGCGTGAATCAGCGTGACGGGTTCGCCGCGACAAGGCTTTGCCAGTGACGACAGCGCCGCGACGTCGTGTCCGCCATGGGCGCGCAAGTCTCGACGCGCACATCCGGCGAATAGCGGCTCGACCTCGGGACAGCGCTGCGCAAGCAGGCCCGCGACGACATGCGCGAACAGCATGTCGCCGAAGTTATGGCGATCGAAGGCGCCGAAGAGAATGATCCTGCGCTTCATCGAGGCAGGCGCGTTAGCCATATGGCCACCTTTTCGGAGTGCATGTCATCCGGCAGCATGAGCGTGTCGATCATAAGGAACACTGAAATTCTTATTTTGGAGCAAGACACATGTTGAAGATGCACGCCGGCCACGGAGTTCTGCTAGAGTACACACATGCGTACATACGGAATTCCATCATGCCCATCACCCGAATTTTCCGCAATGGCAACTCGCAAGCCATCCGCATTCCCGCCGAGCTCGCGTATCCCGACACGCAAGCCGAAGTCGAAATCGAGCGCATGGGCGACGAGCTGCGCATCCGTCCCGTGCGGCGCTCGCTCGCGGGCGCGCTCGATTGCTTCAAGCGCTTCGATGCGGATTTCATGGCGCCGGGACGCAACGAGCCGGAGCAAGACGATCGGGAGTTCTTCTGATGCCGCGCTATCTGCTCGACACGAACATCTGCATCTATTTGATGAAGCATCAGCCCGAACCGGTCGCACGGCGTTTCGCGCAATGCTACGTCGGCGACGTGGTCATGTCTTCGATCACATACGCCGAACTGCAGTTCGGCGTCGCGATGAGCGCGAACCCCGCTCGTGAGCGGACTCATCTGGCATCGCTCGTCGAGCTGATAGAGGTCGCGCCGTTCGGCGAAGACGCTGCCGCTGCCTATGGTCCGATCAGGCACGCGTCACGGCAGCGCAACAGGGGCGCGCTCGACAAGCTGATTGCGGCTCACGCGGTCGCGCTGGGCGTGCCGCTCGTGACGAACAACGTCAAGGATTTCGAAAACTATCCCGGCCTGACCGTCGAAAACTGGCTGGACGACGAAGCGTGATCCCGAGATCCGGCGCGCGCGCCGTCGCGGGAGCACGCCCTCACGATCCGCTAACTCTTGCGGATCAAACTTCCCTCGAACGCTTCAGGACAGGAGGGAAGGATGAAGATCGAACCGACGCCCATCGCCGCTGCATCGCTGCTCGGCGCGAACGAACAGCGCGACGCATCGCCAGAAGAGGCTGCCGTCGATAACACCGCTTCCCCCGAACCGATGCGCTACGAAGACCTCCTGCCCTATCTGCTTCTGCCGATGGCCGGCGCGTATTGAATCGAAACCGCTTCAAGGTTAGTGATTTGACGAAGGCGATCGAAGGCAAGACGCTTCTGCTCGATGCCTTCGAGCCTGTGGACGGCTTTCGCGTCGCGGTGATTCAGGATGGCGAAGTGCCCGTCGGACCGATCGAAACGCCGCTCACGGACGAGCAGATATCGGAACGCGATCACGATGGCGCGCCGTATCGTCAAAAATCCACGCGGGGCAGCGGCGAAGCGTTTCGCCGCTGCCCGTTCCTTCCGCGCGGACATGGCCGGCCCGAGCCGGCTCGTCGTAGCGCTTCAGGCCGTCACGCGTGTGATGCCACCGCTCGACAGAAGGCGCACGCGCTGGCCGGCGTAGAACATCTGGCCATCGGCCGCCTGGGTGATCGCGCGCAGATCGCCGTTGTCGAGACGCACGGTGATTTCGAGGCCTCTTTGCCGTTCGAGATGATCCTGAACCTGATCGCCCGCGACCGCGCCCGCGATGCCGCCGATCACGCCGGCGAGCAACGAGCCGTGTCCCTCCCCGACCGCGCTGCCCGCGACCGCGCCGAGCAGCCCCCCGCCGATCGCGCCGAACGGAGCAGGCCGGCCGTCGTTGTTCTCGATCGTCACGCCGCGTACGCTTTCGACGGTCGCCATGCGCACCGTTTCTTCGTGCTGGGTCTGCATGCTGTCGTAGACGTCGGCGGAACTGCCCATCGATGCGCAACCGCTCATGCCCACCGTGCAGGCGACGGCCAGAACGCATATGGCGATAGTCGATTTGTTCATGTTTTGCTCCTCGGATCGGACGATGTCTTATCGGGTTCGGCTCGCGTTTCGTGTATCGCGTTTGCCATGAAAAGCATCGTAAAGACGCCGAATGAGCGCTGAATGAGGGCGCGCGGCGCGCTTGACCTGCATGATTGAAGCGCTTATACAGAACTCTCGCCGCTCTCGACCGGAGCCTTGAATGACAAGAAACGCGATTCCCTTCGTGATGTGCGCCGTCGCTCTCGCCGCGTGTTCCAGCGACGGCGCCAACACCGCCCCGCCGCCCGGCGCCGTCACGACGACGCTGCCATCGGGCGGCATCTACAAAGGCTCGCTCAAAGGCAGCGCTGCCGAGGCCACGCTTCTCATGCTCTTCGACGGCACCGCGTATCTCTTTTACGGAGGCGCGGGCGGCACGGGGCTCGCGGGCGTCGCGGTCGCGAAGAACGGCGCACAGTCGGGCGGTGGGCGCTTCACCAGCGATTCCGCGTTCGACTATCGGATCGGCAAGGCGAGCGCATCGCCCGCCGTCTTCAGCGCGAATTTCGCGCACGCGCCCGCCGTCGACGGAACCGTCGCCAACAAGGATGGCAGCGCCGGGCTCGCGTTCTCCGGCAACGCGATGCCGATGCTCGACATCGCGCCGAGCCGCGCCAACGCGGGCGGCCTTTACAGCGGACGCGGGATGGCGCTCGGCGGCGCGACGCAAACGCGCATCACGGTCGCCGGCGACGGCTATCTCGCCGGCACGACGACATCCGGTTGCATCTTCAAGGGCACGGCGGCGCCGCACGAAGGCGCGAACGCCTACGATGTCTCGGTGACGTTCGGCCCCGCGCCCTGCCCGCTCCCCGACACGACCGTGACCGGTAACGCGGTGCTCGACGGCGCGCGCCTTCTCGTTGCGCTGCCGAGCCCGGACCGCGCCAACGTGTTTCTCTTCGACGGCCGGAAATAGGTGCCGCGCCGTGGGGCGCGCGGGTAGGGAAAATTCGTCATCCGCTGCTTACATCGGCAGTTTCTATCCTAAGATTCTTTTCGTTGCGGGCAACGTCGTGGCGTTTGCGTCCGGTTGATTTTCAGGCCACGCGCTTCGGCGAACGTAGTCGTGTGGTTCAGTGCAATTTCCGAGAGCAGTCCTGCCATACATGGAACCGGACGACGGCGCCAACACGCCCGCTCCGGTCGACAACAACCGGAGACAACCAGATGAATGCAACGCTCAAGCTCGTGCCGTTGGCCGTCGGTGCGATGTTCGCCTGCCAGCCGTTTGCGAACGCGGCGCAGGATAACGTCAACACGCTTTCGAATTTCCGCCAGACCGGCAACACCACACCGCCGGAGACCATTCCGCAAGCTGGCCAGACGGCCGATGCGCTGCGCAAGAACCTCGAGCAGATCAAGCTGCCGCCGGGCTTCAAGATCGATCTGTACGCCGTGGTGCCCGAAGCCCGCGCGATGGCGATCGAGCCTTCGACCGGCGTCGTGTTCGTCGGCTCGCGCAAGAATCGCGTGTGGCAGGTGACCGACCGGACCAAGCAGCGCGTCGCGAGCGATGTGGTGCAGTTCGCGTCGTCGGTGACGTTCAAGGTGCCCAACGGCGTGTGCTTTTCGCCCGACGGCGTGCTCTACGTCGTGGAGCAGAACCGCGTGCTGGGCTTTCCGGCGGCGCAGTTCTTCGGCGAAGGCGGACCGGATGTCGCGGCGGCGGTCGTCGTGCCGCAGGGCAAGCTGATTCCGGCGCAGTTCGAAAGCTTCAATCACGGCGCGCGCTATTGCCGCATCGGGCCGGACAAGAAGCTGTATATCGCGCTCGGTCAGCCCTGGAACGTGCCGCCGAAGGACAAGCTCGCCGAACTCGACAAGAACGGCCTCGCGGGCATCATCCGGCTGGATCAGGACGGCAAGAACCGCGAAGTCTATGCGCACGGCGTGCGCAATTCGGTCGGCCTCGACTTCAATCCGAAGGACAAGACGCTCTGGTTCACCGATAACCAGGTCGACGGCATGGGCGACGACACCCCGCCCGGCGAACTGAATCACGCGACCAAGGCCGGCGAAAACTTCGGCTTCCCGTGGTACGGCGGCGGCAAGGTGCGCACGGTCGAGTACAAGGATCAGAATCCGCCGGCGGGCGTCGTGTTCCCGCAAGTCGAGTTCGCCGCGCACGCCGCCGATCTAGGCATGTCGTTCTATAACGGCAAGATGTTCCCGCAGAAGTATCAAGGCGGCGTCTTCGATGCGGAGCACGGCTCGTGGAACCGCACGAAGCCGATCGGCGCACGCCTCATGTTCATCCCGATCAAGGACGACGGCACTGCCGGCGAGGCGGAAGTGTTCGCGGAAGGCTGGCTCACGCCGAGCGGCGAATACATGGGCCGGCCCGTCGACGTTCAGATGCTGCAGGACGGCTCCCTCCTCGTTTCCGACGACTACGCGGGGGCGATCTACCGTATCTCGTATACGGGGGCCAAATGAGGGGCGCGCTGAGGGCGGCGGCGCTGGCGGGCGCGCTGGCGGCGGTGTCGCACGCGTCGTTCGCCGCCGGCGATATCAAGGCCGGGCGCGCGAAGGCGGTGGCGTGCGCCGCGTGTCACGGCATCGACGGCATCTCGAAGCTGCCCGAAGCGCCCAATCTCGCCGGGCAGACCGAGGAATATCTCGTGAAGGCGCTCAACGATTTCCGCTCCGGCGAGCGCAAGAACGAAATGATGTCCATGATGGCGAAAACCTTGTCCGACGCGGATGTCGCCAATCTGTCGGCGTATTACCACAGCCTCGGCAAGCAGTGATCGCGGCCGATGTGTTGCAAATTTGCTGCGGTCGATTCCCGATTGCGATTTTTTTTGATTTAGGTGTTGACGTGCAGGCTTAAGGGTTTATACTAACTCCTGTCTCCTCCATGTCTCAACCGATGTGGATTCAAGCCCGCTCACTGAAGCGGGCTTTTTTTTTGGCTCGTCGCGGCAAGTCGTAGTCGGACGACCGGAAACGGACTTCAGGTTCCTTTGCCGCGATTCGCCATCAATTCCGAGCGCCCGATTACCTCTCTCGCCTGGTCAGCCTTCTCCGCATCCGAGAATCCGGCGGCCTCGATGACCGGCGTAAGCGCCCTGAGCGCCACCTGTGGCTTCGCGCTGCGCAGCGACGCCATCCCTTCGTTCCACGCGTGCAGCATCTGCCTGGCTATCCAGCGCCAACGCGTCTCGTTCTTCGCCGCTTCGGCAATGTCTTTTCCTGTCGACACCGCGGCGTCGCACAGCGCTTCGACCATCTCGCGATATCGCTTCGGCGCAATGCCGAGCCGCGTGTTGAAGAAGCGCTCCAGGGTCTTTCCCGGCGCCCAGGTCTTGCGGCCGTCTACGCTCAGCCCTGGCGGATTGTTCGCAAAACGCGGATAGGCCTCGGTGGTCACGATGTCGTAGGCGGGCGTGTAAAGAACGTCGTCGATGCCCGAATAGAGCAGAGCGATGTTCTTGGCGTGGCAGTCCGCGTTGCGCACGACGTAGTTGGTGATGAGCAGCCAGCCGAGCTGCTCGGCCTCCCGCCTCCAGTTGGCGGCGGCGATATAAGGCTTGGTTGCGTTGAGAACCTGTTCGGTCGACGGGCGATACTTCTCGTGCGGAGGCAGGCCCAGCAGGCTGCAGGCATCTTCGACGCCAAACGCCGGTTTGCCCTCCCCGTCGACGTCGAAGCGGTCGACGACGAGCACGCGGCCATCGTCCGACATCGTGGTTTTCGCCACTCGGGCAACGCCGAGCCTTGCCAGCACCTGCATCGAGTAATGCTCGTTGAAACCGAGATAGGGCGTTTGCTCGTCGGAGCCCTTGATGATGTGCCGGCTGGTGCGCAGCGTCTGCTTTCCCAGCGGCGCCTGAATCGATGGGATTTCCGGCGCGAGAAACTTGGGCACCGCGCCGGAAATCGCCGCGCGGGCGTAGTAGCGCACGAGTTCCGCGAAGTGGTCGGTCGTGATGTCTTCGTGCAGCAAGCTCTTCAGGTCCAGCGGCTCCAGTTCACCGCCCGGCGCACCACCCTCGGGGGCGACGGTTACCCGGCCGATGCCCGAGCCGCCGATGACGGCCAGAAGCGAAAGGTCCGTGCCGTCCAGATAAGGGCCGAACTCCTCGCGAATCACTTGAAGGAGAAAGCCCTCCGGCAAGTTCTGACGAAAGAAGGGATGCAGGTCGCGGGGCCACACCCAGGCCGCTTCGCGAACGGGCATGGTCAGGCTGACGAAATCTTCGGCGGTGGCGTCGGCGGTGTAGCGCAGCGCGTAATCGTCTGCCTGACGATAGAGATGTGCGACGAGCTTGCCCTCGACATACACATGAAGGCGCATGCTATCGGTCTCCCGCGTTGCGCTGCTCGCTCAGCACATCGTCCAGCGTGCGCCCGTGTCCGCGCTTGACAGCGCGCAGATCATAACCGGCTGCCTCGAGGAGCCGGACAAGCGCGGATACGCTCATGTCGCCGCGCGCGAGCGTTTCCATGCGCGCGAGCGTCGTGCGTGCGATACCGGCGCGCTCGGCCAGTTCCTTCTGTGAAAGTCCCGCCACGCGGCGAGCATCTTTCAGCATCGCTCCAATATCGGCCAGTGTCGTCATTTGTAGCCCCGGGGCATCATAAATCGCCGAATCGAACTTGATTGTAGCCCAAATGCTACAAAGCGATTTATTTCTTGGTGTGTCCTTTGGGATACAGAAATCAGCGAAACGGCAGATTCGGTAGCCCTCGGGCCACCAATATCGCTGGATGACGCGGCTAAAACGAAAAATCGCGGCCGCGCCTCTTCTTGTGGAGGCGCGGCCGCGATGACAGCGCTTGCATGCTTCTGCGTATGTGTTGGTCTCCACACGCTCCCCTCGCGCTAGGCTTGGGGTTACCTTCCCGGGCTCTTCGGCCTCGATGCTTTCACTTTGTCCACAGTTTCTGGGCACAAGCCTGTGGATATCGTTTTGAGTATTGCTGCAACGTATTGATTCGACGACGCTTACCTGCGACGCCCGGCGACGCGCCCGTTCGCGCCGCCCGACTCAGTCGGCATTAGGCATGCAGGAGGCAAGCATCGCGTCGATGCGATTCATCTCGACGCTGAAAATCGACTGCGGCGCGGTGGCGTTCAATTCGTCTGCGGCGGAGCGCGGCAGCGCCATCGCAATGGTGGCCGTCGCGACCAGCGCCAGGACCACCGACAGGAACCAGGAGAAAACGACCATCGCCAACCTCGTCAAGAAAGTCTTTCGGAATCGGCGCGCGTGAACGTCTGCGCGTGATGTGAAGAGTAGGGCCGCGCGGCGTTGCGCGCAGCCCTACGGACGGGGGGACTAGAAGGAGGGTAACTACGGGCGCTGCAGCGGCGCGGGGATGGTCGATACGTCTTGCGCGAGCGCCGCCGCTTCCTGCGCGTGCATCGCGCGAAGAAAGCCCGGACGCTCGCGCAGGCGGCGCCAGTACGCGGCGATCGACGGCGCGAAGCCTTCGCTCTGGTCCAAAAGCTCCGCGAGCATCAGCGCATAGCCGACGGAAATGTCCGCCGCCGTGAAGCGCCCCGCGCACAGATACGGCTGACTGTCGAGCAGCGGCGCGAGCGTGCGAACGCGCGCGTGAAACCATCGCGCGTAATCCTCGACGATTTGTGGCTGCAACCGCTCCGGCGGCTCCAGATGCGCATAGCGCAGCACGAGCGTCTGCGGAAACGTCAGCGTCGCTTCGCCGAAGTGGAGAAAGTTAAGGTAGCGGCCGAAATCGGCTTCGTGCGGCGCGACGTCGAGCACACCCGGCGAATAGCGCGCCGCCAGATACTGGCAGATCGCCGACGATTCGGTCATGAATAGCGCGTCGTCTTCGAATGCCGGAATCGTGCCGAGCGGATTCACGTCCTTGAAGCCGCGAGCGAGCACACGCGGCGGAAACGGCAGCATCTTCAGTTCATACGGCACGCCGATTTCTTCCAGCGCCCAGAGCGGGCGAAACGAGCGCGCGCTCACGCAGTGGTGCAGCGTTATCACGTGGATGCCTCCGTCGCTCAGCCCAGCCAGGACGGCTTGCGCTTCTCGAGGAAGCTGCGCACGCCCTCGCGCCCTTCGTCCGATGCGCGGATGCGCGCGATACGCTCGGCGGTCTCGCCGATCAGCGCTTCGTCGATGTCCTTGCCGGCGAAATCCGCGACGAGTTTCTTGCACTCGCGCACGCCGTTCGGACTGTTCGCGACGATGCTCGCGGCGATCGCGTCGACGCGCGCGTCGAGCTGATCGGCGGCGACGGCTTCATGCACGAAGGAAAGACGCAGCGCTTCGGCGGCATCGAAACGTTCTGCCGTCACGAAGTAGCGATGCGCCGCGCGCGCGCCCATCGCGCGGATCACATACGGCGCGATGGTCGCGGGCATCAGGCCGAGCTTCGCCTCGGACAGACAGAACTGCGCCGAGTCCGCCGCGACCGCGATGTCGCACACCGCGACGAGCCCCATGCCGCCCGCGTAGGCGTCGCCTTGCACCCGCGCGATGACCGGCTTCGAGCAGGCGTAGATCGTGTTGAGCATCGTGGCGAGGCCGAGCGCATCGGCGCGGTTCTCCGCTTCCGAATAGCCCGCCATGCGCTTCATCCAGTTGAGGTCCGCGCCCGCGCAGAACGCCGGGCCGTTCGCGGCGAGGACGATGACGCGCACGTTGGCATCGTCGTCGAGCGCGCGGAAAGCGGCCGTCAGCTCGACGATGGTCGCGTCGTCGAATGCATTGCGCACCTCGGGACGATCGAGCGTCACGCGCGCGACGTGTCCTTCGATGCCGAGCTTCAGGCGTTGCAGTTGCGATGCTTCGGTCATGGTGTCGTCTCCCTGTATGCCTGAATTGAGCATGGCTCAATTTATTTCCGGACAGCATCCGGTACTTTGTCAGTTAGTGTCTTCGAAAAAAGCGCCAATGGTCAACCCGAATTTTTTGAGTCCCACTCACAAATGCGCGGCACGACAATCATCCGATGAGACCCATGACCAATATGTCACGGCGCGAGCATGCGCCGACGTAATATAGTCGTATATATTACGGTGCTCGCTGCCCCATATGGCCACACGCTCGCGGCCTCCGATGCGCCGCCCGAAGTCGATCCATAACCAGAATTTCAACTCGATTCAAGGAGCTTTACGTGAAGACTCGTATTTTGCGCGCTTTGCTTTCCGCGTTCGTTCCGTTGGCCGCGGGCATCGCCGCCACGTCGGCGCTTGCCGGTGAGGTGCAGGTCGCGGTCGCGGCCAACTTCACCGCGCCCGTGCAGGCGATCGCCGCCGACTTCGAAAAGGACACCGGCAACAAGGTCGTCGCATCCTTCGGCGCGACGGGTCAGTTCTACGCACAGATCAAGAACGGCGCGCCGTTCGAAGTGTTCCTCGCCGCCGACGACTCCACGCCCGCCAAGCTCGACAGCGAAGGCGCGACGGTGCCCGGCACCCGCTTCACGTACGCGACGGGCGCGCTCGCGCTGTGGTCCGCGAAGGACGGCTACGTCGACGACAAGGGCGAAGTGCTGAAGAAGAACAACTTCACGCACATCGCGATCGCCAATCCGAAGGCCGCGCCGTACGGTCTCGCCGGCTATCAGACGCTCGACAAGCTCGGCCTGACCGCCGAGATCAAGCCGAAGGTCGTCGAAGGCCAGAACATCTCGCAGACGCAGCAGTTCGTCGCGACGGGCAACGCGGAACTCGGCTTCGTCGCGCTGTCGCAGATCTACAAGAACGGTAAGATCACGAGCGGCTCGGCGTGGATCGTGCCGGCGAATCTGCATGAACCGATCAGGCAGGACGCCGTGATCCTCAGCAAGGGCCGTGACAACCCTGTCGCGAAGCAATTCATCGAATACCTGAAGGGTCCGAAGGCCGCCGAAGTGATCAAGTCCTACGGCTATCAACTGTAATTGCGCCGATGCCGCTCGATAGCGCCGATCTTCAGGCCATCACGCTGACGCTCGAACTGGCGTCGCTGACGACGGCGCTTCTGCTCGTCGTCGGCACGCCGATCGCGTGGTGGCTCACGCATACGCGCTCGAAGCTCAAGGGCATCGTCGGCGCGGTGGTCGCGCTGCCGCTGGTGCTGCCGCCGACCGTCATCGGCTTCTATCTGCTCGTGCTGATGGGGCCGAACGGTTATGTCGGCAAATTCACGCAGGCGCTCGGCATCGGATTGTTGCCGTTCACCTTCGCGGGGCTCGTCGTCGGCTCGGTGATCTATTCGCTGCCGTTCGTCGTGCAGCCGCTGCAGAACGCGTTCGAAGCGATCGGCCGCCGTCCGCTCGAAGCGGCCGCGACGCTGCGCGCCGGTCCCTGGGACACGTTCTTCACGGTGGCGCTGCCGCTCGCGCGGCCGGGCATCGTCACCGCGACGATTCTAGGCTTCGCGCATACCGTCGGCGAATTCGGCGTCGTGCTGATGATCGGCGGCAATATTCCGGGGCGCACGCGCGTAGTGTCCGTGCAGATCTTCGATCACGTCGAGGCGCTCGAATACGCACAGGCGCACTGGCTCGCCGGCGGCATGGTGGTATTCTCGTTCATCGTTCTTCTGCTGCTCTATTCCAGCCGACGCTCCGTTGCGGCTCATGTCTGAACTCATTTCAAACCGTCTCACGCTCGGCCGCGCGCAAGCGCATTCCGAGGAAGCCATCGAAGCGCGCTTTCTCGTCGAACATCCGGGCTTCACGTTCGATCTCGATCTCGCGCTGCCCGGCCGCGGCGTCACCGCGATCTTCGGCCATTCCGGTTCCGGCAAGACCACGCTGTTGCGCTGTCTCGCGGGACTCGCGCGTCCGCGCGTCGGGCGGCTCGTCGTGAATGGCGAAGTCTGGCTCGATACCGAACGCAACATCTTCATGCCGACGCACAAGCGCCCGCTCGGCTATGTCTTTCAGGAAGCGAGCCTCTTTCCGCATCTGAGCGTGAAGAAGAACCTGCGCTTCGGGCTCGATCGCGTGACGGCGGGCGCGCGGCGCGCGGATCTCTCGCAGGCGGCGGAACTGCTCGGCATCGGGCATCTGCTGGAGCGCATGCCCGCCGGATTGTCGGGCGGAGAGCGGCAGCGCGTGGGCATCGCGCGGGCGCTGCTGACCAGTCCGCGTCTGCTTTTGCTCGATGAACCGCTCGCTTCGCTCGATCAGAAGCGCAAGCTCGAAATCCTGCCGTATCTCGAACGCCTGCACGACGAGCTCGATATCCCGGTGCTCTACGTGAGCCACGCGCCGGAAGAAGTCGCGCGCCTCGCGGATCATCTGGTGCTGCTCGAAGGCGGCCGCGCGCTCGCGAGCGGCCCGATCGCCGATACGCTCGCGCGGCTCGACCTGCCGCTCGCCATCGCCGACGATGCATCGGTCGTGTTCGAAGGCGTCGTCGCCGGATACGACAACGCCTATGGCCTGCTCACGCTCGCGTTGCCCGGCTCCCGCGCGAAGCTCGCCGTCGTGCATGCGCCGATGGCCGAAGGCAAGACGATGCGCGTCGCCGTGAAGGCGCGCGACGTGAGTCTCATCACCGGCACGCACGAGCATGAACGCAGCAGCGTGCTCAACGTGCTGCCCGCGACGGTCATCGGCATCGCGAAAGACGCCAATCCGTCGCAGGCCGTGGTGCGCCTCGATGTCGACGGCTCGCCGCTGCTCGCGCGCGTCACGCGCTACTCGATGGACCGGCTGAGCATCGTCGAAGGCATGCGCTTGTGGGCGCAGGTGAAGGCGGTGTCGCTACTCGCCTGAGCGCGCCTTCAGCGCGGCGTATTGCAGGAGCATGATCGTCTTGCCGTCCATGATTTCGCCGCGCTCGATCATCTGCATGGCCGTTTGCAGCGGCACTTCGATCGTCTCGATTTCCTCACCCTCTTCGGCCACGCCGCCGCCATCCGACACGCGCATCGAGCTGTCGTAATCGCCGATATAGAAATAGAGCTTCTCGGTCACCGATCCCGGGCTCATGAACGCCTCGAAGATCTTCTCGACGTGATGCACGCGATAACCCGTTTCCTCCTCCACCTCGGCGCGGATGCGCTCTTCCGGTGAGGCGTCGTCGAGCAATCCGCCGGGCGCTTCGATCAGCATGCCGTCGTGTCCGTTGACGAACGCGGGCATGCGGAACTGGCGCGTCAGCAACACATTGCCGGTGTTGCGCTCGCGCAGCAGGATGGTCGCGCCGTTGCCGCGGTCATAGGTTTCGCGACTTTGACGCTGCCAGTCGCCGTCGCGCCGCTGGAAATCGAAGGTCACCTTTCTGAGGACGTACCAGTCGTCCGACAGCACTTCGGTTTTGAGGATGCGCACGCGCTCTTTCGTTTCCATCGATTCACCCATTCGACAATTCACTGAGCGCATGTTAGCGTGCAGTTTCGTGCAACATCAAGAAATTTCATGCAAACAATGTTGACCAGCCAGCGCAAGAAAGCGATTCTCGATGCCCTCAGACGCGACGGGCAAGTGCTCGCCGCGGAGCTGAGCGCGCGTTTCGGCATCTCCGAAGACACAGTGCGGCGAGACTTGCGCGAACTCGCCGCCGAAGGGCTGCTGCAGCGCGTGCATGGCGGCGCGCTGCCCGCCTCGCCGGCCATTGCGCCGTTCGCGCGGCGCGAGGAAATGGAGTCGGATGCAAAGCGCCGCATCGCGAAGAAGGCCGCCGAGATGATTGCGCCGGGGCAAATCGTGATCGTCGACGGGGGCACGACGTCGGCACTGCTCGTGCGTCAACTGCCGGACAACCTTTCCGCGACGATCGTCACTCATAGCCCGAGCGTCGCGGTTGCGCTTGCACAGCACGCTTCGGTCGAAGTCGTGCTGATCGGCGGCAAGCTCTACAAGCATTCGATCGTCACGGTGGGCGCGGCCGCCGTCGAAGCGATGTCGCATATTCACGCCGACATCTATTTCATGGGCGTGACCGGCGTGCATCCGACGGCCGGGCTCACCACCGGCGATTTCGAGGAAGCGCATGTCAAGCGGGCGCTCGCGGCGCGCGCGGCGGAAACGGTCGTGCTCGCATCGGCGGCGAAGCTCAACGCGGCATCGGCGTACCGGATCGGCGGGATCGAACTGGCGCACACGATCATCGTCGAGGATGCAGCCGACGCGACGCTCACCGAGCCTTTCGAACGCGCCGGCATCACCCTGATACGCGCGTGAATTCGCGACAGTTTATGACCGGGTAACACGCCGAAAAATACGGGCCGGCTCGTGTAATTGAATTTCTCCAGCAAGTGGAATAGCGTTGAAAGATGCGCCATGTCCAGTCAACAGCGGAGGTCGGATTTCCGCCCCAGGCATCGACACCGCAAACAATTTTTTCTGGAGAAGGACGTGAATCGCCTCAAGGTTTTCATTGCGCTGTCGCTGATCGCAAGCGCCGGCGTGACCGCCAACGCGTACGCCTGGGCGCGCGTCGGCGTATGGGTCGGCGGGCCCGTGTATTACCCGTATCCGGTCGCGCCGGCGCCGTACTACTACTACTACCCGCCGCCGCCCGTGGTCGTCCAGCCCGCGGCACCGACGCAGTATGTCGAGCAGGGCCAGCCTGCCGCCGATCCGGGCGCGCCCGCCCAGCAGCCCGGCATGTGGTACTACTGCGACACCGCCAAGGCCTACTACCCGTACGTGAAGCAATGTTCCGACGCATGGCGCCCGGTTCCGGCGACGCCGCCGTCGAACTGATGCTTCCCGCCGCTCTGAATATCGACAACCAGGCCCATTCGCAGAATTCCATGAACCACACAAGGCTTGCCCTGTTACTGGCCGCAGTCGGCACCATCGGCCTTTCGGCCTGCACCGTGATGCCGACCGGCCCCAGCGTGATGGCGCTCCCCGGCAGCACCAAGACGTTCGACCAGTTCCGCTCCGACGATGCCTCCTGCCGCCAGTTCGCCCTCAATCAGGTCGGCGGCGTGGACGCCAATCAGGCGGCCACCAACAGCGCGATCGGCAGCGCGGTCGTCGGCACCGCGCTCGGCGCGGCGGCGGGCGCGGCGTTCGGCGGCGGCTCGGGCGCGGCCATCGGCGCGGGCGCGGGCCTCCTGACCGGCAGCGCGTTCGGCGTCGGGGCATCCCAGGCATCGGGCTACAACGTGCAGCAGCGTTACGACTACGCGTATCTGCAGTGCATGTACGCCGCCGGCGACAAGGTGCCGGTGCGCAGCACCATGCGAAGCGTTCAGCCTTCCGGCGGCGCTTACACCACCACGCCGCCGCCGCCTCCGCCACCGCCGGGCTGGCAGCCGCCGCCCGGAGCGTACTGACCGGCTCGTCAACGCCGCACGCGCCGGTCATCGCCGCCGGCGCTCAGCGGCGCGTCGGGCACGAACGCCGGTGCAACCACCAGGCCCGTCACCCAGCCGATATAAAACCGCAAGTCGCTCCAGAACTCCGATCGTTCATAGACGCGAAACGCCTGGACGTGCGCGAGCCATAGCACGAGTTGCAATGCGCCCGTCAGCACGAGCCAGGCGAGCGCAATCACGCCGGTTGCGCGGGCGCAGCGCCTGAACGTCGACGCGTCCCACTGTTCCCGCACGATGATGCATCCCGCGATCAGCACGGCTATCGTGGGAACCGCGCTCGTCACGAGCACGTGCGCGCTCCAGCCGAATATCACGCCGGCGCACAGGCCGACGACGATCGACAGCGCCGCGACCGGCCACGCGATCCACGACGGCGCGCGCGCGGCCATCCACGCGATCGTGATGAAGAACGGCGTAATCGCCCATTGCAGCGCCTGCGCCACCGCTTTCGCGAGGTTCTCGCCCGCCTGCTCGTTCGAATGACTCGCTGCGACATACACGGTGATCGCCTCGTGCACGCACACCGCGACGATCGCGAAGCTCAAAGCCTCGCACGCGGCGAAGGCCGGGGATTTCTCCGTGTGCGGGTGTGCGTCGCCGAGACCGCGCAGCCGTTCCAGCACCGGCTCGACGAAGAACGCGAGAATCGCGCCGATGAGAAGCGCGGCGGCGGCGTCGGTCAGGGAAAAATGGCCGAACAGGGAAAAGAGGCCTTGCCACAGAAACTCGGGCGCGGCCGCGCACACGGCCACCCACAGCGCGAAGAAGAACCCGTTCGAAGCACTTCTGAGCGGCATGGCCACCTCGATGCGTTTTTTATTGCTCAGGCAGCGACGCTTCCTTCACGCGTTCGATCAACGCCGCGCGCACGCGCTCGCGCAGATCGGCGGGCATCGAAAAACACTCGTAGGCGAGCGCCTGCGCGACGGTCACGATGCGCATTTCCTCATAGCGCCGTCCGCTTTCGATCATCGCTTCGAAAGCGTTGGCGCGCTCGTTGATCTCGATCGGATCGGCGTCGACGAGCAGGACGGCGTGCGCGAGCACCGCGTAGAGCGGCTGATCCTTGTCGGGGTGCGGCACGCGCCGCCAGTACTGCGCCGTGCCCGCGATCTTGCGCGCGTCGTCGCCGGGACCCCATGCGAGATTGAAGCGGCCATCGCAGAAAGAGCCATCGACCGCTTGCCAGTGCGTCAGCACGCCGAGCGAGTTGAGCGCATCCGCGAGAATCCTGCACAAATGCACATAAATGGTTTCGGAGAGCGCGCCCATCGCCGCGCGCACCGGATAAGCGAGGCTCAGATTGAGGACGCCCGGGCCTTGCGGAACGAGGCCGCCGCCCGACAGCCGCAGCCACACGGGACAACCGCGCTCCGCGAAAGCCTCGCGCGCATCGTTGAGCGCCGCGTAACGCTGATAGCTGCGCGGCACGACCAGCGAAACGGGCGCTTCCCAGACGTGCGCGACGGCGTCGCCGGCGGCCGCGCGCGCGAGCAGCGCTTCTTCGGCTTGCAGGGGATCGTGCGGATCGCCGGAAAGGGAAGCGGGATCGATCAGTTCGAAGGGCATGGAATCGATGTCCGGGCGCGTCGCGAGCGACGCCATCCCAGCATGGTAGCCAATAACCGCGAAATGAAGCGCGAAATGCGAATGCGCCCCGTCGGCAGCCTTCGCCAGCGGGGCGCGCACGGCTCAGGGCGCGATCATCCGCCTTTTCCGACGTGCTCCTTCAGCAACGCGTTGACTTCGTTCGCCTTCTCCATCTGGCTCATGTGCCCCGCGTCGTCGAACACGCGCACGGTCGCGCCTTCCGGCGCATGCTTCGCGTGCGCGGCGGGAATGATCTGGTCTTTTGCGCCCCAGATCACGAGCACGGGCTTGCCCGTCGCGGACAGCTTGCCGCCCGGCTGCGCGCTCTGCTTTCCGCCCGCGAACAGGCCGCCATTGAGCGATGTCAGCGCATCGCTCACGCCGTCGAGCCGCTTGTACTTCAGCAGATCGTCGAGCATCTGGCGGCTGACCAGTTCGGGATTGGCGAACAGGAGCTCGACCACCGGCTTCAGCTCACGGCGCGATTCGGCGGTCACGAACCCTTCGGTATACGCGTTGTTCACTTCATCGCCGAAACCGGCGGGCGAAATCAGCGACACCGACGCGACGCGCGCCGGCTGATCGACGGCCATCTGCGCCGCGATGCCGCCGCCCATCGAATGCCCGACGAGATGCGCACGGTCGATCGACACCGCGTCCATGAACCTGCCGACGAACGCAGCGAGATCCGCCAGCGTCGTGCCCGGCACTTTAGGCGTCGACTGTCCGTGGCCCGGCAAATCGAGCGCGAACACGCGATGCTTCTCCGCGAGCGCGTCGAGATTGAAGAGCCAGTTGTCGAGATCGCCGCCGAAGCCGTGAATGAACAGCACCGCGTCCTTGGATGCATCGTCGCCGCCGCGCGATGCGTAGCGCACGCGGATGCCGTCGACCTCGACGAAGTGATACGCCGCCGCCTGCTCGCCCTCCTCTTCGTCATCGGCGGGCGTCACGTACGACGACACGTACGCGTCGATATCGGCGTCGCTCACCTCGGACGGCGCGAGCACGCCGAGCAGCGCCTTCACCGGCAGCGTATCGCCCGCCGACGCGACGCGGCGTCGTAGCAGCCCCGCATCGGGCGCTTCGACGGCGTTGGCGATCTTGTCGGTCTCGACGTCGAGGATCGGCATGCCGACGGTGATCTGCGTGCCCTCCTCCACGAGCCACTCGTTGACCGTGCCTTCCTTCATCGACAAGCCCCATTTGGGCATCACGATCGGTGTGATTGCGGACATCAGTGCTTTCCTCCCTTCATGGTTTTTCGTGCGGCGTCGGCGATCTGCGCGGCGCTCGGGATGTACAGATCCTCGAGCGTCGGCGAGAACGGCACCGGCGTATGCGGCGCGCAGACCATCTGGATGCCCGCCTTCAGCGCGCCGAACGCCTGCTGCGCGACCTGCGCGGAAATGTCGGTGGCGATGTTGCAGCGCGGATTCGCCTCATCGACGACGACGAGCCTGCCCGTGTTCTCGACCGTCTCCAGCACGGTGTCCAGATCGAGCGGCGACAGCGTGCGCAGATCGACGACTTCCGCCTCGATGCCCTCCTTCGCGAGCGTCGCGGCCGCTTCGAGCGCTCGATGCACCATCAATCCATACGTGACGATCGACACATCCTTGCCGTCGCGCACGACGTTCGCCTCGCCGAACGGAATCGCATACGAGTTCTCGGGCACTTCGCCTTCGAAACCGTAGAGATTCTTGTGCTCGCAGAAGATGACCGGGTCGTTGTCGCGGATCGCCTGGATCAAGAGACCCTTCGTGTCGTACGGTGTCGACGGGCACACGACCTTCAAGCCCGGAATATGCGTGAACAGCGACGTCAGCATCTGGCTGTGCTGGGCCGCCGCGCGAAACCCGGCGCCGACCATCGCGCGGATCACGACGGGCGTTTCCGCCTTGCCGCCGAACATGTAGCGGAACTTCGCCGCCTGATTGAAGATCTGGTCGAAGCACACGCCCATGAAGTCGATGAACATCAGTTCCGCGACCGGGCGCATGCCGCACGCCGCCGCGCCGATCGCCGCGCCGACATACGCGGATTCGGACAGCGGCGTATCGAGCAGGCGGTCGCCGTGCTTCGCGTACAGTCCCTTCGTCACGCCGAGCACGCCGCCCCACGCGTCCTTCTCGCCGTCCGCGCCTGCGCCGCCGACGATGTCCTCACCCAGCACGATCACGCTCGGATCGCGCGTCATTTCCTGATCGATGGCTTCGTTGATCGCCATCTTCATGCTCAGTTTGCGGGCCATGGTGGTTGTCTCCTCGATTCAGTATTTGACGTAGACATCGGTGAGCAGATCGGCGGCGGTCGGCAAGGGCGCGTCCTTCGCCTCCTGCACCGCGCGGTCGATCAGCGCGGCGACTTCCTTGTCGATCGCGTCGAGCTCGCCGCGGGAGATCACGTCGGCTTGCGTGACGGCGGCCGCGAACTTCTTCAGGCAGTCCTTGTTCGAGCGGATATCGTCGAGTTCGCCGGGCGCGCGGTAGGTCTGTGCATCGCCTTCGAAGTGGCCGTAGAAGCGGATCATCTTGCATTCGAGCAGCGCCGGGCCGCCGCCTTCGCGCGCGCGTTTGATGACTTCGCCCGCCGCTTCGTACACCGCGAAGAAATCGGTGCCGTCGACGGTCACGCCCGGAATGCCGAAGCCCGCCGCGCGATCGACATAGCTATCCACTGCCGTGCCGTAATCGCGCGCGGTCGATTCGGCGTAGCCGTTGTTCTCGATCACGAAGATCACCGGCAGATTCCACACGGCCGCGAGATTCAGGCTTTCGAGAAACGTGCCCTGGTTCGACGCGCCATCGCCCGCGAAGGTGATGCCGACTTCGCCCTTGCCGCGAAACTTCGCCGCGAGCGCCGCGCCGCAGATCAGCGGTGCGCCCGCGCCGAGAATGCCGTTCGCGCCCATCATCCCTTTCGACAGATCGGCGATATGCATCGAGCCGCCCTTGCCGTTGCACGAGCCGCCTTTCTTGCCGTAGATCTCCTTCATCATCTCGACCGGGTCGACGCCCTTGGCGATGCAATGCCCGTGTCCGCGGTGCGTGCTCGCGATGCGGTCGCCATCGCTCAAATGACTCATGATGCCGACGCCCGCCGCTTCCTCGCCCGCGTACAGATGCACGAAACCGGGAATGTCGCCGCGTCCGAAATCGACGTGCAAACGTTCCTCGAAATCGCGGATCGTGCGCATCTTGCGATATACGTTCAACAGTTCATCCTTGGAGAGCGGCAAGCCGCCCGCATGCTGCGTAGCTGTCATCTCTGTCTCCTTCCATGGGTGGGTCTAGCGGGTAGTGCTCGTGGACTGACGCATCAGTCCGGACGCCGCCGCGTAGCGCATGCATGCGGCGACATCGATGCTGCGAAAGGCGTTTTCCCTGAGCGTGACGGTCACTTCATCGTCGGGTCCGAACGCGAGCTCGCGTTCGCCGTCGAGCGCGACGATGCCGGTGCGCTGCTTCACGCGATGCGGCACGCCGTCGGCAAGCCGCGTCCAGTTTGCGATCGGCACGGCTTCGATGAGGCCGGGCGCGATCGGCGCGTGCAGATCGAATTCGCACGCGCCTTTCTTGCCGAGCTCGATCGCGAGTCCGCCCTTGACGTGCCGCCCGAGCGGCTCCAGCAAGCCCGCGATCGCCGACATGCCGATCGCCTGCGGATCGGCGTAAGCGACGTAGACGGCGGCGAGCGTGTCGATCTTCCACAGCGCCCGCGCGCCGATGAAATGCTCGTGCGAGATCACGGCGTCGACGAGCGCGATGTCGCGGCGCACGTTGTCTTTCGCGTCGCGAATCTCGATGTCGAGCCGCTTGTTCGACGCGAGCGCTTCGTTCGACGGCACGCGGCCCGTGGCGTAGAGCCCCGTCGCCAGTCCCGAGATGGTCGGCTCGCGCATTTCCGGATACGCGTTGTTCGTGCCGGTCGACAGCCCCGCGATCGGCACTTGCCCGCATTCGCGCACGACCGCGCGATGCGTGCCGTCGCCGCCGAGCACGATGAGCGCATCGACGCCGGCGTCGAGCATCATGCGCGCCGCGCGAAAGGTGTCGTCGACGCGCGCGGTCACGGGCATATCGAGAAATTCGACTTGGGCGAGCGCGGCGTCCGGTCCTTGCTTGCGCGATAGATGACGCTGGAGCATGACCTTCAGGCCTTCGCGATCCGGCATCATCAGCACGCGCGGCACGCCGCAAGACGCGAGCGACGACAGCAATCGCAACACGATATTCACGCGATCCGCGAGCTGCAGGCTGTTCGCATTCGCGATGACGCGCCGGATGTCGCGCGCCGAAACAGGATTGGCGATGATGCCGACGAGCGGCGTTGCGCTTTCACGCATGCCTGTGTCTCCGTTCTGTGTTTTGTGCGGCGGATAAAGGCAAGCGCCATGCCAATCGCGAAGGCGGTTTCGAGCGCGAAAAAGCGAGGGATTACCCGCGGAAAGCGGGCGATTCAGAGGGTGTACGCGGCGCCGCCGTGACAGGTGTCACAGCGGCAGGTGTATCGGCGGGGGTACAGGCGTATCGCGTGTTCAGTGACCGTTCGCATCGCGCTGATTCGGCGAGCGGATGCCATAGCGCGCCATGCGCCGATACAAGGTCATGCGGCTCACGCCGATCTGCCGTGCGACCGCGCTCAGGTTCCAGCTCGCCGCGCGCAGATACTGCATCAGCAGCATGCCTTCCGGCGGCAAGCGATGCGGATCGAACGCTTCGACGATCGCACGCGGCGGCTCGACTTGCGCCGGCGTGCCGCCGAATCCTTCAGGCAGATCATCGACGTCGATCAGGCCGTTCGAACACACCGCGCGCGCGTAGCGCAGCACATTGCAGAGCTCGCGCAGATTCCCCGGCCACTCATGCCGATGCAGGCGCTCGCGTGCCGCCGGCGACAACGCGACCGCGCCCTCGAGAAACTTGTCGACGAGCCAGTCGAGGTCGCTTCGTTCGCGCAACGGCGGCAGCGTGAAGCGCGCGCCGTTCAGGCGGTAGTAGAGATCTTCGCGGAAGCGGCCGTCGTGCATCAGCGCATCGAGCGAATGATGCGTCGCGGAAATCACGCGCACATCGACCGATACGGGCCGCGACGCGCCGATCGCGAGCACCTCGCCTTCGGCCAGCACGCGTAACAGACGCGATTGCAGTTCGCGCGGCATGTCGCCGATTTCATCGAGGAAGAGCGTGCCGCCGTCCGCTTCCTGAATCAGTCCGCGCTTGGGTCTGGGGCCCGCGCCGGAAAAGCTGTTCGGCAGATGCCCGAACAGTTCGCTTTCGATCAGCGTCTCGGGAATCGCCGCGCAATTCACCGCGACGAACGGCCCCGCCCGCCGCGCGCTCGCGCGATGCAGCGCCTTCGCGAAGAATTCCTTGCCGCTGCCGGTTTCGCCGTTGACGAGCAGGTTGATCGGTGAATCGACGAGCTTCGCCGCGCGCTCCAGTTGTCGCGTGAGCGCCGCATCGCCGCCGCACAGCGCGGCGAGCGGCGCGGGCACGTCTACGCTGCGTGGCGAAGTCGCGCTCGCCGTCGACGTGAAGCACGGCGCGGGCGGCATCACGCTCAGATAAAGCAGCGCGCCCGATTTCGCGAGCGGCACCGCGCGCAATTCGCTCGGCCGCGAATACACGAAGCGGCCCAGTTCTTCGATGCGCGCGTCGAAGAGCCTATCGAACGGCACGCCGATCAATGACGCCGCCGCTTCGCCCGGTGCGATCGGCCGGCCGATTTCGGCGGCGAGCATCGCGTGCGCGCGCCGGTTGTGTCCGACGATGCGCCCGCTCGCGTCGAGCGCGATCAGGTACTCCGGATCGACATCGACGAATTCCGGCGATGTGTTCAGCTTCAGGATCCAGTCCTGCCGATGGGTGCGCAGGAAGTTCGCGTTCTCGATGTGCCCCGCGTAGATGCGCACGAGCTGGAGCGCGAGGTTCTGGCTGTCGCGCGCTTGCGGCGATGTGAGCGCGGAGATATCGAGGATCGCCGAGAGCGCGCCGCGCGAATCGTAAAGCGGCGCGGCGGTGCATGTGAGCGGAATGTGCGTCGCATCGAAATGATCGACTTGATGGACGGTGAGCGCCTGGCCCGTCGTGAGCGCGGTGCCGACCGCGCACGTGCCCGCGCCCGCTTCGCTCCATTGCGCGCCGAGATAGAGTCCGGCGCGGCGCAACGCGGAATCGGTGTTCGCATCGCCGATGTAATCGACCGTCACGCCGAGCGCATCGGTGAGCAGCACGACATAGCCCATGCCCGCGACCTGCTCGTACAGCGTCTCGAGACCGTGACGCGCGATACGCGCGAAATCGTCGATGCGCTGCTGATGCTCGCGCAGACGCGTCTGCGGCAGGATGCGCGCTTCCTGCATGCGCGACGGATCGAGTCCGTACTGATGCACGCAACGCCGCCACGAAGACTGAATGATGCTGTCGTGCGTGCGCGCGGAACCGAGCGCGTCGGCCCGCGTGGTCGCCGCGACGACTGCTTCGATGTGCTCGCGTTGCCGCATGTCCATCGTGCTCTCCTTGGTGTCTCCTTCGGTCGGGCACTTATCGGCGCCTGGCAGCGCACTTTTGTTTTTATCGCACGAGCGTGTCTCAGGCCATATGATGCTCGAATCGGCAGAACGCGTCATGCGGCGAAAGCGCTGCGCCGCAACATAAGCGCTTACTGATGGTTCGGCGCATCAAAACGAAAAGACGGGAGACAACGGATGGCGAAGATCGCTTACGAAGACTTCGAGCGGCAGATCGTGCAGCATCACATCATCAAGGGCAATGTGTACGAGAACGGCGCGGCGCTCGTCGAGCGCGCGAACAAATGGATCGCGGAGAACGGCATCGACGTGCTGAACGTCGAGAGCCTCTCGACGTTCGGCGCCGGCGACGATACCAGCGTGAGCCACTGGTATTCGGGCATTCGCGTCTGGTATCGGATCGCCTGAGCGGCGCGATCAACCGCGGCCGACGAACGGCATCTTGGTCGCCATCACCGTGTGGAACAGCACGTTGGCTTCGAGCGGCAGATTCGCCATGTACAGCACCGACTGGCCGACGAACTTCACGTCCATCATCGGTTCGATGGCGATCTCGCCGTTCGCCTGCGGCACGCCCTTCGACATGCGCTCGGACAGTTCCGTGAACGCATTGCCGACATCGATCTGACCGACCGCGATGTCGTACTTGCGGCCATCGAGCGATGCGGTTTTCGTGAGGCCCTGAACCGCGTGCTTCGTTGCCGTGTATGCCGCCGAATTCGGGCGCGGCGCGCTCGCGGAAATCGAGCCGTTGTTGATGATGCGGCCGCCCATCGGCGTTTGCGCCTTCATCGTGCGAAACGCCTGCTGCAGACAATAGAACATGCCATTCAGATTGATGTCGACGACATTGCGCCATTGCTCGGGCGTCCAGTCCTCGAACGGCCCGTGCGGATTCGACACGCCGGCGTTGTTGAAGAGCAGATCGACACGGCCGAAACGCTCGACCGCCGCCTTGAAGAGTTTCTCGACCGATAGCGGATCGGAAACGTCGGTCGGCACGGCGAGCGCGCGATCCTTTGCGTTCGATTCATCGATCACCGCATCGAGCGGCGCGGGACGCCTTCCCGCCAGCACGACCGACCAGCCGTCGCCGAGCAGGGCCAGCGCCGCCGCGCGGCCGATGCCGCTGCCCGCTCCGGTAACGATGGCGATTCGTTGAGACTGGTTGGCTGCGTCGTTCATTTTTCGTTCTCCTTTGTCGGCCAGAGTTGGCGCTTCAGCGCCTTACGCTGGCCCCATGCAAAGCGGTTAGGCGCGCGACAGATGCGCGCGCTGAAATCGGGAGAACATTATCGACGATGAATCAGCGATTACGCGATGCCTCAGTCGTGACCGGGCCGGCGGTCGTCGTGTTGTGCGCGCCGCTGCCGTCGCAGAAGACGGCGGTCATCAACATCGGCACGACCTGTTTCACGACGGCCGTGCTGCCCGATTCACGCACCTTCGCCTCCACCGTTTCCGCCGCCGCGAGCACGACGACGCCATAGGCGGAATCGCTGATCGGCTGGCCGCTGCCCCGCTTGAACATGTCGTCGCCCTGCTCGAAACCCAGCACCGCGTAGACGCGAAATCCGTATGCGGTGAGCTGGCTGCCCTTGGTCGGCCTGAAAGCATTGACCGAATTCGCCTCGACGCGCATCGGGCGCGCATCGATGGAATTGTCGGCGACGAGCGGCGCGACGAACCTGTGCGCACTGGATTTGCAGTCGAGCTGGCTTTCGAGAGGCGTGGCGTCGCACAGGCTGGGCAGCAGTCCCCCGACCACGGCAGCGAATGCGGTGAGCGTTGCGAGAGGAGCGGTTTTCATGGCAGCGGTAACCAACGGTTCGTAAGACCGACAGAGATGCTCGGGCATCCACGTCGATGCAATAAGCGAGCCAGCGAGCCGGCCCGCACGTCGCGCACGCGCTGCATCAATCCCGCAAAAGCTCGGTTTCTTCGTTGTTGGTTGACTTCTTGACCTGGGCGCTACGCGCAATCCTCGTGCTCGTACAGCGATTCCTACAATCGCTTTTGTAGTCGAGGTAAAGACAGGTTCTGCGCTTCGACAAGCGGCGTCTGTACGAGATCCCTCAATCTTTTCTGTTGCGTGCGTCCGCCCGATGACACGCCGCACTGCCGCGGTGCGAAACACGAAATCGGCGAAATGGTTATATTCGCGGTTCGACTTCGAGGACCCTACATGACCGCGCTTCAGGATTTTCCCATCACCCGCAAATGGCCCGCTCAACATCCCGAGCGCATCCAGCTTTACTCGCTGCCGACGCCCAACGGCGTGAAAGTCTCGATCATGCTCGAGGAAACCGGCCTGCCCTACGAGCCGCATCTCGTGCGCTTCGACAAGAACGATCAGATGTCGGAGGCGTTTCTGTCGCTCAATCCGAACAACAAGATTCCCGCGATCATCGATCCGGACGGGCCGAACGGCGAGCCGATGCCGCTGTTCGAATCGGGCGCGATTCTCGTCTATCTCGCGGCGAAGAGCGGCCAGTTGATGCCCGAGGACGTGGCCAGGCGCTACGAGACCTTGCAATGGCTGATGTTCCAGATGGGCGGCGTCGGGCCGATGTTCGGGCAAGTCGGCTTCTTCCATAAGTTCGCCGGCAAGGAATACGAAGACAAGCGGCCGCGCGCGCGTTATGTCGCGGAATCGAAGCGGCTGCTCGCGGTGCTCGACCAGCGGCTTGCGGGCCGCGACTGGATCATGGGCGACGAATACAGCATCGCGGATATTTCGACCTTTCCCTGGGTGCGCAATCTGATCGGCTTTTATGAGGCGCGCGAGCTGGTCGATTTTCACGAGTTCGAGAATGTGGAGCGCGTGCTCGATACGTTCCTCGCGCGCCCGGCCGTGAAGCGCGGGTTGGACATTCCGAAGCGCGACTGATCGCATGTCCGCGCGATACGCGCGGGCATCGGTCCGGTCCGATTGTTGGAAATGCGCACGCAAACGGTTGCAGCGCGCGACCAGGGCGTTTGTCACACAACCGTCTTGAACCACCGGTAGATTGCGTTCTCCACAAAAGTCTGACGATTGACCGCTTCGCGCGCACCACGCCGCGCCACGGGGCGCCGGACTACCCCACGCACTTCTCTTCTACCGAACATGTCAAAGCTCACCGTCAAGGCGCGCCTCGGGATTGTCACGGGCGCGGTCGCCGCCGTGCTCATCGCCGTCGGCAGCGTCGGACTATTCGGCGTCCAGCAAGGCAATGCCGCGTTGCGCCACGTATTCGAGGGCCGCGCGCAGGCGCTTCAAACCATTTCGATCGTCGACGAACTCATCACGCAAAGCCAATTCGCGATCAGCGACGCCGTGCTCGATCCGTCGGCGCAAAAAACGCAGGCCGTGGTCGCGTCGACGCAGCAGCGCATCGCGAATATCGATGCCCTGCTCGGCCGCTATCTGCGCTATCCGCTCGATTCGACCGAAGCGCCGCTCGCGAAACGCCTCGTCGCCGATTGGGCGACGCTGCGCGACAAAGGCTTTCGCCCAACGACCGATCTGCTTGCCGCCAATAACCTGTCTGAAGCGCAGTGGATCGTGACGCAGCAGATCGAGCCGCAGGCCGCGCGCGTCAAGAAGGAAAGCACCGATCTGCGCGCGTTCCAACTCACCGCCGCGCAAAAGGAATACGACGACGCGCAGCGCCTGAGCCGCATCGTGCAATGGACGGTGGGCGCGTGCATCGCGGCGGGCGTGGCGCTCGTCGGTTGGCTGTGCTTTTCGATGGCGCGCGCGCTCTTGCGGCAACTCGGCGGCGAGCCCGCGCTCGCGGCGAGCGTCGCGCGACGGGTGTCGCAAGGCGATCTGCTGACCGACGTGCCGGTCGCGCCCGGCGACACGCAAAGCGTGATGCACGCGATGAGCCTGATGCGCAGCCAGCTCGCGTCGATGGTCGGCGACATCAAGCGTTCGACGCAGACCATCGGCATCGCGGCCGCGGACATCACCGAAGGCAATCACGCACTGTCCGCGCGCACCGAGGAACACGCGGCGAGCCTGCAGCAGACATCGGCGAGCATGGAACAGATCGCATCGACGGTTCGCGCGAACGCCGACCACGCGAACCGCGCGCGCGAGCTTGCCCGGGAAGCGTCGGCGCGCGCGAAGGACGGCGAACGCGCCGTCGCCGAGGCGGTCGCGCGCATGACCGATTTGTCGTCGCGTTCGGCGCAGATCGGACAGATCACGAGCGTCATCGAATCGATCGCGTTTCAGACCAATCTGCTCGCGCTGAATGCGGCGGTCGAAGCGGCGCGCGCGGGATCGTCGGGGCGCGGCTTCGCAGTGGTCGCGGAGGAAGTACGCGCGCTCGCGCGGCGCTCGTCGGGTGCGGCGAAGGAGATCTCGCAACTGACGCGCGAAGTGAACGCGCACGTCGAATCGAGCGGCTCGACGGTGCAACGCGCAGGCGCGACACTCACCGATTTGCTCAACTCCGTCGATGGCGTGTCCGTGCTCGTCGATGCGATCGCCACGGCTTCGCGCGAGCAAAGCAGCGGCATCGACGAAGTGAACGACGCCGTATCGCAAATGGATCGTCTCATGCAGCAGAACGCGGCGCTCGTGAACGAAGCGTCCACCGCCGCGCTGTCGCTCGACGCGCAGGCGCGCGAGCTCGGGCAGACCGTTCAGGCGTTTCGGGTTTAGCCGCTTTTTTGGCACGGCCGACACGATTTTCCGAACCGGTTCAGAATGGCAGACGAAGCAACGCGCGAATTTCGTACGCCGGGCGAAACGCGTTACGCATCAAGACGTTGGCCCGGCGATGCTCAGGATATCCACATGCTTGTCCAACGAAACTGTGGACAAGCATTCGTCTGTCTCCAGCCGACACGAATTCGCCGAACGCATACGTTCTTCGAAGCGACTTCTGACGGCGGTGACGCTCATGGATGCCCTCCCCTGCTTTGCCTCTTCTCGCGCGTTTGTTTCTTTCCGCAGCGCTCAGGCGCGATTCTCCGCAGTCGCCGCGATCGGCATGATCTGCATCGCGGCGCATGCACAAACTCGATGCCCCGGCTATGTCGAAACCGACGCTGGCAGCGCCTTCGATATCGCCTCGATCATCCGGGACACCGGCTCGCCGCAATCGGCGCTCGTCAAACTGCGTAACGCGGTGGCAAAAGTGAACGCCGGCGGCGGATGCTCGATCTTTCGCGACCGCCTCGCCTGTGAGGAAACGCTCACGCTCGCGAACAAGGCGATCGTCGCGTTGCAGGCGTGCTCGTCGTCAAGCATGCCTAAAGGTACGACGCACGGTTGACGCCATCGAGCAAATAAAAAAGCGCGCGCCGCCATATCTGGCGACGCGCGCTTTCGCGTTTGCCCGAACATGAGTTCAGGCAGTCAACTGGATCAGCGATCCAGGAACGGACGCAGCTTGTCGGCGCGGCTCGGATGCATGAGCTTGCGCATCGCCTTGCTTTCGATCTGGCGAATACGCTCGCGCGTCACATCGAACTGCTTGCCCAACTCTTCGAGCGTGTAATCCGAAGCCGTGTCGATGCCGAAGCGCATGCGCAGCACCTTCGCCTCACGCGGTGACAACGCGTTGAGTGCATCGTCGATCGCGGCGCGCATGTTCGCGTGCACAGCGGCATCCGCCGGAGAAGCGGCGCCCTGGTCTTCGATCATGTCGCCGAGCGTCGCGTCGGCATCCTCGCCGACCGGCGTTTCGAGCGACACCGGTTGCTTTGCGATCTTGAGAATGCCGCGGATCTTCTCTTCCGGCATTTCCATGCGCTCAGCCAGCACCGACGGATGCGCTTCCTGACCAGTCTGCTGCAGAATCTCGCGCGAGATGCGGTTCAGCTTGTTGATCGTTTCGATCATGTGCACCGGCACGCGGATCGTGCGCGCCTGATCGGCGAGCGAACGCGTCACGGCCTGACGAACCCACCACGTCGCATAGGTCGAGAACTTCCAGCCACGACGATATTCGAACTTGTCCACCGCCTTCATCAGACCAATGTTGCCTTCCTGAATCAGATCCAGGAACTGCATGCCGCGATTCACGTACTTCTTCGCGATCGAAATGACGAGACGCAGGTTCGCCTCGATCATCTCGCGCTTGGCCTGACGCATCTTCAACTCGGCAGCCGTCATCTGACGGTTGATCTGCTTGAGTTGCTTGAGCGGCATCTCGACCACGCCTTCTATATCGATGAGCTTTTGCTGCTCGGCCTGAATCGCCGGCAGGCTGCGCTCGAGCGACGCGCCGTATTGCTTCGAGCTTCCTGCCGCACGCGACGTCCACTCGAGATCGGTTTCGTGACCCACGAACGATTCGACGAACTTTTCGCGCGGCATGCCGCAACGGTCCACAGCGATCTGCAACACGCGACGCTCGATGTCACGAACCTGCGCCACTTGCTGCTGAACGTTCGCGCACAGGCGGTCGATAGTCTTCGCGGTGAAGCGAATCGAACCAAGCTCACGCTGAATTTCACCACGCGCCTTTTCGACGGCCTTCGTCGCAACCGCGCCCGATCCCTTAGGATTGCTTGCTTGTTCAGCGAGTTCACGCACGCGCGCGAAGATCTCGAGGCAATCGGCCTTCAATTGCTTCAGACGCGCTTCGTTCGATGCGCCGGCGTCGCCGCCGCCATCGAGATCGTCGTCGTCGTCTTCGTCGCCATCGGATTCGTCGCTATCCGTTTCGATGTCGGCGGAATCGTTCGTTTCGGACGCCGGCATGTCTTCTTCCGCCGTGTCCTCTTCCTTCAGGCCGTCGACCAGTTCGTCGATCTTCAGCTCGCCCGATTCGACTTGGGCCGCATCCGCGAGAATCGTCGCGACGGTCGACGGGCATGCCGCGATCGCCTGGATCATCTCGTGCAGGCCGTCTTCGATGCGCTTCGCAATCGCGATTTCACCGGCGCGCGTCAGCAATTCGGTCGCGCCCATTTCACGCATGTACATGCGAACCGGATCGGTCGTGCGGCCGAATTCGGAATCGACGGTCGAGAGCGCGTTTTCCGCTTCTTCGTCCGATTGCTCGTCGGTGACCACGCTCGGCGCGCTATCGCTCAGCAGCAGCGTTTCGGCGTCAGGCGCCTGCTCGTAGACCGCGACACCCATATCGTGAAAGGTGCTGACGATCGTTTCCATCGCCG
Source organism: Caballeronia sp. J97 (assembly GCF_905220305.1). NCBI lineage: Bacteria > Pseudomonadati > Pseudomonadota > Betaproteobacteria > Burkholderiales > Burkholderiaceae > Caballeronia > Caballeronia sp. J97. Next base: position 12,218 of record NZ_CAJMZL010000016.1, on the reverse strand, counting down.
CCGTTTCAGCGAAGTTGTCCGGCAGGTGATCGTTGATCTCGGCGTGCGTGAGGTAGCCACGCTCCTTGCCCAACTGGATGAGCGCGCGCATTTGACGCTGACGCTCTTCATTCTGCTCCGCGGTCATCGCGACGTCGGGCTGTATCGTGCCGGCCTGGCCCTTCCCTTTGTTCGCCCGCCTGCCCGGTGCCTTGCGCGCCGGCGCGACGATATCCAGCTCCGAATCTTCCCGATCAAAACTTGCCATACTTTCTCCTCGACAGGTTTGCTCGGCGACGACAGATCCCCGGGAGCGAGCGTAACGGCTCGCGATGATTTCGATGACAGCTTCGACCACGGACGGCTTGCTGAAAATCGCATCGAGCAAAGCACGCAAACCACACCCATACGCGGTGTTTGCGTTTTCCAATCGCCCATTCAGGCGCAACCTTAGAGTATATCAGCATTTGCTGCGACGCAGCAGCCTATTTCAAAATACTTTTCTAATACCCTCTAAGCGATATTTCGTCTGATCTATACCAGCTGTTTTACAACGAGGTTGGCTGATCAGCGCACCCCGACAAATTCCGCGGATTCGTCGATGACGCCGCCGCACGCGATATGGCCTGGAGGAGCGAATTCAACGGGGAGCTGGTCGGCCGGTGTTCATACGGCGGTTTCGTTACCTCCTTTGATCTCGAAGATGGGGCACTACTGGCACTCTTCAAGCGAAGCAGTACTTTGAGATCGTTGAGGCGAGTTTGGGAGTCGCGCCTGAGTTCAGACGCATGCTTCATCGGTGGTTGTGCAACATCGAAGCAGGCATCAGAGCGGCCGTCCGGGGTGGCAGGCACGATGTGTCCCGCTTCGAGCGCGGCAACGAATTCCTGGGCCCAAGCGCCGGCATGTACACGCGGCCGCGCTTCTTCCTGAAGATGCACGACGATCGATCGAGCATCATCGGAAACGCGATAGCGACGCAAGCCGTCGCGGCTCACGAAGCATCGCCCTGCAAGCGGAGCGATGGTGGCGTCAGTGTGCTCGGAGCGCGTGCGCTGAAGTTGCTCGGCAGCCTCGGCGTCACGCCGGCTTCGTACGCGATACGCGAAATCAACCGGGGATCGCAGGAGCGCGCGGAGGTAGTTAATCGGGTGTGTGGCACGACGCAAAGCATCCCAACTGGCCTCTACGACATCGGAGAGAAGTTTTCCGTGGACCTTGGCTTCACGCATCAGTTTGAAGATCAGGAATTCACGAAATCCCAGAGACAGCAGGCGCTTGAGATCGGCGGGAAGCTGTCCTGGTTGTCTCTTTTGAGTATCAGGGATTAGATCCTTATATATAGGGCCGTCTGCCACGGTGACAGACGGATGGGCGGAAGAAATCGCCACGGAGGCATTGGCCGAGTCCTCCCGATGAGCAGATCCTTTGCCGTTGGCGGACGTCGAGACTTCCACGAGACCGAGCAAGGCGGCCGCTTTGGGCGTCAGATGAATGTAGGCGCGACCGAATAAGCCTGCGGCTCCATAACGGGTCTGCGGCGGTCGAGTGATGAATCCCGCGGCTTCGAGATCGTCCATGCTGCGATAGAAAGTGCGCATGGATTGCTGGGCACGCCCGGTGAGCAATTCGCGCCGGGCAAAAATCGGAGCGTAGGGCCGCGACGCGTCGACGGTGCGAGACAGAGCCGCGAGCAGGGCGCGAGCACGTGCAGGCAGCGCGGTAGTGTGGGTCGCACGATGTGCGGCTCGAAAGATGACCCACGGCAGATTTGATCGATCGCAGGCATATTCGTCGAGAGCCTGCTGATCCATGAGCGCCGGTGGCGATTCAGAATTTTGAGGGCGAGATTTAACCTCGCCAGCAACGGAATGTTGCGCGATACGCATGTCAAGTACGTCCATTTCGAAAAATGGAAGACAAACGCTTGACTGCCGATCGCGTTCCGCTAAACTTCGAGTTGCGTACTCGTGACCCGATTGGCGTCGGGAAGCGGACCGGGCGATAAGCAGTTAAGCCCGATATTCAAAAGCCTTCGGTTGGCGCCGAAGGCTTTTGTCTTTTTACAGCTTGTTCGTCACATAGCATCCTCTTTGGTGCTGACACGACAACTTGTTGATTTGTAAAGAAGTTCTAGTAGGCTCAAGGATCGTTGACTCTGTCTGATTTGCTAAGTCATTGATTTCAAACGAAACCCTAGTAGAGCCTCAGTCCTGCTCTGATTCGCTCAACGTTTTGTTGATGAAGTCGACAATCCGTTGCCCCCACTGTTCGGCGTCAGTCGCATCCCTTTCAAAGAAGCGAACCCCTACGACGCCGTTTCTCGTGGAAACCTCACAGACCTTTCTGCGTCCTGCTCGAACTACGGTTGCGCTCGGTGCCGCTGCTCGCGGCTTTTCCGCCACGAATGCCACCGCCTTGTCCTGAGTGAAGTTTTCATCGTCGATCAAACGGCGAACTGCCTCGACAACCTTGTCCGATTTCCCCGCGTCCGTGAGTGCCGCGAGCTTTTGCGCTGCATTGCTTCCAAGTCGTTCCGGCTTCTCGGCCAGCGCGAGCTTCGCAGCTTCCGGTAGTGCATCGAAAGAAAAGATCCGTGTGACGTGGCTCTTACTCAATCCGGCACTTTCGGAAATTTCTGTGCGCGACAAACCGCTCAATTCCTGCAGCCGCTTGAAGTTCCAGTACTTCTCGAAATCGGTCAGTGAGGGTGATAGCAGGTTCGAAAAGAACGCTGCAAATTCGATTTCGCCTTCTTCGATCGAGGCGACGTTCGCACGAATCGCCGATCGCCCTAGCTCCCGATATGCAGCAACGCGGTTGTGCCCGGCGACAATCTCATAGCGACCTTCCGGCAGCGCGCGCACCAATATCGGCGTGGCAAGCGCGTGCTGCGCGAGGTTGCTCTTCAGTTCCTGAAACTGTTCCGCGGTAAGCTTGCGACGCCGTCCTTTTACTTCCACGAGCGCCTCGAGCGGCACTTCCAGTGCCGCCCGCTCCTCGAGTTGGGACTCGAGTTCCTTTATTCGAGCTTGCGCGGTATTGATGCGATTCTGTGCATCCATCAACCGCCCCGGCGATGTGCGCGGTTCCGTATTGACCGGACGCGGCTGTGCCGCCTCGGCCGGCTTGCTGCCGATGTTCGCTGTCTTGGCGAGGAGTCGGTCCCCGATGCCCATTTATTCCTCCTTCTGATTCCACGCTCGAACGAACTGCGCGTCGAGATGCTCGGCGAGCCGGTCGAGCGGCTCTTTGAATCGGTTGTATGCGGCCGTGCTGCCGTCCGGCTTCGACAGGTCATAAACCGTCGACAGTTGGGCCGACGCGCCCTTCGGAACGGTGGACTCCGGAATCTCGAAAGGCAGCACGCGGTCGCCGTAAGCTTTCTGCAACCAGCCGCGCACGACGCGCGAAACGTCATCAGACTTGGCTTTCGTCATGATCACGTTCACGAAATCGAAGCGCTTCTGCTCCAATACCCCCGGCAGCTTCTTGGCGATGTCGGCAAATAGGTGCCAGAACTGCGTTGAGCTCGCGAAGTCCAGTGCTTCCGGAGGGCAGGGCAGCAAGATCGCATCCGACGCGAGCAGCGCGTTGATCGTCAGATAGCTGAGCGCCGGAGGCGTATCGATCACGATGGCGTCGTACTCGCTCGTGAGCGGCATGAGGCCCTTGCGAACGATCTCCCAGAATTCGAACGTGCTGTCGTTCAGTACCTTGGCGGGAATCTCGAATTCCGCATCGAAGAGCGATGACGAAGCGGGAATGAGGTCGAGGTTATGCCAGTACGTTTCCTGCACGGCGTAGTGCAGGGTTTGCTGGTCCCCGTAGACAAGCGGAAGAAGGGTCTGATCGTCCGAAATTTCGGCGTCGGGCGCCCATCCGCATAACTGCGTTGTCGTGCCTTGCGGATCGCAATCGATGACGAGCACACGCCGGCCGAGCAGCGTCAGCGCCTGAGCGGCCGAAACGGCAGTCGTCGTCTTGGCGACGCCGCCCTTGAAATTCGCGACGGTCACGATTCGCCCTCGCTTGCCTTCCGGCCGGCGCGTGCGCTCCCTTGTCGCGCGGATCCACGTGAGTGCCTCTTCGAGCGTAAATTCTTTGCTACGGCCCGCTCCCTTTGACGTTCCTGCGGGCAGATCGCCCTTGGTGGTCAGGTATTGGAACCGCTGCTTGTCGACGCCGCAGAGCGACGCGACCTGCGCGCTCGTGAATGTCGGCGCGCTTTTGCGCGGATAAGGCTCCAACATCGCGTCGCGGATCTGATTGAGGATGTCAGTGGCTTGGGCGGCCACTCCCAAAAGCGTTTCGATCGAAACGGATTGATCGACTTCGGGAAGCCGAGCGCTTAGCATGGAATTCGCAGTCACTGGCGGGCCTGAGTAAGCAAATAATTCTTCGGTTTGTGGAAAACAAGTTGCAAACCGAAGAATAAACGGCGAACCGGTAAACCTCAAGTAAACTCTGAAGTTCTTGATCGCCCGCGCCGGACATTTTTACAACGCTGTCGGCTCGTGTAAACGCGAAATTCGGATAATCCTTAGATTTTTCGCGTTAACGAGACGCTGCGAATCAGCGTTTCGAGGCCGAGGAGGCGAGCGGTATCGCCGGTTTTGAGATAGAGCGCCGTTGTCGATAGATCGGCGTGACCGAGTCCGGCGCTGACTTCGTGCAGTTCCGCTCCGTGAGCGAGCGCGTGGGTCGAATGAGTGTGACGCAGCCAATGGGTACTGGCGCGCTTCAGTTGCCGGCCAGTGCCGGGCGCGCGCGATTCCATGAGCGCCGCTGCGTTAGCGAAGATGTTCTTGAAGATTTTCCCGATTCCGTCGGGCGTCAGGGGCTGCCCGCCGCGCGCCTGAGCGAGAATCGGCGTGCCTTGCGCACAGTCCATCGGGTTCGGCAGGCCGCGCAGCGTGAGATTGTCCATCAGCGTCTCGACGACTGCGGATGGCAACAGCACCGAGCGCGTCGCGCCGCGGCTCCGATCGACCGTCAGACGCCAGATTGAGCCTTCCACGCCGGGCAAACGCCCCGTGCTGAGCGCGTCCGTTGTCGCCGCAGCGAGTTCAGCGCGGCGCAAGCCCGTGGCGTAGGCGAGAAGCAGCGCCAATCTGTCGCGGTGTTCCGTGAATGAATATGCGGTCCGCTCGACCGATTCAAGGACGCATTTCCACTGCGACAGTTCGAGTGTGCGCGTCGCAGATTCGAACACGGGCGGCGCCGCGACGCGCGCGAAGCCGGCAAACGGATTAGCGGCCAAATATCGCTCGCCGACGAGCCACTCGCACATGGCGCTCAAAATCGAACGCGCCGTCTCGCGGCTACGATCGGAAAGCGGCCCTGCAAAAGGCCGCCACCCCGCGAAACACCGCTCCGCGCGCTGCGTCGCGACCCAGCGCGCGGCTGGTTGCGGATTCGCAAGAAACACGATGTATTCCGCGCAGTCGTTGCTGTCGAGCGACGAAATCGGCTTGCTCTTTTCCACCAAAGCCCAGAGCAACAGGCGTTCGGCTTCGCGCCGGTACGCGCGGCGGGTGTGTGCGCTGCCCGAACGCGCGGCGAGCCACGCGAAAATCGCGCGGACATCTGTGGCGAAGTGCGCAATGTCGTTCGCCCGATTTGACCCTTTCGATCCATCGAGCGCCGATGGCACCCGCAGTGTTTCGAGCGGCGCGATCACGACCGCGTCGTCGTCCCCGATCGGAGGAACCCGCGTTGGCGCGACTTCGCCCGCACGCCATTGCCGCCGGGGCACCAGGGCGACCGGCGAGAGCGCGTGCCCGAGCGGCTGCGAGTGGAGCTGCAGCCAGTCGACCACGCGCTGCGCGCCCTTCGGACCGAGCCGCGGCACGCTCGTATGCCACCGATGCCGCCGCTGTTCGATCAGTTCGATGACATCCGCAAGCGTCGTGAGCCCGGCGGCGGCCAGGCGCGCGCTGATGGCCGGCTCGAACCAGCCGTCGACCGGATGATCCGGACTCGGATCCTGCGCGAGCGACGCTTCCATGCGCGCGAGCGCATCCGCCTGGCGCCGCCGCAGCCTCGCATTGCGCGCGGCACGCCGGTCGATGGCGGGCGTAACGACCGGCGGATGCGCCTCTTCGTACAGCGCCAGCAATTCGGATTCGCTGTAGACGCTGTCCGGGTCGGTGTTCTCGCGGAAGTCGTCGAGCGACGGGCCGGCAGCGGCCGGCGGTGGCTCGAATAGAGGAATGCTGCCCGGCCGAAGCCGCAGCAAATGGGCCGCCTCGGTGTCGCGCGCGCGGCGGGCGAGCACCGAGAGCGTGTCGCGCAGCGCATCGATCAGCCGGCGCGTGATGCGCACGTCGGTGGTCGCATCGCCATACGACGCATGCAACTGTGCTTCCGACACGCCGTCGAGATACCCGCGATACAGCGCGAAATGTTGACGCGTGAGACGGTTCGGCGCGCTCGACCGAACGCTTTCCGGCGTCGATTTCACCATGACTTCTGCCGAATATCGTCGTGAGCGGGGCGTGTCCCTAGCCATTTATCCTTTCTTATCAGTGATTTGCGGCAAGATTATCAACCAGCTTCGAATTTGACAAGGAAATTCGCTACATCTGATAAGTCTAATTATCAGCAGCGATTCTCTTCGTCTGACCGGTCACGGAAAGCGTGCCAGAGGCGTGTGCTTGAATGTTCATCCGGGGCGGCGCATATTTTCAGCACGCCCACAGCCGGTATCCGCAGGAGAAACGAGCCGATGCTTGATCCTGTACGCCCCGCTTCGAGACCGCCCGAGCAGGACGACGCGTTCCGCCCGAGCCTGCCGGAGGTGTACGCGTCGGTTCATGTGCCGGAAGGCGGTCGATGGATTCGGCGCTTTCTCGCATTCGCGGGTCCGGGCTACATGATTTCTGTCGGATACATGGACCCGGGGAATTGGGCGACCGACATCGCCGGCGGATCGCGCTTCGGTTACACGCTGCTCGCGGTCATCCTGCTGTCGAACCTCATGGCGATCCTGCTGCAAGCGCTCGCGGTCCGACTGGGCGTTGCCACCGGGCGCGATCTGGCGCAAGCCTGCCGCGATCACTATTCGAAACCGGTGAATTTCTCGCTGTGGCTCGCGTGCGAGGCGGCGATCGTCGCGTGCGATCTGGCCGAAGTGATCGGCACCGCGATCGCGCTGCAACTGCTTTTTGGCATTCCGCTGATCGCGGGCGCGCTCCTGACCGCCCTCGACGCCTTCCTTCTGCTGCTGCTGATCAACAAAGGCTTTCGCTTGCTGGAAGCCTTCGTCATCGCACTTCTGATCGTGATCGCGAGTTGCTTCGCGTTGCAGATCGTGGCCGCCGCGCCGCCGTTCGCCGATGTCCTGCGCGGCTTCTTACCGTCGCCGCGAATCGTCGCCGATCGCGAGATGCTGTATGTGGCGATCGGCATTCTCGGCGCGACCGTCATGCCGCACAACCTTTATCTGCACTCGTCGGTCGTGCAGACGCGCGCCTACGGCAAATCGATCGCCGCCCGCCGCGACGCGATCCGCTGGGCGACGATCGACAGCACCATCGCGCTCACGCTCGCGCTCTTCGTCAACGCGGCGATCCTGATCGTCGCGGCCGCGGTGTTCCATGCGAACGGTCACGACGAGGTCGCGGAAATCGGCGACGCGTTCCGGCTGCTTTCGCCGCTGCTGGGCTTGAGCATCGCATCGACGCTTTTCGCGGTTGCGTTGCTCGCGTCGGGCCTGAACTCGACCGTCACCGCGACACTCGCCGGCCAGATCGTGATGGAAGGTTTTCTGCGCCTGCGGATTCCGAATTGGGCGCGGCGTCTCATCACGCGCGGAATCGCCATTGTTCCCGTGATCGTCGTGACGGCGCTCTACGGCGAGAAGGGCACGGGCCAGTTGCTCGTGCTGAGTCAGGTGATTCTGTCGATGCAACTGCCGTTCGCCGTGATTCCGCTGGTGCGTTTCGTGTCGGACCGCCGCAAGATGGGCGTCTTCGCGGTCTCGCGCTGGACGAGCGCGCTGGCGTGGCTGGTCGCGGCCGTGATTGTCGTCCTCAACGCGAAACTGCTCGCCGACACGCTGCTGTCGTAGGCGCGCGGCAAAACTCCCTCTATATATAAGGAGACGCAGACAATGGCCGGCAGGTTCATCGACATCACGGTTCGCGACGGCACGATCATTCCCGCTTACGTGACGCAGCCCGCGAAGGGCTCGGGCCCGGGCATCGTGTTGCTGCACGACGCACATGGCCTCGACGATTTCGTCAGCATCGGCGGCGTGCAGGTCGGCCACGATATTTACGCCGACGCGACCCCGACCGGTCATCGCAATCATTACGGCTTTTTCCTCGGCTTCGCACTCGGCTTCCCGAACAGCGATGTCGGTCATCTGTCGATCAATGCCGACAGCGCGGGCCTGCACTAGACGCATATCGGTCCGGGCGGCTGGTACACGGACGCGGTGCTGCTCGGCAGTTCGCTCACCGCCGATCCGCAATCGAATCGCGGTGTCGGCGCGACGACGCATGGCAGCGCGTTCGCCGCATCGATCGAAGCGGGCCTGCTGATTCCGCTGTCCGCCGCGCTCGCGATCGAACCGCAAGCGCAACTCATCTGGCAGCACGCCAGTCTCGACGACATCGACGACGGCATCTCGTCCGTGTCCTTCGATGAGGCGAGCGGTTTCGTCGGACGGCTAGGCGTGCGCTTCTACGGTCACTTCGACGCCGCCGGCACGACCTTCGAGCCGCATCTGCGCGCGAACCAGTGGCGCTATTTCGGCGCGACCGACACCGCCACCTTCGCCGGCACGACCGTCATTCCGACGAGCGTCTCCGCGACAACCGCGCAATTCGGCGCGGGCATCGTCGCGATGGTGAGCGCGCGCGGCAGCCTCTTCGCGAACATCGCCTGGTCGACCAACATCGGCGGCTCGAATCGCAGCACGATCGGCGGAGGATTGGGCATGCGCTGGAAGTGGTGAGGCGTTGCATACTATGGTCACGCTAAAAGAACGATCAGGAGACGAGCATGACCGATGTGGCCGGTGAAAACCGCGCGCCCCAATGTCCCTTCCATGACGAATCACGCGCGCCGAACGGCTGCCCGGTCAGCGCGCGCGCAGCCGCGTTCGATCCCTTCGGCGACGGCTATCAGCAAGATCCGCCCGAATACGTGCGTTGGGCGCGTGAACAGGAGCCGGTGTTCTTCAGCCCGAAACTCGGCTACTGGGTCGTCACCCGCTACGACGACATCAAGGCGATCTTCCGCGACAACATCACGTTCAGTCCGTCGATCGCGCTGGAGAAGATCACGCCGACCGGCCCCGAAGCGAACGAGGTGCTCGCGTCCTACGGTTTCGCGCTGAACCGCACGCTCGTGAACGAGGACGAGCCCGCGCACATGCCGCGCCGTCGCGCGCTGATGGACCCGTTCACGCCCGAGGCGCTCGCGCATCATGAGCCGATGGTGCGCGCGCTCGCCCGCGAGTACGTCGATCGCTTCATCGACGATGGCCGCGCCGATCTCGTCGACCAGATGTTGTGGGAAGTGCCGCTCACCGTCGCCCTGCATTTTCTCGGCGTGCCCGAAGAGGACATGGACACGCTGCGCCGCTATTCGATCGCGCACACGGTCAACACATGGGGGCGGCCGAAGCCGGAAGAGCAGGTCGAAGTCGCGCATGCGGTCGGCAAGTTCTGGCAGTACGCGGGCAAGGTGCTCGACAAGATGCGCGAGGATCCGTCCGGTCCCGGCTGGATGCAATACGGCATCCGCAAGCAGAAGGAGCTGCCCGAGGTCGTCACGGACTCGTATCTGCATTCGATGATGATGGCGGGCATCGTCGCCGCGCACGAGACGACGGCCAATGCCACCGCGAACGCGATGAAACTGCTGCTGCAACATCCCGCGGCATGGCGCGATATCTGCGAAGACCCGAGCCTGATTCCGAATGCGGTCGAGGAATGTCTGCGGCACAACGGCTCGGTCGCGGCGTGGCGGCGGCTCGCCACGAAGGATGTGACCATCGGCGGCATCGCGATTGCGGCCGGCTCGAAGCTCCTGATCGTCACGTCGTCGGCGAATCACGATCAACATCAGTTCGCCGACGCCGATCTCTTCGATATCCGCCGTGAAAACGCCAGCGATCAACTGACTTTCGGCTACGGCGCGCATCAATGCATGGGCAAGAATCTCGCGCGCATGGAGATGCAGGTCTTTCTCGACGAGCTCACGCGCCGGCTGCCGCACATGCGCCTCGCCGAGCAGCGCTTCACGTACGTGCCGAACACGTCGTTTCGCGGGCCGGAGCATCTCTTTATCGAATGGGATCCGGCGATGAATCCCGAGCGCATCGATCCGGCCGTGCGCGAGCCGCGCGCGGTGGTGCGCATCGGCGAGCCGTCGTCGCATGCACTGAGCCGCGCGGTGATCGTCGATTCGGTTCAGGCGTGCGCGGATCGCATCGTGCGCGTGCGGCTGCTCTCGGCCGACGGGCGTGATTTGCCGCGCTGGACGGCGGGCTCGCATATCGATGTCGTCTGCGGCGAGACCGGCATCTCGCGGCAGTATTCGCTGTGCGGCGATCCCGACGACACCCGCGCATTCGAAATCGCGGTGTTGCGCGAGACGGAAAGCCGCGGCGGCTCGGCGTGGGTGCACGACAACGTGAAGCCCGGCGCGCACTGGCGCATCCGCGGTCCGCGCAATCATTTCCGTCTCGATGAGACCGCCAGCAAGCTCGTATTGATCGCGGGCGGCATCGGCATCACGCCGATCACCGCGATGGCGCGACGCGCGCGTTCACTCGGCATCGACTACGAAGTGCACTACAGCGGCCGCTCGCGCGCATCGATGGCCCTGCTCGACGAAATGCGCGCGCTGCACGGCGCACGCCTGCGCGAGTATGTGTCAGAGGAGGGCGCGCGCAACGATTTCGCGGCGCTGGCCGTGAACGAGGGCACGCTGGTCTACGCGTGCGGCCCGGCGCGCATGCTCGATGCGCTCGGCGAAGCGAGTGCGTCGTGGCCCGAAGACGCGCTCAAGATCGAGCATTTCGAATCGAAGCTCGGCACGCTCGATCCGGAAAAGGAGCGCGCGTTCGATGTCGAACTGAGGGATTCGGGCCTCGTGCTGACCGTCCCGGCCGACCAGACATTGCTCACGACACTCAGACGCGCGAACGTCGATGTGCAGAGCGACTGCGAAGAAGGCCTGTGCGGATCGTGCGAAGTGCGCGTGCTCGACGGCGATATCGATCACCGTGACGTGGTGCTGACCAAGGGCGAACGCCAGTCGAACGACCGCATGATGACGTGCTGCTCGCGCGCGAAAGGTAAAAGGCTCGTTTTAGCGCTTTGAACGTTTGCCGGGCTTCGAGCGGCTTTCGCTGCTGCTCGAAGCAATTAATTTATTGACGGATGTCATTATGTCGCAGCACTCGCTGGCGATTATTTGCTTATATTTTCATCACGGCGTCATATAAACAGGATCGAGCTGATAAAGACGAATTGGTTATACCCAGTAGTTAATTCGAATATAAGCATTGGAGTCGACGTGTGCGGTCCACGTCTACGACAGAAGGCGCGTGGCTGGAATTGGTATTACGTAGTTACCCGAATGCTTGGAATTGATCATACAACCTGCGCAATTTCCGCCATCATATAGGATGATTATTGAACGGACGTTCGAGCATCATTGCGTTTTCGAGCATGCTCAATATGCGACTTTTTACTTAAACTAGGGTTTATACCTACTAATATGAAATTTTTTACGCATGTTTTGCGTTTAGAATTGTTACTAATTTGGTGCGACGCACAAGCACGCACGACCGAATAACTTCCAATAGATCTTGTTGCGATACGGCGCGAGAGATTCGCGCGGTGGAATCGCGTGCGCGCGATTCACGGCGGCAAGGCAAAAGAGAAGCCGGTGCTGAACCTGAGAGATTTTATTAAAGGCCCATATAAATGGACCATGCAATTGGCCGCACGTTTGCCGCGTCCCGCTCGGGATCTTTTCTGCGGAACGAACCTCGCCTTGCGGGCGAGGTCATCCCGTAGTCGGCGCGACGCCCTTTGAAGTCGCTCGCTCATGCACCGGACGGTCGGACATCGCTCCGCAATCGACGCTGCGCATCAATCTGCCCGGGTTCGAATCGAACTCACCGAATCCATTCGTAATGGATGCATTTCCGTGCTGCGCATCCCAACGCGAACGGAAATCCGCTCACGCTTTCGCTGTTTGACGAGGATAGA
>NZ_CAJMZL010000015.1:0-170358 GCF_905220305.1 Caballeronia sp. J97 | reverse complement strand
GCGGCCACAGCGCATCTGATGCGCGATGGCATGCGCCCAAACGCAGACCGCAACATATCCTCACACAGGCGAAAAACGAGGAAATCTCAAATCGTACGAGCGATGACAGATCTTTCCACGGTTTCCCGTCTTTCTCCACGCTCCACCGGTTAGTCCCCCTCTCGCTCCAAAATACTGTATAAATATACAGTAAAACCAAAGGCCGTCGAGTGCTCGACCATGAGCAGGCCCTTGCATTTGCGTTGGACGGGGGAATTTCATGGGTGCCGCACTTTCATTGCTCGATATCGGGCTGACATCGCATTTGCAGCGTCAGATCTGGCAGGGCAGTCCTGTCAACGATCCCGATTCGAACATCATTTCGAGCGGCTTCCGAGCGCTTGACCTGGCCTTGCCCGGTGCAGGCTGGATGCCCGGCACAGTCACCGAATTGCTGATCGAAGAGAGTGGCGTAGGCGAAATCAGGCTGCTTGCGCGCACGATTCGGGAACTGACGGCAAGCAAAGGCCGCTCCGTCATCTTTGTCGCGCCACCGTGGAAGCCCAACCTGGCTGCGCTTCGAGCGATGAACATCGCGGTGAACAAGCTGGTCTGGGTCAAAGCGCCCGAGGATCAGGTGCTCTGGGCCGCCGAACAGTCGTTGAAGCAAGAAGGCATCGGCGCGGTGCTGATCTGGCTGCCGCAAGTGCGTCCCGACGCGCTACGAAGGCTGCAGGTGGCGGCTCAGGAAGCGCAATCGCTGGCATTTCTGTTCCGTCCGCTCAAAGCGGCGAAGCAATCCTCCGCCGCGCCACTGCGCATGGTCTGCAAGCCGATACTTCCCGCCAACGCGCAGACGATGAATCGTCGCGAATGGATGCAGGCCGTCATGCTCGAAATCGACATCATTAAGCGGCGAGGTCCATTGCTCGTCAAACCGTTGCAGTTGAGCTTGCCGCTGCAGATGCCTGCTCTGCCCGAACATATTCGTCGTGCGCATCAGGCAAGGAAAGCACGAGAGGTCAAACATGTTGTGGATAGCGGTGACATTGCCGCTTTTATCGCTCGAAGCAGTCAGGCCGCCCTCGATGCCCTCGGCATCGCGGAATTCGATCTCGCCTGGAGCAACGTCGACATCGAATGACGCCTGCGCCGGCAACATCGATCAACCATGCTTCGCGCTCGCCGATTACGCGCGCATTCTGATGCCCGATCTCGTCGCGTTTCGGCTCGGCGTGCGGCCCGGCAGCACGCGCTCGCATGCGTTCGCGCTGGCGCCGCAACTGACGCTGCTTGCCGTCGACATTCGCGAAGAGCAGAGCGCACTCGAAGCCGTAGCGTTGGCGCTGCTCGCGTTCACGCCCAAAGTCGTGCTCGCGCATGCGAATACAGTGCTGCTCGAAGTCAGCGCCAGCATGCGGCTCTTCGGCGGATTGCGCGCGTTGTTGTCCAAAGTGACATCGACGGTGAAAGGGTGCGGCTTCACGTCGCGCATGGGCTGCGCGCCGACAGCGTGGGGCGCGTGGCTGCTGGCGCACGCGCGCACGCGCCGCGTTGCGCGACGTGTGCGCATCGTGAAAGAGACGACGCTCCTGCACGTGCTCGATGAACTGCCCGTATCGCTCATTCCGTCGGCGCATTCGCACGGCAACGTGTTCGAGCAGATCGGCTGTGCGACGCTTGCCGATTTGCGCCGTCTGCCGCGCAAGGGTGTCGCGCGACGCTTCGGCCAAGGCGTCCTGCAATGGCTCGCGCAAGCGTACGGACAGGCGCCCGATCCGCGCGAGGCATTTTGCGCGCCGGCGTCGTTCGAAGCGCGGCTCGAATTGCAGGCGCGCGTGGAAAGCGCCGAGGCGTTGCTGTTCGCCGCCCGCCGGCTCGTGCTGCAACTCGCCGGTTGGCTGAGCGCGCATCATGCGGCGGTCAGTGAATTCTCGCTCTTGCTCGAGCACGAACCGGCCGCCCGCCACGCGCCGAAAACGTCGACGTTCAAGGTGGCCTGGGCCGTGCCGACGCGCGAAGCCGACCACATCCTGTGGCTGCTGCGCGAGAAGCTGAATCAGACGACGCTCGCCGCGCCCGTGATCGAGATGAAGCTTCTGGCCGACAAGGTCAGCGAGCATGCGCCGCCCCCCGACACCTTGTTTCCGATACCCGGTTCCGACAGCGAATCGATGGCGCAACTGCTCGAACGTCTGAGCGCACGGCTCGGCGCCGAGAATGTCGTGCAACTGGTCGCACGCGACGATCATCGGCCCGAGGCGGCGATGACGGTCGAAGCTTATAAGCCGCCAAGCGAGACAAAGCCCAGGCGCGGTAAAAAATCATCGAAGACTGAAACAGCGAAGGCGGATACGTCCATCGAAGCAGAGCCCGAAGCGCAAGCCGAATCGGACGGCCCGCTCGAGCTTCCCGATCTGGCTGTTCCTTCGCAGCCGCGCCCGTCGTGGATCCTCGAAACGCCGCAAAAGCTGATGCTGCGCAACGAGCGGCCGTTCTATCGACGTCCGTTGAAGCTGATCAGCCGGACCGAGCGGATCGAAGCGGGATGGTGGGACGGCAACGGTGTCCAGCGCGATTACTATGTCGCCGCCGACGATCGCGGCCGCATGTTCTGGCTCTATCGCGAACGTCTCACCGGTGACTGGTTCCTGCACGGTTTTTTCGGATGATGCCGCCATGGATGATCTGAATGACCTGGGCGAGTTCATCGGCTTGGGCGAAGGTGACGACAAGGCAGCATTCCTCGGCTCGATGTCGGCCTCCGCATTGTTGCCTGGTTACGCCGAACTGCATTGCCTGAGCAACTTCTCGTTTCTGCGCGGCGCGTCGCATCCGCAGGAACTGGCGGCGACCGCGCTCGAGCACGGCTATTCCGCGCTCGCGATCACGGATGAATGCTCGCTCGCGGGCGTCGTGCGCGCGCATGCCGCGATCAAGGACATCGAAGCGAAGGCGCGAGCCGACGCCGAAGCCGCGCGGCTTGCCGGCGAGCCGCCGCCCAAGAAGCAGGATCTGAAGCTGATCATCGGCAGTGAACTGCATCTCACCGATGCAAACGGCGAGCCGTTCTGCACACTCATCGCGCTCGCGACGAATCGAACGGGCTACGGCAATTTGTCGGAGTTGATTTCGCACGCGCGCTCTCGTTCGCCCAAGGGCAGTTACAAGATCGGTCCGGAAGACTTCACCGATCCCGCCACGTCAACCGATACAGCGGACCTGCGCGGCGATATCGCGCATCTGAAGCACTTGCCCGATTGCCTTTTGATTCTCGTGCCGCAGCGCTCGGCGACGCTCGCCGATACGCTCGATCGCGCGCACTGGCTGGCCGGTTTCGCTGCGGGCCGCGCGTGGCTCGCGCTGGAACTCTGGCAGGACGGCAGCGACGACGAGCGACTGGCCTCGTGTCGCGTGATCGCCGAAGCGAGCGGATTGCCGCTCGTCGCGGCAAGCGGCGCGCTGATGCACGCGCGCTCGCGCAAGCCGTTGCAGGACACGCTCACCGCGATTCGACTGAACCGGCCGCTTGCCGAGTGCGGCTATGCGCTCGAAGCGAACGCGGAGCGACATTTGCGTACGCGGCTGCGCATCGGCGCGCTGTATCCGAAAGAGGCGATTCGCGAAACGCTGAAGGTGGCCGCTCGCTGCACCTTTTCGCTCGACGAGCTCAAGTACGAATATCCCGAAGAGTTGGTGCCGCCCGGTGAAACACCCGCGAGCTATCTGCGCAAGCAGGTGATCGCGGGCGCGCTGCAACGCTGGCCGGACGGCATGGATGCCGAGACGATCGGTCTTATCGAAAAGGAGCTGACGCTCGTCGCGAAGCTGGAATACGAGAAGTACTTCCTGACGGTCTATGACATCGTCGCTTTTGCACGCAGCAAAGGGATTCTGTGTCAGGGGCGCGGCTCGGCGGCGAATTCGATCATTTGCTACTGCCTGTTCATCACTGAGCTGGATCCGGTCCGGATGGGCTTGCTGATCGAGCGCTTCATTTCGCAGGCGCGCAACGAGCCGCCCGACATCGACGTCGATTTCGAGCATCAGCGGCGCGAGGAAGTCATCCAGTACATCTATCGGAAGTACGGGCGGCATCGCGCGTCGTTGGCGGCGTCGCTCATCACGTATCACACGCGCAGCGCGCTAAAAGATGTCGGCAAGGCTCTCGGGCTCGATGCATCGCTGATCGAGCGCATCGGCAAGTCGCAGCAGTGGTGGGACGGGCCGTCGGCGGTGGCGGGTTACCTCCGGGAAGCGGGCTTCAGCGACGACTCGCACGTCACGAAGCATCTCATCCGGCTGACGCGCGAGTTGCGTGGTTTTCCGCGGCATCTGTCGCAGCATGTCGGCGGCTTCGTGATTGCGCGAGAACGCTTGTCGCAACTCGTCCCGATCGAAAACGCCGCGATGAAGGACCGCTGCGTGATCCAGTGGGACAAGGACGACATCGATCAGTTGAAGCTGCTGAAAGTGGACGTGCTCGCGCTCGGCATGCTCTCGGCGATCCGTCGCGCGCTCGAATTCGTCGCGCTGCGGCGCGGTGTGCCGGGCTTCGGGCTGTCGCATATTCGCCGCGAGGACAAGGCCGTCTACGAGATGTGCTGTCGCGCGGACACCATCGGCGTGTTTCAGATCGAGTCGCGTGCGCAGCAAAGCATGCTGCCGCGCTTGCGGCCGCAGAAGTACTACGACCTCGTGATCGAAGTGGCGATCGTGCGGCCCGGCCCGATTCAAGGCGGCATGGTGCACCCGTATCTGCGCCGCAAGCAGGGGCTGGAAGAGGCGGTCTATCCGAAAGAGGAACTGCGGCCGGTGCTCGGCCGCACGCTCGGCGTGCCGATTTTTCAGGAGCAGGTGATGAAGCTCGCGATGGTCGCTGCGGGCTACACGGCGGAACAGGCCGATCAGTTGCGTCGCGCGATGGCCGCGTGGCGTCGCGGCAGTCATCTGGAGAAGTATCAGGCCGATCTCATGCAGAAAATGCTCGCGCGCGGCTACGACCACGATTTCGCCGCGCGCGTGTGCAAGCAGATCGAGGGCTTCGGCGAATACGGTTTTCCGGAGAGTCACTCCGCGAGCTTCGCGCTGCTCGTCTATATCAGCGCCTGGATCAAGCGTTACGAGCCCGCGGCGTTTCTGGCCGGCTTGCTGAACAGCCAGCCGCTCGGCTTCTATTCGCCGTCGCAACTCGTGCAGGACGCGCGGCGTCACGGCGTGCCGGTGTTCGCGCCCGATGTTTCCCTGAGCGATTGGGAATCGGTGCTGGAAGCGCGGTCCGGCAACGGCGAGCGCATCGTGTTCGATGCCGGCAAGGAGCGGCGGCGTCAGCAGTTCTATGGAGCAGCCTCGTCGGATCGCGTCTTTCGGAAAACCGTGCGACGCGCGGCGCGCAGACTCGGAAAGCGCATCGGGCTGGATGGACGGCAATACGGAGCGAATGGGCCGGGCGTGCGGATCGGCCTGCAACTGATCAAAGGTTTCCCGCAAGCGGCGGCCGAGCGGATCATGGCCGCGCGCGCGCAAGGTCCGTTCATCGATGTCGACGATTTCACGCGTCGCGCCGCCTTGTCACGCCGCGAACTCGAAGCGCTCGCGGCGGGAAATGCGCTCGCGAGTATCGCGGGACATCGGCGTCAGGCTTGGTGGGCGGTCACCGCGCAGCAGCGCGCCCCGGAATTGCTGCGCGACGCGCCGATGAAAGAGGCGCCGCTCGCGCTGCCGGAAGCGTCTGAGGGCCGCGAAATCGTCGACGACTACGCCAGTCTCGGACTCACGCTCAATCGTCATCCGCTCGCGCTTCTGCGCACGAAGCTCGCACGCATGCGCTTCAAGACCGCGGCCGAACTGGCGGGCATCAGAAACGGACGCTTCGTGCGCGCGTGCGGCATCGTGACGGTGCGGCAACGGCCGGGCACGGCGAACGGCACGATTTTCGTGTCGATCGAGGACGAAACGGGCGCGATCAACGTGATCGTCTGGCCGGGGCTCGTCGAGAAGCAGCGGAAGGTGCTGCTAGGCGCGTCGTTGCTCGGCGTGCACGGTGTCTGGCAAATGGAAGGCGAGGTGCGCCATCTGGTCGCGCAGCGGCTCGAAGATCACAGCGCGCTGCTCGGCCGCCTCGCCGCGACGAGCCGCGATTTTCACTGAGACGCGACTGCCGGATACTTCGCGAGCAGTTCGGCGATCGCGATATCGAACGGCGTGCGCCGGCCGATGCCCAGCGCTTCCAGCCGGCCGGAGTCGAGATGACAGTCGCGCGGGCGAGGCGTGGCGTCTGTCGACGTGCGCTGCGCGACCAGTTTCGCGTCCACTTTCAATGTCCGCGCGATTCTTTCGGCGATATCGAACTTCGTCATCGGTTCGTCGCCGGACCATTGCGTGATGCCGGAAATGGTCGCGCCTTTCGCATGATGTTCGAGCATGCCGCGAATCACCACGGCGACATCAGGCGTGAAGGTCGGATAGCGCGTAGCCCAGGCATCCATCGAGGCGGGCGGGTTCGACGGATCGGCTGATTTCACGATCGCGGGCGTGAGGCTCGTGACCGCCGATTCGTTCCAGTCGGTGAACGGTCCGTAAAGCAAAGGCAGGCGTAGCACGCAGGAGATCGGATCGCTCGCGAGCAACGCGCGCTCGCCTTCGAGCTTGCTCCGGCCGTAGGCGTTAAGCGGTGCGGGCGCGTCGTCGGGCAAGTAGGGCGGCGAAGTGCCGTCGAACACGTAGTCGGTCGAAATCGACAGCACCCACGCGCCGAGCGAGCGCGCCTCGGTGGCGATCACGTTCAACGCATCGACGTTCAACGCGCGCGCGAGGGCCGGATCGTTTTCGCAGATGTCCGGACGACGCTCCGCCGCCGCGACCACGATGGCATCGGGCGCAAGCTCGCGAAGGAAGGCGCGCACCGCGTCATGATCGAGCAGATCGAGTTTCACGCTCGCGGCGTCGGCGCGACTGTGTGCCGTGCGCACGATGCGCCAGTTCCGCGCGCCGGCCGCGCTCGCGAGCTCAGCAGCGAGCGCGCGACCCAGCAACCCCGACGCGCCGATGAGCGCGACGGTAAAGCGCTCATCGGCGCTCATGCCGTCGCGATGCCGATGACCGTATAGCCGGCCTCGTCGATAGCGGCTTTCACGGCGTCGTTCGATTGCGCGGACTCGACGGCGACCCGGCCTCGCTGTAAATCGACGCGAACCTGCGCCTGTGGATCGATCTCCTGAATCGAGCGCGTCACGGCCGCGACGCAGTGCTGGCAACTCATGCCCTGAACTTCGAATTCGGTCATTGCGGTTTCCTCTTGAAAAATCTTCGATCAACGACATCGTATACCTTGCCATCATGGGAAGGTGTAGAGTCGGGATGACATTTTTCAGGAGCGAACGATGAATATCGGGGAAGCGGCCCGCGCCTCGGGCGTGACGGCGAAGATGATCCGTTACTACGAAAGCGTCGGATTGCTCAATCCGGTCAGGCGAACGTCGTCGGGGTATCGGATGTACGGCGATCAGGAGGTGCATGCACTGCGTTTCGTGCGGCAGGCGCGCCGGCTTGGTTTTCTCGTCGAGGATATCCGCAAGCTGCTCGCCCTGTGGCAGGACCGGTCGCGAGCGAGCGCCGAGGTGAAATCGATCGCGCTGGAGCACGTTGCGGAGCTGGACCGGCGCATAGCCGAATTGACGGAGATGCGCGACACGCTGTCGCATCTGGCGAATCACTGTCATGGCGATGCCCGACCAGATTGCCCGATCCTGGACAAGCTGGCACAGTGAATGCACCTATTTGGTGCTAAAAAAGGATGAAATGGCTGACGAGATTAATATTCTTCTGAAAAATCAGTGATTTGAAGCAAGGTTACTGCTCGCACCATTCCGAAACCGAATGCACACTATTCAAGCATTTCACTACCACGGCGCGAACGTTCTCCTCTATAATCCGGGTATTCCCTAACGCGGGTAATCCCTGACCCGAAATTGCCAGGGATCTTTCGAAGACCTTGGAGAACATCATGTTTGCATTCCTGATCGAAAAACTGAGCATTTGGTTTGAAGCCGCAGAGCAGCGCCGCCGCGAAGCGTATCTTGCGCAATCGACGGACATCGTCCAGCTCGAACAGCGCATCCGCTCGCTCGAAACGAACGGCTACAACGCCTAAGCGTATCGTTCCTGGCGGTGAAACCGCCGAACGTGAAAGTTGAAAAGCCCCGCATCGCGGGGCTTTTGCGTTTGTGCGCGTCGCGCTGCTGGGCGGCTTACTTGTGCGGATGCTGCTCCAGCCACTGCTTCATAAATGCAATTTCCTTGTCTTGCGCGGCGATGATGTCTTTGGCCAGCTTGCGCAGCTTTGCGTCCTTGCCATATTTCAGTTCGACCTTGGCCATTTCCACCGCGCCCTGATGATGCGGAATCATGTGCGCGACAAAATCCCGGTCGGCATTTCCCGTGTACTCAATGCTCGACATTCCCGACATCATTTTCTGATCAGCGGCCTGGAATGCGGCTGTCGACGAAACGTCCGTGGGCTTCGGCGCGGGATGCTCCATGCTCATGCCAGGCATCGCTTCGCTCGCGGGCGCCGCTGTCTGAGCGATCGTGCCGGCGCTACAGAGGGTGGCGAAGATGGCAAGTACGATTCTTGTTGATTTCATCGTATCTCCTGTAAAAGGGGCGGTTGCTGCTCCTGTGTGAGGGAACGCCTAGCCTAAAGCTTGCCACGGGGGTAAGGTAAAGCCGTTTCGTCGACACAAAGAGCGCGCGATGCAAGACCAGATCAACAACACGACGAATGTTCGCTCCCGGGGATACGCCGCGAAAGCCGCGCGTCTGTGCATCGCGCTCGCCGCGGCCTTGCCCGCTTCGCAATCGGTGTTCGCCAAACCGGGGGGCGAGCCTCTCGTGCTCGATACGCAAACCGGTATCCATAGCGGCGTGAGCGGAACCGTGCTCCAGAGCGGCCCGCTCGGCGGCCCTGGCATGGTCCCGATGGCGACGTTGCCCGGAATTTCACAGGCGGAGCCGCCAATCGTCGTTTCGCCTTACGTCGAATATTCGACCGGACAGGGCACTGCACCCACTCAGCCCGGTGGCGGCGTGCGACCGAGAGTTCCGAAGAGCCTTCATCCCTGATCGTCGGCCGGAGTCAGTCCGCGCGATGTTCCAGCTTGAACGAGGCGTTGTCGTCCTCGCCGAGCGCGTCGACGAGATAGGCCAGAGATTCCTTCAGTTCCTTTGCCAGCGTGTAGGGCGGATTGATCACGAACATGCCGCTACCGAACAGGCCGAAGCCGTCGGCCGGCGGATTTCTCACTGTGAGGGCCGCGTGCAGCCAACCTTTCGGCTGGATGGTTTTCAGCTGATCGGCGAAACGCTGCGACTCCATGCGCGTGACGATCGGATACCAGACCGCATAGGTGCCCGTCGCGAAACGCTTGATGCTTTCTTCGAGACACGTGAGCACACGCGCATAGTCGCGCTTGTCCTCGTACGATGGATCGATCAGCACGAGCGCCCTTCGCGATGGGGGCGGAAGGAGCGCCTTGATGCCGTCGAAGCCGTCACCGTCGTAGATCATCGCGCGCCGGCCGGCATCGCGGAAATTGTGGCGCAGCACGTCGATCTCCGTGCTGTGCAGCTCGAAGAGGCGCATGCGATCCTGCTCGCGCATCGTGCGCCAGGCGAGATAAGGCGAGCCGGGATAAAAGCGCAGATCGCCATCGGGATTCAGCGCCTTCACTTCATCGACATAGTCGGCGAGAAGCGCAGGCAGATCGTCCCGATCCCAAAGCTTGCCGATGCCCGTTTCGAACTCGGCATTCTTCGTCGCGAAGCCTTCGGTGAGCGAGTAGACCCCGGCGCCGGCGTGCGTGTCGATATACCAATACGATTTGTCCTTCTGGCCGAGATAGCGAAGCATCTGGATGACGATCGCGTGTTTCAGCACATCGGCGTGGTTGCCCGCATGAAAGGCGTGACGGTAACTGAGCATGACAGGAGGCCCGCGAAGGGCGCGAAAAACAGCAATGAAAAGGTGCGGAGGAAGGGCGCCTATTTTAGCCGACCCTGTCCGGCGCGATACTCACGACGTCAGGACTGCACTGCAGCGCACGACGTCCTTCATGCACAATAACCGCTCCCGGGCGTGCGGGAATAGTCGGCCGAACGGTCTAGGCGTTCTGATATTCCGCCCGACTTGTCCTATGCCGAACGGCCAGCTTGATGGCCGCGCCGACTGATGTTGTCATACACCCGATGTCTTCCACTGGATAGGAGGTTCGCATGTCATCAAACGGTAAGCTCGACGGCAAGACCGCGGTCGTGACGGGCGCGGCGAGCGGCATCGGCCGCGCGATCGCCTTCACGCTCGCCGGCGCCGGCGCGGCGGTCGCCATCGCCGATCTGAATCAGGCGGGCGCGGACGCGGTCGCGGAGGAAATTCGCGGAAAAGGCGGCAAGGCCATCGGCATCGCGATGGACGTGACGAACGAAGATGCGGTCAATCAGGGCATCGATCGCGTCGCGACCGAACTCGGATCGGTCGACATCCTCGTATCGAACGCGGGCATCCAGATCGTCAATCCGATCGAGAATTACGCATACGCCGACTGGAAGAAGATGATGGCGATTCACGTCGACGGTGCGTTTCTCACGACCAAGGCTGCCCTGAAGCACATGTACAAGGACGATCGCGGCGGCGTCGTGATCTACATGGGCTCGGTTCATTCGCACGAGGCATCGCCGCTGAAGTCGGCGTATGTGACCGCGAAGCACGGCTTGCTCGGCCTCGCACGCGTGCTCGCGAAGGAAGGCGCAAAGCACAACGTGCGCTCGCATGTCGTCTGTCCCGGTTTCGTGCGCACGCCGCTCGTCGACAAGCAGATTCCCGAGCAGGCGAAGGAGTTGAAGATCAGCGAGGAAGAGGTCGTCAAGCGCGTGATGCTGGGCGGCACGGTCGATGGCGTGTTCACGACCGTCGAGGACGTCGCGCAGACCGTGCTCTTCCTGTCCGCGTTCGAAACGGCGGCCCTGACGGGGCAATCGTTCGTCGTGAGTCACGGCTGGTTCATGCAATAAGGGGGAACACGCGGGATGTCGGAAATCGAGAACGAAGAAGTTGGAACAAGGGGACGCACGGCGACTCGAAAGTCTGCCGCGCGTGACGAATCCGCTGAAGCGCAATCTCGGATCCAGTTGCCGCCTTACGAGACGATCGCGCTGATGCTCCAGGGCGGCGGCGCGCTCGGCGCCTATCAGGCGGGCGTCTATCAAGGGCTTCACGAGGCGGGTATTCATCCGAACTGGATTGCCGGCATCTCGATCGGCGCGCTGAACACGGCGATCATCGCGGGGAACGCGCCCGAGCATCGCGTGACGCGTCTGCAGGAGTTCTGGGAAACGATCTGCCAGCCAGCGTTCGGCTTTCCGTTGCCGGCGTTCGTCGAGCGCGCGTTGTTCGATTCCACCGATGAGGTCCGCAAGGCGTTCACCGCGATGCAGGCCGTCGGCGCGATCCTCGAAGGGCAAAAGGGCTTTTTCGTTCCGCGCTTTCCGACACCATCGCCGATCGCGTCGACGTCGCCGCAAACCGCGAGCTATTACGACACGACGCCGCTCAAAGCTACCCTCGAGCGTCTGTGCGACTTCGACCGCATCAATTCCGGCGAGACCCGCGTGTCGGTCGGCGCGGTGAATGTCGCGACCGGCAACTTCGCGTATTTCGACAACTCGAAGATCCATTTGCGCGCCGAGCATTTCATTGCTTCGGGCGCTTTGCCGCCAGGCTTCGCCGCCGTCGAAATCGACGGCCAGTTCTACTGGGACGGCGGCCTCATGTCGAACACGCCGCTCTACGAGATTGCGCAGGCGACGCCGCGCCGCGACACGCTCGCTTTCCAGGTCGATCTGTGGAGCGCGCGCGGGCCGGTGCCGGACAGCATCGTCGACGTGATGGGGCGCGTGAAGGACGTGCAGTACTCGAGTCGCACGCGTCTCGTCACGGATCAGATGCAGCGTTCGCAGCGCTACAGAAATGTCTTGCAGCACGTGCTCGATCTCGTGCCCGAAGAGGTCCGCAAAAGCGACGAATGGTGCAGGCTCGCCGCTGATCTGGCGTGTTCGAAGCGCTACAACATTGTCCATCTCATCTATCGCCACAAAGAGTACGAGGGGCACTACAAGGACTATCAGTTCGGTTTTTCGACGATGCGCGAGCATTGGGAAACCGGCCTGTCCGACATGCGACGCACGCTCGCGCATCGCGACTGGCTTGACATGCCCAACGGCGAATCCCGCTTCGTCACGCATGACATTCACCGCGACGAGCGATGAGCGCGTTCCGCGGAGAGGAATGTCCCTGTCAGGCGAGAATTTGTGCCCCTTTGTATAATCCGGGACGCGTTCCGGTGGCTGTTTTTCCGAGGTCACCGGGCATCATGACCTTTTCCGGCTTTAGATGAACTCGATCGCGGTCTGCTTCGTCTGTCTCGGCAACATCTGCCGCTCGCCCAGCGCGGAAGCGGTGATGCGCGACCTCGTCCAGCGCGCGAATCTGGCCGACCGGATCGTCATCGACTCGGCGGGCACGGGCGACTGGCACATCGGCGAGCCGCCCGATGAGCGCGCCCAGAAGGCGGCAAAGAAGCGCGGCTACGATCTGTCGGCATTGCGCGGCCGTCAGGTCGCGACCGCCGACTTCACGCGCTTCGATCTTTTCATCGTCATGGATGACGCCAACGCCGCTGCCCTGAATGAAGTCTGCCCGTCCGAGCATCGCGACAAGATTCGTCTGCTCATGGAATTCGCCACGCGCGACGACAGCCGCGTCGTCGTCGATCCGTACTTCGGCGGCGAAGAGGGCTTCGAAAAAGTCCTCGATCAATGCGAGGACGCCTGCGAGGGCTTGCTGAACGCCTTGCGCGCCCAATTGACGGGCTGACCGCCCACCGTCAGCTCCCGGTCGTACGAGCAAAAAAATCAATTAAAAAGCTACTTATCTCGCCGGGGATACTTGACTAAAACTGTGGGATATTTATACTTGACGAAAATCATCGAGTATTAGCGGTAGCCCCCAATTATGAGACTCACCACGAAAGGCCGTTTCGCCGTCACGGCGATGATCGACCTGGCACTGCGCCAGGAGCAGGGCCCGGTGACGCTGGCAGGCATTAGCCAGCGCCAGCGCATCTCGCTTTCCTACCTCGAACAGCTCTTCGGAAAGCTGCGGCGGCATGAAATCGTCGAATCGGTCCGCGGGCCGGGCGGCGGTTACAACCTCGCGCGCCGCGCGGAAAACGTCACGGTTGCCGACATCATCATCGCGGTCGACGAGCCGATCGACGCCACGCAATGCGGCGGCAAGGGCACGTGCGAAGGCACCAAGCAGCACGACGGCCACTGCATGACGCACGAACTCTGGGCGACGCTCAATCAGAAGATGGTCGAGTATCTCGACTCCGTCTCGCTGAAGGATCTCGTCGATCAGCAGCGCGCACGCGAAGGCTCATCGGCGGTGCTGCGCGACCGGCGCGCCGAATCGGCTGGCGTCGAGACCGCACGCGTCGTGCCCAAGGGTCCGAATTCCATTTTCAACCTGGCCGGATGACATACATGCGGCGCCGGCACGAGCCAAGCGCGCAGACAAAGAGCGTCCCAGCCAAGAGCTTTGACCGATTTTCCCGGAGCGACTGATGAATAACGATATTCCCCACCTGCCCATTTACATGGACTACAGCGCGACGACGCCTGTCGATCCGCGCGTGGTGGACAAGATGATCCCGTATCTTCGCGAGCAGTTCGGCAATCCGGCCTCGCGCAGCCATCAGTACGGCTGGGATGCGGAGCGCGCGGTCGAAGAGGCGCGCGAGAACGTTGCGGCGCTCGTTAACTGCGATCCGCGCGAGATCATCTGGACGTCGGGCGCGACGGAATCGGACAACCTCGCCATCAAGGGCGCGGCGCATTTCTACAAGAGCAAGGGAAAGCACATCATCACCGTGAAGACCGAGCACAAGGCCGTGCTCGACACCACGCGTGAGCTGGAGCGCGAAGGCTACGAAGTCACGTATCTCGACGTGAAGGACGACGGTCTCGTCGATCTCGAGAAGTTCAAGGCGGCGATCCGCCCGGACACCATTCTCGTTTCCGTGATGAGCGTGAACAACGAAATCGGCGTGATCCAGGACATCGAGGCGATCGGCGAGATCACGCGCGAAAAGGGCATCATTTTTCACGTCGACGCGGCGCAGGCCACCGGCAAGATCGAAATCGACCTGCAAAAGCTGAAGGTTGATCTGATGTCGTTCTCGGCGCACAAGACGTACGGTCCGAAGGGCATCGGCGCGCTGTACGTGCGCCGCAAGCCGCGCGTGCGCATCGAAGCGCAGATGCACGGCGGCGGTCACGAGCGCGGCATGCGTTCGGGCACGCTTGCGACGCATCAGATCGTCGGCATGGGCGAGGCATTCCGTATCGCGCGTGAGGAAATGGCGACGGAAAACGAGCGCATCCGCATGCTGCGCGACCGTCTGCTGAAGGGCCTGCAGGATATCGAGGAGGTGTACGTCAACGGCGACATGGAGCGTCGCGTGCCGCATAACCTCAACATCAGCTTCAATTTCGTCGAAGGCGAATCGCTGATCATGGCGGTGAAGGATGTCGCGGTGTCGTCGGGTTCGGCGTGCACGTCGGCGTCGCTCGAGCCTTCGTATGTGCTGCGCGCGCTCGGTCGCAACGATGAACTCGCGCACAGCTCGATTCGCTTCACGGTCGGCCGCTTCACCACGGAGCAGGACGTCGACTATGTGATCAACCTGCTGAAGAACAAGATCGCGAAGCTGCGCGATCTGTCGCCGCTCTGGGAAATGCATAAGGACGGCATCGACATCTCGACCATCCAGTGGGCCGCGCACTAAGCGGCCGCGCTGAGCGACACGCGACACCGAATATTAGGAGAGTTTGAATCATGGCTTATAGCGACAAGGTTCTGGACCACTACGAAAATCCGCGCAACGTCGGCTCGTTCTCGAAGGACGACGACACCGTCGGCACCGGCATGGTCGGCGCGCCGGCTTGCGGCGACGTGATGAAGCTGCAGATCCGCGTCGGCGCGGACGGCGTGATCGAGGACGCGAAGTTCAAGACCTACGGCTGCGGCTCGGCGATCGCATCGAGTTCGCTCGTGACCGAGTGGGTGAAGGGCAAGACGCTGGATCAGGCGCTTACGATCAAGAACACGCAGATCGCCGAAGAACTGGCGCTGCCGCCGGTGAAGATCCACTGCTCGATCCTCGCGGAAGACGCGATCAAGGCAGCAGTCGCGGATTACAAGCAGCGTCATGGCATCGCGGCGCCGGAAGCGCAGGCGCACGAAAAGCAACACGCGGCGTAAGTGACGAAAGCGGGCGCCGTGCATGCGCGCGGCGCTTTGATGAGAGAAGCGAAGACTATGGCAATCACGTTGACGGATAAAGCGGCACAACACGTGCAGAAGTATCTGACGCGGCGCGGCAAGGGCGTCGGCCTGCGGCTGGGCGTGCGCACGACGGGCTGTTCGGGTCTGGCGTACAAGCTCGAGTATGTCGACGAGCTCGCGCCGGAAGACACCGTGTTCGAGTCGTCGGGCGTGAAGATCGTGATCGATCCGAAGAGTCTCCCGTATCTCGACGGCACCGAACTGGACTTCGCCCGCGAAGGCCTGAACGAAGGCTTCAAGTTCAACAACCCGAACGCGAAGGACGAATGCGGCTGCGGCGAATCGTTCCGCGTCTGACGTGGATTGCGCCGGCGGTATCGGCAAAAGAGGCGGCGCGTGCCGCCTTTTTCATTCGCGCACACTAAACCCATTGACCTAGCATGGCCTCGCTTACCGACAGTCATTTCGATCTCTTCGACCTGCCGCAGACTTTTGCCGTCGATCCGCAAAGGCTCGCCGACGCCTATCGCACGGTGCAGGCGCAAGTGCATCCGGACCGCTTCGCCGCCGCCGGCGATGCGCAGAAGCGTCTCGCGATGCAGTGGGCCACGCACGCGAACGAGGCCTATCAGACGCTGCGCGATCCGCTCAGGCGCGCGCGCTACATGCTGTCGCAACGCGGCGTGGACGTCGACGCGGAGAACAACACCGCGATGGAGCCCGCGTTCCTGATGCAGCAGATGGAATGGCGCGAAAATATCGAGGATGCCGCGGGCGCGAAGAATATTGGCGCGCTCGAAGCGCTGCTCGAAGAGTTGCGCGACGAAGAGCGCGTGCGCTTCACGAAGCTTGAGGCGTTGATCGACAGCAAAGCGGATCAGGCCGCGAGCGAGGCCGTGCGTCAGTTGATGTTCATCGAACGCGTGGCGACGGAGATCGGCGCGCAAATCGAACGGCTGGAGCACGCGTAAAGACGAGCCCGCCGGAACTAACCCCATAAGACCAACGATGGCTTTACTGCAAATCTCAGAACCCGGCATGGCGCCGGCGCCGCACCAGAGGCGCGTGGCGGTCGGCATCGATCTCGGCACGACGAACTCGCTCGTCGCGGCCGTGCGCAACAGCGTGCCCGAAGCGCTGCCCGACGAGGACGGCCACGTGCTGCTGCCGTCGGTCGTGCGCTATCTGGAGAAGGGCGGTCGGCGCATCGGCCGCACCGCGAAGGAAGAGGCCGTCACCGATCCGCGCAACACGATCGTTTCGGTCAAGCGCTTCATGGGCCGCGGCAAGAGCGAGGTCGAGGGCGCGGAGAATGCGCCGTACGATTTCATCGACGCGCCGGGCATGGTGCAGATTCGCACCATCGACGGCGTGAAGAGCCCGGTCGAAGTGTCGGCGGAAATTCTCGCCACGCTGCGTTACCGCGCCGAAGACACGCTCAGCGAGGATCTCGTCGGCGCGGTGATCACGGTGCCCGCGTATTTCGACGAAGCCCAGCGGCAGGCGACCAAGGATGCGGCGAAGCTCGCCGGGCTGAACGTCCTGCGTCTGCTGAACGAACCGACCGCGGCGGCCATCGCCTACGGTCTCGACAACGGTGCGGAAGGCCTGTATGCCGTCTATGACCTCGGCGGCGGCACCTTCGATCTGTCGATCCTGAAACTCACGAAGGGCGTCTTCGAAGTGCTCGCGGCCGGCGGCGACTCCGCGCTCGGCGGCGACGATTTCGATCACGCGCTGTATCGGCATGTGCTGGAGCGGGCGGGCGTCGCGCTCGATACGCCCGAAGACGTGCGCCTGCTGCTCGATCGCGTGCGCTCGGCGAAGGAAGCCTTGTCGGACGCGCCCGAGACGCGCGTGCAGGCGACGCTTTCCACCGGCGTCGAAATCGATGTCGCCGTGACCGAAGCGCAATTCGCCGCGCTGACCGAAGCGCTCGTCGCGCGCACGCTCACGCCGACCAGGAAGGCGCTGCGCGATGCGAATGTCGCATCGAAGGACATCAAGGGCGTCGTGCTGGTCGGCGGCGCGACGCGCATGCCGGTGATCCGCCGCGCGGTCGAAGCGTTCTTCGGCCAGCCGCCGCTCATCAATCTCGATCCGGATCAGGTCGTCGCGCTCGGCGCGGCGATTCAGGCCGATCTGCTCGCCGGCAACCGGCGCGGCGAAGGCGACGACTGGCTGCTGCTCGACGTGATTCCGCTGTCGCTCGGCGTCGAGACGATGGGTGGCCTGACCGAAAAGATCATCCCGCGCAATTCGACGATTCCGACCGCGCGCGCGCAGGATTTCACGACCTTCAAGGACGGCCAGACCGCGATGGCGATTCACATCGTTCAGGGCGAGCGCGAACTCGTGTCGGATTGCCGCTCGCTCGCGCGCTTCGAGTTGCGCGGCATCCCGCCGATGGCTGCGGGCGCCGCGCGCATTCGTGTGACCTATCAGGTCGACGCGGACGGCCTGCTGTCCGTGTTCGCGCGCGAGCAGACCTCGGGCGTGGAGGCGTCGGTGGTGGTGAAGCCGTCATACGGCCTCGCCGACGACGAAGTCGCCCGCATGCTCGAGGAGAGCTTCAGGACCGCGGAAACCGACATGCGCGCGCGTGCGTTGCGCGAGGCGCAGGTCGAGGCGGAGCGCCTCATCGAAGCGACGCATGCCGCGCTCGAAACCGACGGCGAATTGCTCGACGACGAGGAACGCGCGCAAATCCTGTCGCTCGTGACCGGACTCGAGGCGCTCGCGAACGGCGACTCGGTCGAGAAGATCGAAGACGCCACCCGGACGCTCGCCACCGGCACCGACGAATTCGCCGCGCGCCGCATGAACAAGAGCATCCGCCGCGCGCTCGCGGGCCGCAAGCTCGACGACGTCTGATCATCGCGCGGCTATCGAACCATCAAGCATTTACGGAAGAACCAGTCCCATGCCTCAAATCGTTGTGCTGCCTCACGTGGAGCTTTGCCCGGACGGCGCGGTGATCGACGCCGACCTCGGCAAGAGCATCTGCGACAACCTGCTGGATCACGGCATCGAGATCGAACACGCCTGCGAGAAGTCGTGCGCGTGCACGACCTGCCACGTCATCATTCGCGAGGGCTTCAACGCGCTCGAGCCGTCCGAGGAAGACGAGGACGATCTGCTCGACAAAGCGTGGGGTCTCGAACCGACATCGCGGTTATCATGTCAAGCAATGGTGCCTGCCGACGAGGATCTCGTGGTCGAGATTCCGCGGTACTCCATCAATCACGCCAAAGAAAATCACTGACAGGAGGCTCGCCCATGAAGTGGACAGATACTCAGGAGATCGCGATGGCACTCACCGACGCGCATCAGGATATCGATCCCCAATATGTGCGTTTCACTGACCTGCATCGCTGGATCACCGAACTGGACGGTTTCGACGACGATCCCGAAAAATCCAACGAGAAGATTCTCGAAGCGATCCAGGCGGCGTGGATCGAGGACGCGGATTACTGAGCGTCTCCGGCTTCGGTTTCAGTCCCCATCCAGCGGCGGCTTCGTGAGAAGCCGCCGTTTTGTTTTTTGCGCGCGCGTCATGCGGCGCTGCGCGTTCTCCATCACGATTTTGCACGCGCGCAACGGTTTCGATCTTTGACAGAAGTTCACGTCAGAAACGTTGTTCGTGGTTTCCCTGCGACTTAAAATCGCGCCGCTTTGCGTTGGGTGTTGTTGAGCAACGAATGCCGGCCGCGCTTCGTCATGCCCGGACGCCACGACGCCACACGCATTGATGTTTCGCATTGCAGACGATTTTTTACACGCCCGCGTCAAGGCGGCGTGCGGCCGTTCCGTGCGCGGACGGTTCTCGGGCGATCACTTGAGGAGAAGGACATGGCGCAACTCGGGCTGTCGAGGCGCGGTTTTCTGAAAGCGGGCGCGCTCGCCGGCGTGTCGGTGTTCGTCGCGCCGCTTGGCAGCCGGGCGTTTGCCGCATTGTTCGAAGAGAAGATTCTCACGCCGGTTCAGTGGGATGCGACCCAAGGCGGCGCGAAGTTCCGCATCGACGGCATCGCGAAGGTGACGGGTGCGAAGGTGTTCGCGCGCGACGTTCGCGCGGCGGACATGCCGCACTGGCCGAAGGAACAGTCGCACGCGCTGATCCTGCGCACGACGCTCGCCGATCGCCTCTACGAGGGTTTCGATCTTTCGATGCTCGATGGCGGCCTCGCGCCCGATCGCATCGTCACGGCGGACGATCTCGCGCGCGACAAGCTCGCGTTTCCCGCCTTCTACGGCGACGACATGCTTTTGCCCGCCGGCAAGACGCCGGCGTATCTCGGGCAGGCGGTCGCGATTCTGATCTATCACGACTTCGCGCGCTTTCGCTTCGCCAAAAGCAAGTTGCAGTTCCGCGACGACGTGATTCGCTATGGCGCCACGACCGGCCCGCTCGAGCGCGATCCGTGGGCGGCGTTCCGCTTTGTGCGCGTCGGCGGTAAAACGCCTTACGACGACGACACGTTCTCGAGTCTCAAGGACACGCCGCTCTTTCCGCACATGATGAAGAAGCGCGAGCCGGTGTGGGCGAGCGCCGCCGAGCACGGCAAGCTCGACGAGCAGGGCGCTTTTCATGCGAACGCGATCGGCGAGGCGCTCGATCGTCCGCCGTCGGACTGGCTCGTGGTCGAGCGCGCGTATCGCACGCAATCGGTCGATACGGCGGCGCTCGAACCCGACAACGCGAACTGCTGGTATGACGCGGCGACGCAGTCCCTGCACATGGTCGTCCCGACGCAAGGCCCGCACGAAGTGGCCGAAAGCGCGATCGAGATGACGGCGAAGTCACGCTTTGCCGTGAAGAACCTGTTTCTGCATCCGTGCTACACGGTCGGCTACGGTTCGAAAGATCACTACAACATGCCGTTTTACGGGCTGCTCGCGTCGCTGTACGGCGACGGCCGCCCGGTGCGCCTCGCCAATGACCGCTTCGAGCAGTTCCAGAGCGCGCTCAAGCGGCACGCGTTCGATATGCGGTATCGCATGGCGATCGACCGGAGTTCGGGGCTGATTCAGGCTTTCAAGGGCGATTTCGTCGCGAATGGCGGCGGGCGCTGCAACTTCTCGCCGTCCGTCGCAATGGTGGCCGCGACGGCGGCTCAGTCGATCTACTACATCCCGAAGAGCGATCTGTGCGCCACCGCTATCGCGTCGCGCGCGATAGACGCGGGCTCGGCGCGCGGCTACGGCACGCTGCAGAGCATGGCCGCGACCGAGATGATGATCGATGACATCGCGCAGACGCTCGGCGTCGATCCGATCGATCTGCGTCTGAAGAACGTGATGCGCACCGGCATGAAGAACACGCAGGGCGCGATTCCGGCGGGCGCCGTGCGGGCCGAAGACGTGCTGAGGCGCGCACAGTCGCATCCGCTCTGGACGAATCGCACGGCGCGCAAGCGCGAATTCGAGGCGGCACATCCGGGCAAGCGCTACGGCGTCGGCTTCGCGTGCACGCAAAAGGACTTCGGCACGGGCGCGGAAAGCGCGTTTGCGAAGGTCGAGTTCGACGCCGGCGGCCGCATCGCGCTGCATCACTCGGGCGCGGAAATCGGCACCGGCGCATCGACGTCGCAGGCGCTCGCGTGCGCGAAATGGCTCGGCAAACCCGCGTCCGACGTTCGCATGGCGACGATCGACTGGACGGATCTGCCGGTCGTCACGAGCGGCGATCCGTACATCATGTCGCAGGCCGAGCAGGATCGCCGGAGCGCGAACCCGCGCTGGTCGCCCTCGTATATGTCGCCGGCGAGCGCGACGAACTCGGCGTATTACTTCACGCATGCGACGCACGAGGCGGGGCGCGTCGTGTTTCGTCACGGCATCTGGCCGGCGGCGCTCGCGATCTGGGGGCAGGGCATCGGCGGCGGCCAGGCGGCGTCGTTCGTCGTGCGCATCGAGGACGCGCGCTGGACAGACGGCAAGCTTTCCGCCGACGGACTCGAACCGCTCGCCTTCGAGCAGCTCGCGAAGAAGGCGCATGAACTCGGGCTCGCGACGGGCGCGGTCGTGCATACCTTCAATCGCTGGCAATGGAGCGAAGCGCAGTTCGACATCGCGGGAGCCGTCGAGCGCATTCCGGTCGACGGTCTATCCGTGCGCTTCGGCGACGGGAAAACGAACGCCAGCGCCAACGGCTACACGGTGCTCGATCGCAAGCGTGTCTTCATCCCGCCGGTGCAACGCAACAATGCATCGGTCACGTATTACAGCGCGGTCGGCACGCTGGTCGAACTCGCGGTGAGCGAGTCGAGCGGCAAGGTCGAACTGCTTTCGCATCACTCGATCATGGAGTGCGGCAACCAGATCGCGCCGCAACTCGTGTCCGGCCAGTTGCAGGGCGGCCTTGCGATGGGCATCGGCCACGCACTGCACGAATATCTGCCGCTCTACGAAGACGGCCCGGGCAACGGCACCTGGAATTTCAATCGCTATCGCCTGCCGCTCGCGAGCGACGTCGCGGTCTGGACGCAAACGGGTGAAGTACTGCCGCCGCTTTCCGAAACCGATCCGCCCAAGGGCATCGCCGAAGTCGTGATGATTCCGGTGGTCGGGGCCATCGTCAACGCGATCGCGCATGCGATCGGCCATCGCTTCACCGATCTGCCGGTGACGCCGCAAAACATTCAGGAGGTGCTCGCATGACGGCCATCCAATCCGCCGCGGGCTTCGAATCGCGCGCGCTCTCGATGACGATCAACGGCGATAAGGTCGGCCCGATGCAGGTGCCCGCCGGTTTGCCGATGATCGATTTTCTGCACGAGTATCTCGGGCTCACCGGCTCGCGTCTCGGATGCGGTCAGGGTGTCTGCCATGCCTGCGTCGTGATCGTCGATAACGCCGACGGCACGAGCGGCGAAGTGCGGACCTGCATCAACGGCGCGCATTTCTTCGACGGCAAGACCCTGCGCACGATCGAAGGTCACGCGAAGCGCAACGAGCAGGGCGAAGTCGTCGCGATGTCGCCGGTGCAGCAGAAGTTTCTTGAACACTTCAGCTTCCAGTGCGGCTACTGCACGCCGGGTTTCGTCAACGCGACGACCGTGCTGATCGAAAGACTCAAGCGCAATCCGATCGCGAAAGAGCAGATCGAGGCGACGATCATGGATGCGTTGAACGAGCATATCTGCCGCTGCACCGGCTACGTGCGCTACTACGAAGCGGTGAAGGATCTCGTGCTCGCCACGCCCGGGCTCGTGAAGGACGCCGCATGATGAGATTGATTCTGAAACGCCTCGCGCCGCTCGCGTTCGCCGCGGTTGCGCTCATCGGGTGCGGTCAGCATGACGATGCCGCGACACCCGTGAAAAGCTCGCCCGAACAGATCGCGCGCGGCCGCTATCTCGCGCGCGCCGCCGATTGCGCCGCGTGCCACACCGCGCCGGACGGCGCGCCGTTCGCGGGCGGCGTGAAGCTCGAATCGCAGTTCGGCACGTTCTACGGCACGAACATCACGCCTGATCCGAAGCATGGCATCGGTAAATGGAGCGCAGACGATTTCTACGGCGCGCTGCATGACGGCGTCGCGCCGCGACACAAGCTCTATCCCGCGATGCCTTATACCTCGTATCGGCAGATGTCGCGCGAGGACAGCGACGCGATCTACGCCTATCTGATGGCGCAAAAGCCAGCCGCGCTGCCGAACGTCGAAGCCGATCTCAAATTCCCGTATAACGTGCGCTTTGCCGTCCGTTTCTGGGACATGCTGTTCCTGAAGGACACGCTGCCGGATGCGTCGTCGGGGCAATCCGCTGCCTGGACGCGCGGACGTTATCTGGCCAATGCGCTCGGCCATTGCACGGAATGCCACACGCCGCGCGGCGCGTTCGGCCAGATGCAGGGCGCGAAGACGTTCCAGGGCGGCGAGCTCGGGCGCATCGGCGCACCGGACATCACGCCGGCGGCACTCGCCGCGCGTGGCTGGACGGGTGCGGATCTGCAGGCTTTTTTCGCGACGGGCACGGCAAAACAAGGCTCCGCGTTCGGCGAGATGCATCCCGTGGTTTATCTGAGCACGCAGCATCTGAGTGCCGAAGACTCGCACGCGCTCGCGACCTATCTGGTCGGCGACGCACCGCGCGAACCCGCGCCGCTCGCCGTCGTGAAGCTCGCCGACGCGGGGCAACTCACGGCCGGCCGCGGTCTCTATCTCGATTCCTGCGCGGGCTGCCACGGTTTCGACGGGCAGGGCAAGCCGCATGTCGCGGTGGGAATGAACGGCAATTCGACCTTGCGCCAGTCCGATCCGCGCAATCTCCTCGTGTCGATGCTCGATGGCATCGAGGCGCAGCGTTTCCCGGGCGTGGAGAACATGCAGCACATGCCGGGTTTCGCGCAAACCTACAGCGATGAACAGATCGCGCAGCTCGCGAACTATCTTCGCGCGACCTGGGGTGGTCAGCCAGGCGATGTGACCGCCGAGAAGGTGAAGTCGCTACGCTGAAACCGCATGCGAAAAAACGCGAGGCCACGCATTCGTGCGTGGCCTCGCCGCATTCGAGCTGCGAATCAGATGGAACCCGCGGGATCAGGCCTGCGCGCTGCGTTCCGCGAGCTGTCGCTGCAAAGTCGGCCAGATTTTGGCGACGGCTTCTTCGCCCGCGAGGATCGACGCGTTGCGCTGACTGAAATCGCTGCTGCTCATCGCGTTGAGATTGGGGCGGATCACGGCGTTTGCGTATTTGTCGAGCTCGTAGGCCTTGATCGTCTGCCCCATGATCGTGAAGGTTTGCATCAGCACGTCGAACGAGCTCGACGTGAGCCCGCTTTCGGGTCGCGCCGAGATATCGACCGCGATCACGAAATCAGCGCCCATCTTGTGCGCGAACGCCGCCGGCACAGGACTCACGAGCCCGCCATCGACATACTCGCGATCGCCGATTCTCACCGGCTCGAAAATCGACGGCACGCTGCACGACGCCCGCACCGCGATGCCCGTGTTGCCGCGCTGAAAGAGAATCGGCTGACCGCTCTTCAGGTCCGTGGCGACGATGCCGAGCGGCCTGGCCATCTTTTCGATCGGACGGTTGTCGAGTGTTTTGTTCAGGTAGTTCTGCAGCGCGACGCCCTGCAGGATGCCGCGCGCGCGAAAGGGCATCGCCCAGTCGCTGATCGAGGCTTCGTCCATCGTCAGGGCGAGCTTGTTGATCGCGATGCCGTTCATTCCCGATGCGTACAACGCCGCGATCACCGAACCCGCGCTCGTGCCCGCGACGAGATCGACGCGCACGTTGCGCGCCTCCAGCGCCTTGATCACGCCGATATGCGCGAAGCCGCGCGCGGCGCCGCCCCCGAGCGCGAGACCAATGCGCATCGGCTGCTGCGGCTGCGCTTTCGGCGGCGTGGCTGGCGTGCCGGTCGCGGTCTCGCTTGAAACGATGCCCTTCGTGGTCGTGCAGGCGGCGAGAACGGACGATGCGGCCGCGAGCGAAAACGCGCGGCGCGAAAGACGGGGTGACGATGAACTCAAGGTAGGCTCCGGCGGTGCAGCGGCGCCCGGGTGGCCCGTCCGTGCGGGCGTTCCGGGAGATCGGGAAAAGCGCGCACATCATAAAACAAAAGGCGCGCGGACCGGCGCAAAGCGGGTGGCGAGTATAATTTCGTCTCATTTTGCGCAGGATTCGAACGCCAGCGCGCAGCGCCATTCATCGAGTAAACAGCAATGACCACCCAAGTCCGTACACGCTTCGCACCGAGTCCGACCGGCTTCATCCATCTCGGCAACATCCGCTCCGCGCTCTATCCGTGGGCGTTCGCGCGCAAGATGAAGGGCGCGTTCGTACTGCGCATCGAGGACACCGATCTCGAGCGTTCCACCGACGCATCGGTCGATGCGATCCTCGAAGGCATGGCGTGGCTCGGGCTCGATTTCGACGAAGGCCCGTTCTATCAGATGCAGCGCATGGACCGTTATCGCGAGGTCGTCGCTCAGATGATGGAGAGGGGGCTCGCCTACCACTGCTACATGTCGACGGAAGAGCTCGACGCGCTGCGCGAGCGTCAGCGCGCCGCGGGCGAAAAGCCGCGCTACGACGGCACGTGGCGTCCGGAGCCGGGCAAGGTCCTGCCGCCGATTCCGGAAGGCGTGAAGCCGGTCGTGCGCTTTCGCAATCCGCTGACCGGCGCGGTCGCCTGGGACGATGCGGTGAAAGGCCCTATCGAAATCTCGAACGAAGAACTCGACGATCTCGTGATCGCGCGTCCTGACGGCACGCCGACCTATAACTTCTGCGTGGTCGTCGACGATCTCGACATGAAGATCACGCATGTGATTCGCGGCGACGATCACGTGAACAACACGCCGCGCCAGATCAACATCCTGCGCGCGCTGGGCGGCGAAGCGCCGGTATACGCGCACCTGCCGACGGTGCTGAACGAGCAGGGCGAAAAGATGAGCAAGCGTCACGGCGCGATGAGCGTGACGGGCTATCGCGACAACGGTTACCTGCCCGAAGCGGTGGTGAACTATCTCGCGCGTCTCGGCTGGTCGCACGGCGATGCGGAGATTTTCTCGCGTGAACAGTTCGTCGAATGGTTCGATCTCGAGCATCTCGGCAAGTCGCCCGCCCAGTACGACCACGACAAGCTCAACTGGCTCAACGCGCACTACATCAAGGAGGCGGACAACGCGCGTCTCGCGGAGCTGACGAAGCCGTTCTTGTTGCAGGCGGGCATCGATGCCGCGCTCATCGACGGCGGCGCGCCGCTCGATCAGGTGATCGGGCTGCTGAAGGATCGCGCATCGACGGTGAAGGAGATCGCCGATAACGCCGCGATGTTCTATCGCGAGCCCGTCATCGATGCGGACGCGTTCGCTCAGCACGTCACCGATGCAGTGCGGCCGGCCATCGCGGAACTGCGCGCGGCGCTCGCGAACGTCGAGTGGACCAAGGAAGCGATTGCAGCAACGCTCAAGGCGACGCTCAGCGCGCACAAGCTCAAGATGCCGCAACTCGCGATGCCGGTGCGCCTGCTGGTCGCGGGCACGACGCATACGCCGTCGATCGATGCCGTCCTGATGCTCTTCGGTCGCGATGCCGTGTCGAAGCGCTTGGAGAAAGCGGCAGGTTGAACGCATAGCAAAGGATGACGAGCCGCAAACGCGCCGGCGCGTCATCCATTGCGCGCGTCGGCGTCGGAGAGACAAAAAAGTTTCGCTCAAGTCGTCAGAAGGTATTTACAGTTTCAAAAACGCCCTATACAATCTCGTTTCTGTTCTGCAAGGGGGTATAGCTCAGCTGGGAGAGCGCTTGCATGGCATGCAAGAGGTCAGCGGTTCGATCCCGCTTACCTCCACCAAAGAACAGTTGGAGTAGTGCGAAGCTTGTTCTCCGGAAGCGGAAGTCGCAAAAAATACTTCACAAGTAACACGAAGTTGTATAGAATTTCGGTCTTCGCTGATCGGCAGCAAGCAAGTGAGCAGATAAGCGAGGCGGTAGTAAAGACAGAATCACAAGTTTCTGTCCCCTTCGTCTAGAGGCCTAGGACATCACCCTTTCACGGTGAGTACAGGGGTTCGAATCCCCTAGGGGACGCCAGAATATCGGCGGCTGCTAGCAGAAAAGCGCTGCACATCCACAGGTGACACTGCGGATCGATGGAAAGAAGTGGAGCGGTAGTTCAGTTGGTTAGAATACCGGCCTGTCACGCCGGGGGTCGCGGGTTCGAGCCCCGTCCGCTCCGCCAACACTTGCGAGCAGAAACACTCCGGCTAATGAGAGCCGGTTTTTTTTCGCCGCAGGGTGGGTAGAAGTTGAAGTCCCCTTCGTCTAGAGGCCTAGGACATCACCCTTTCACGGTGAGTACAGGGGTTCGAATCCCCTAGGGGACGCCAGAATATCGGCGGCTGCTAGTAGAAAAGCGCTGCACATTCGCAGGTGACACTGCGAGTCGATGAAGGAAAGTGGAGCGGTAGTTCAGTTGGTTAGAATACCGGCCTGTCACGCCGGGGGTCGCGGGTTCGAGTCCCGTCCGCTCCGCCAGAACGTTGTATGAAAAATCCAGCCTTCGGGCTGGATTTTTTTTTCTGTTTGCTGTATTCAATTTCTCTTCCGCACGTCCGATCCCCGTTCGACCGTGATAATGGCCATTGCCAGCCCGCGCGCACTGTCTTAGTGTTTAGGCACTTGTTCTCGTGCCCGTGCAATGCTCGACCCGACCGAAGATCTCTCGCTCTACCAATTGCGCCAGGCGTCCATGGCGGACTTCGCCTTCGCCGAAGCGCTCACGCACGACAACATGGTCGGCTATTATCGGCGCCACAATCTCGTGTGGCGCGGCGATCTCTTCCTCTCCAGTTGGCGCGAGTCTGAGAATTTCATCCTGCAGGCGGACGGCATACCGATCGGCGTCATGCGCGTCACCGAAGAAGACAACTCGCTGCATATCCGCGACGTGCAAATCGCCCAGGGTTATCGCGGGCGCGGTGCGGGGACGTTCCTCCTCAACACGGCGCATCGCTGGGCGCGGGCGCGCGGGCTTGCCGAATGTCAGTTGCGCGTATTCGTCGATAATCCGGCGGCGCGGCTCTACATCCGTCTCGGCTACCGGCCGGCCGGTCCGCGTCTCGCGCAGCTTGGCGCGATCCGGCACATGGTGCGGCGCGTCTGACGGCAGCGTGTGCGCTTCATGCACCGTCGACGTCGCGCGCGTCCCGCTCATCGCGGCTATCGCGCGCGAAGAACGCGCGCGGACTTTCGCCGAACGCACGGCGGAACATCGCGGAGAAGGCGCTCTGGCTCTGATAGCCCAGTGCACGCGCGACTTGCGCGAGCGGACGGCCCTGGCTCAATAGGGGAATGGCGCGTGCGAGCACGGCCTGCTGACGCCATTGCGAAAAACTGACGCCGAGCTCGCGCCTGAAAAGCCGCGCGATGGTGCGCGAGCTCGCGCCCGCTTCCGACGACCAGCGCTCCAGATCCGAGTGCGACGGGTCGGCCAGCACGGCGTCGCACAGGGCACGCAGGCGTTTCTCGTTGGGCATCGGCACGGAGAGCGGCAGCGGCTGCGAACGGATGATCTCGTCGAGCGCGAGCGTGCCGAGCAGTCGCTCGCGCTGGCGGGAAATCGATTCATCGTCGAGCGCCGCGATGACTTCGCGCAAGAGCGGCGACACTTCGACGACGCGGCACGCGCCGAGGCCCGCCGGCACGACGCTCGCATCGACATAGAGCGTTCGCAGATAGGCGTCTTCGACGATCACGACCTCATGCGTGACATTGGGCGGCACCCAGATCGCGCGCGAGGGCGGAACCATCCAGGTCGAATCGGCGGTCGCGACGCGCAGCACGCCGCGCGACGTGTAGGCAACCTGCGCCCACGGATGCGTATGCAGCGCGATGCGCACGCCATAAGGAACCGGCCTCGAGCGCACGCGAATCGGATGATCGAGCGTCGGCGAATGC
Source organism: Caballeronia sp. J97 (assembly GCF_905220305.1). Lineage (NCBI taxonomy): Bacteria > Pseudomonadati > Pseudomonadota > Betaproteobacteria > Burkholderiales > Burkholderiaceae > Caballeronia > Caballeronia sp. J97. The sequence goes on along the minus strand of NZ_CAJMZL010000015.1, from coordinate 141,555 downwards.
TCGACAAGAATGTCGAGATGCTCGACTTCTTCATTCGACGTTCTCGGTTCGACAATCGTGGCCATGTGCGCTCGGATTGAATGGTGCTCGGGCGTCCGGGTTTCATCGACCGCCCAAGGGCCGATGGTAGCCGAAAGCGCTCGCCGAAGCGCGCCGCGAATTTTGCGCGGCCGCATAATGGCCGTTGATCGATTTTCGACTACAGGAGCGCTTTTCTCGATGCAATACGTTTTTGTCTACGGCACGCTGCGCGCCGGCGAAGCCAACGATATCAACCGCGCGGCGGCGCGACATGGCGTGGCGATGCCCGAATGGATCGGTGCGGCGCACGTTCAGGGGCGGCTCTTCGACTTCGGCACGTATCCGGGGCTCGTGATCGACGAGAAGGGCGCGCCGATCCGCGGCGACGTCTACCGGATCGCGGACGCACTCGTGCCCGTGCTCGACGAGATCGAAGACGTGTATCCGGGCGTGGAGGGGTTATTCCGCTCGCATCGCCTGCATGTGGAAGTGGACATCGAAGGACGAACGGATCGGGTCGATTGCCTGATCTATCCGGTCGCGGCCGCGGCAGTAGAAGGACTACCGCGCATCGAGGGCGGCGACTGGGTCACGCATCGCGCCGCGCGGGCGTGACTGCAAGACTCATAGGAGAGTGAACATGCTTGCGCGCCGCCTCGAGTCGATTCGACCCAAGGCGGCGCGAATGGCCCCGTGCCTGACAGCGGAAAGCGCGGCTTACTGGCCCGAGCCGGCCGCCGGCTTGCTCGGCGATTTCTTGTGATGCATCGACTTGTGTGAAGGCGCCTGCGAGTGCATGTTTTGCATGTTGTCCTGCTGTGACTGCAAGTTTTGCGCGCGCGATTCGATGTCAGCGATCTTCGCGGGATCGGTGCTCATGGTCACGCCTTGATCGCTCTGGGCATAGGCGCCCGATGCGACCGCGCTGAGGGACAACAGAACAGCCAGGGACACTTTCTTCATTGTTACCTCCTAGTAGTAGTTGAACCCGGGAATCGTCTGTCCGATCCGGTGGATGACGCCTGGGTCTGAGCAAAAATCGCTCCCGCGGCTTCGCGGGCCGTCAGTCGCGAACCTCGCGCGTCTGACGATCAGACAATCCGAATCATAAGCCCGGAATCGGGCGACCGTGTGTCGCGTGTTCGCCCGACGCGCGTCGAGCATGATCGAGCGCAATCACCGAATTATTTTCGAGTGCTTAGCATCGCGTCACGATCCGCTGGTCCCGCGCCCAGTAGCCTAGTAGATATGCAGCCAGCGATACACATCGAAGCGCGCGAGCCCGACGAGTTCGTGCATCGCGAGTTCGCTGTTCATGAAGCCGCGGATGCGCGGAAAGAACGTGACGCGATTGGGCCGCACGTCCGACACGTAAGGCACGGGCGCGTAGCCGAAAGCCTCGAATGCGCGTAACGAGCGGCGCATGTGATACGCGGATGTCACGACGATCAAACGGCTGTCATGTGCCGGGCCGACAATACCGGCCACGTTGCGCGCGTTCTGATACGTGTTGAGGCTTTGATTCTCGCGCACGAGATCGCCGGAAGCGACGCCTTGCGCCAGCACGTAGGGCGCATAGTTGTCGGCCTCGGCTTGTCCGTGGTGCTCCGGATCACCGCCGCTCAGAATCACCTTGCACGACGCGCCGGTCTCGCGGCACTCGCGATAGAGCATCCCGACAGCCTCGATGCGCGGCACCGCGTTGGACTTCGGAACGAGTCCCGAGTCGCTGCGATACGTACCGCCGCCCATCAACACGATCGTCGTTTGCGGCGCGAATGCGGGTAGGTCCGTGTGACGATAACCGTGCTGCGCGAGATCGAGCAGCGGAGTCGCAAGCCATCCTGCGCCGGTTGCCCACGCGAGCGCAGCCACGCCGAGCGCGATCTGGAGGCGAAGGCGCCGACACAGCGCAAATAATGCAAAAAAAAGCAGCAATAAAGTGAATAGAACCAATTTGATTGGGGTAACGTATTGGTTTTAGGGCAATTCGTTCCGTCATCGCGTGCTCTGGAACGCATCGGCGGATGTCGCAGCAAAGCGCGTGATCAGCGCGCTCTCAACGGGGCTTGTAATAGAAAGCAGCACCTAACGCAAGCGGCGGCCAAACATTCGGCTGCGAGTCGTTCATCGCAAACGGAATTCGGCGCGCCGCGTTTAGTCGACGTCGCGGACCGTCTTGCGACCGTCACGAGCGTCGTCATGGCTGCACAGGAAGAAAGAACGAGATGACCACGTATTCCAACGAAGTTGTACTCGAAGCACTTCGCCGAGCGCAGTATCGTCAGGTTCCCTGGGCGAAACGCCCTAACGTTTTCGATCTCCTGCGCGGGCTCGGTTTGCTGGAACTCGCGAGGCAACGCACAGTAGCGCCCGCTCCTGGATTCCATGCACCGGTCGATATCGCGGTCGTCACTGAGCGCGGAAAGCACGAATTCTCGCGGCTTTCACGCGACGAACGCGGGACTGACTGGGACTTGCGTCGCGTGGAACCCTATACGTTCGGTGGTCAGGAAGCAGTTCTGGAGGCACGAGTCTAGCACTGCAAGGCGCGCGGGCCGCGATCGACAGTCGACGCTCGGGTCGAGGGGGCGTTGTCGTCGGACAAAAGGGCCGTGAGTTGGCCGGCCAACATCCATAGTCCGAAAAAATGCCCGTGTCGCGAACGGCACGGGCAGACCGGATCTCACTGTTGCCATGCTGTGCTCATGGCATGAGATGTGACTGACGCGTGCTGAAGTGGTTCCGCGAAGTGCGCATCGTCTTTCAGCCGGGCTCAATGATGCTGTGAGCGCGAGTCGCGCTCGGAATCCGGACGAGCGCGCACATTGCTCGCGATATCGCCACGCAGATCGCCGCGCGGCGCGGGCGGCGTCGCATCGCGGTTGTGTCCTGCATTCTGCGGCGCGGCCATTGAGGCCTTCGTGCTCACGTGGAAATCGGATGCAGGAGGCGGCTGCGCCTGGCTTATCGCCGCAGTGCTCGTCAGCGCGACGAAAGCGCTGCTCGCGAGCAGAGTCGATGCCTTCATGATGAAATCCTCGAAGCCCTCATGGGGCGTGTTCGATCATTCACCAAGCTATGCTGCGATCCGCCGTGGTGCTGTAAGGAATCGTAAAGAGTTGTTTCGTCGAGGACGCGTCGAGCGCGCCTGTGCTACGCCGCAAACGTGCGCTCGATCGCTTGGCGCTGGCCGATCGGCGAGCGCAGCGTATTGCAAGGAGATTAAATATTCGCGCGGGCCCGTGGCCCGTGCGAGAGGTGAAGTATTTGCGTGAAGCCAGCGAATGCCGGCTTCGGTCGAGGCCAATCTGCTCAGGCCATCTTGGCCGGAGCGCGCCACGATTCCGGGTTTGTCCAGAACGCGCCGCGCAGGCGATCGCGACTCGGCGGCGCTGGCGGCTTCGCAGCGCTCGAACCGATGCGCCCGCGCAACGACACTTCACGGCCGTTGCCGGAGAGCCGTTTCACGATCTCGGCGAGCGTGCCGTCGGCCTGCCACTCATCGAAGCGGCGGCGGCAGGTCGGCGGGGACGGATAGCGTCCGGGCAGCTTGGACCAGCCTTCGCCCGTCGACAGCACCCACAAAACCGCGTTGACCACCGCGCGCGCCTCGACGCGAGGGCGTCCGCGCCGCTCGCTACGCGCCGGCTCGGAACAGAACAACGCCTCTACCAGCGCCCACTCGTTATCTCTCAAATCGTCGAACAGCACCATATCTCACCTCAGCGAAGCTAACCCCGGTGCGCTGCCCCGCGCCGCGCACTCTGGTCGGAATCCGATGAACGAATACCTGGGAAGGCCAGAGCGATTGCGGCGGACAATGTTCGATATAACCGCGAATGGCTCCAACCTCTGTGCGCAATGAAATGCGAGAACCGTGCCATGCATGTCGCAAAATCCGGGAAACCCGCATGGCAGTAGGCTGACGCGATGTCAGCATGGCCCGTATAAGACCCGAAACAGACTGATTAAGAAATCGGGACAATCACCAATCAAGTGCAATAGGCCCTTCTGGCGTGCGTTTGGCCGATTTGCTGCACCGCAGCGAAACGTTCGGTCGTGCATGAAATCACACCAATGCCTCGCTATAATCTGCATGAAACGGCCCTATTGATGAGCATTCTGAATGACCGCGCCATTGAACGTGACGTTGCGGCAACTGCGCGTCTTCATCGAGGTATCCAGGCTGCGCAGCTTCAGCCGCGCGGGCGACGAGATCGGCCTTACGCAATCGGCGGTCAGCCGCTGCGTGCGCGAGCTGGAAGGGGAAATCGGCCTCAAGCTGATCGACCGGACGACGCGCGAGGTGCAACTGACCGATGTGGGTCTGAATCTCGTCGGCACCGTATCGCGTCTGCTGGCCGATCTCGACGAAGCGTTGCGCGAGGTGCGCGATCTCGGGCAGCAGCGTCGCGGGCGCGTGATCGTCGCGGCGAGTCCGACGATCGCGTGCCGGTTGATGCCGCGCGTGATCGCCTCCTGCCTTGCGCAATTTCCGCTGATCGCGCTGAGCCTGTGCGACGACGTCCAGTCCGATGTGCTGCGCAAAGTGAAATCCGGTGAGGTGGATTTCGGCGTCGTCATCGGCCCGTTTTCATCTGATGAACTGCACGGCGAGCCGGTGATGACTGATTCGTTCTGTCTCGTCGCGCGGCGCGACCATGCGCTCGGACACGAGGCCGCGGTGCCGTGGAAAGCGCTCGCCGGCGAGCGGCTTGTGATGCTCGGCTACGCATCCGGCAGCCGGCCGATCATCGATGCGGTGATGCAGGAGCACGGCGTCGAGGCGCAGGTGGTGCAGGAGCTGGGGCATTCGGCGACCGTGTTCGGGCTCGTGGAGGCGGGGGTCGGCGTGAGCGTGCTGCCATGGCTCGCGCTGCCGCTGCCGGCGAATTCGTCGCTGGTCGCGTTGCCGCTCGAACCGCGCGCCGAACGGACCGTGGAGCTCGTGCGCCGGCGCGATCGCTCGTTGTCGCCGGCGGCGGAATCGGTCTGGTCGTTGATCGCATCGCTGCCACGGCGTGCGGAAGACCTCGGATAAGCCGGTCGTCCATCTCGAATGAGACGGCGCACGCGTTAGACTTCAGTTATTAAGACAAGACGACGGGGCGAGCGATGAGTGAGTCGGAAGGAGCGGTGGTCAGCGAACTGAGCCGGCTGGCGGACGCGCACGGATCCGGTGCGCCGAATGCGCGCGACGCGGTGCGGGCGTTGCGGCCGTCGCAGATCCGCGAAGTCGCGAACGCGGGCTTCGGCGTCGCCGACGTGTTGCCGTTCTGGTTCGGCGAATCGGACCGCGTGACGCCGCAGTTCATCCGCGACGCCGCGAGCCGCGCGCTCGCCGACGGCGCCACGTTCTATACGCACAATCTCGGCATCGCGCCGCTGCGCGAATCGCTCAGCGGTTACGTGAGCGCGCTGCACGGCGCGACGGCGCCCGCGCACATCGCCGTCACGAGCGCCGGCGTCAACGCGCTGATGCTCGCGGCGCAGCTTGTCGTCGGCGCCGGCGATCGGGTGGTCGCGGTGACGCCGCTGTGGCCGAATCTCGTCGAGATTCCGAAGATCCTCGGCGCGGGCGTCGACACCGTTTCGCTCACCTACGGCCCGCGCGGCTGGACGCTCGACCTCGACCGTTTGATCGCGGCGCTCACGCCGGACACGCGCATGCTGATGATCAACTCGCCGAACAACCCGACCGGCTGGACGATGACGCGCGATCAGCAACGCACCGTGCTGGAGCATTGCCGCCGTCACGGCATCTGGATCGTCGCGGACGAAGTCTACGAGCGTCTGTATTACGGCGATGACGCGCGCGTCGCACCTTCGTTTCTCGATCTGGCCGCGCGCGACGAACGCGTGATCGCCGTGAATTCGTTCTCGAAGGCGTGGCTGATGACTGGCTGGCGGCTTGGCTGGCTCGTCGCGCCGACGCAGTTGATGGACGATCTCGGCAAGCTCGTGGAGTACAACACCTCGTGCGCGCCATCGTTCGTGCAGCAGGCGGGCGTCGTCGCGGTGCAAGAGGGCGAGCGTTTCGCACAGGCGCTCGTCGCCGATCTGCGCGCGAGCCGCGATCATCTCGTGAGGGCGCTGCAGGCAATCGAAGGCGTCGACGTGCGCGCACCCGACGGCGCGATGTATCTGTTTTTCTCGCTGCCGGGGGCGCAGGACAGTCTCACACTGTGCAAATCGCTCGTTCGCGAAGCCGGTCTCGGGCTTGCGCCGGGCAGTGCTTTCGGGCCGGAGGGCGAGGGTTTCGTGCGCTGGTGCTACGCGTGCGATCCCGCGCGGCTCGATGCGGGCGTCGGGCGCTTGCAGCGTTTCCTGGCGGCGCGTGGCGGCGCCTGAGTCGTGCCGGTCGACGCCGGCCGTGCGTGACCGACGTCGAGTGAGTTCGGGCAGCGATGAATCGATCACCTTTACGCACCGGTTGTTTTTGCGTAATATGGCGCTCAGTCACGCGCTTTCGCCTAGGAAAGCGCCACCTCGTCCGGCTGGGATGGCCCGGCGTTCGCTCACCGACCGCCCTGTAACGCCTCTCCCCGGTGCGTGCTCCCAATCAATATGACCGATTACAATCGGGCGAGCGCGTCTTGGAAACTCCGCGTACAGCTTTATCGTTCGCACCATTTTGGTAGCGTTCGGTCCTGCGCAAGCCCGTTTTGAATTGAATCATTGACCATACAGGGTTGACCCAAGCTGCATGAATACCCAAGAGGCGAAGATCGTCCTCGAGACTGCTTTGATTTGCGCGCAGGAACCGCTGAGGCTGAATGAATTGCGCAAGCTGTTCGCCGACGACATTTCGGCGGATACCGTTCGCACGTTGCTCGAAGCGCTCAAGGCCGACTGGTCGGGGCGCGGCGTCGAACTTGTGGCGCTTGCCTCGGGCTGGCGTTTTCAGAGCAAGCCCGCGATGCGGGCCTATCTCGACAGGCTGCACCCGGAAAAGCCGCCCAAGTATTCGCGGGCCGTACTCGAAACGCTGGCGATCATTGCGTATCGGCAGCCAGTGACGCGGGGTGATATCGAAGAGATTCGCGGCGTGACGGTGAACACGCAGGTCGTGAAGCAACTGGAGGACCGTGGCTGGATCGAGGTGATCGGTCATCGCGACGTGCCGGGCCGCCCGGCGCTGTACGCGACCACCAAGCAGTTCCTCGACGACCTCGGCCTGACGGCGCTCGACGAACTGCCCGCGCTGGACAACCCGTCGGCGCAACTCGAAGCATCGCTGCTCGCGCAGCATTCGATCGAGTTTCCCGACAGCGTCGCCGGCGATTCGCCGCCGGTCGCTGCACAAGCACAAGCGCAGGACACGACGGCGGCAACGAATGACGGGGAACAAGGCGCCTTCGCGCCGGTCAACGCCGTTGAAGCGGCGCCCTCGGCCGAAGCAGTAGAAACCGAAACATCCGGCGGCGATGAGAGCGCGGCCGAGGTTGCGGCAGAGCAAGAACAGACAGAAGAACCGCAGGAAAGACTCGGAACGGAACATGCGGATGCGCTGGATGAGCGCGCCTTGTCGCCGGCCGGGATTTACGCGCCATCTTTGAGTACCACGTATGACGCACCCGTGTCGGTGCCGCGTGACGAGGAACAAGACGCGAGTCCATCGAACGAAGCCGAACTGGACGACGACTCCCAGGAACCGAAGGCGCGCCGCGCCTGACGCAAATTGCATGGCCCCTGATCTGGCAACCGGCTCTCCATAAAGATCATTTCGAGACGACCAGCCGGACCGATCAGCGGATTTTTTGACGCGCCCGCGACGGGCGCGCGATTCGACATTTGAGGTTGTTTTGACACACTCCCACGACAGCGATTCGCCTGAATCCGCGCGCCCGGTGCACGCCGCGGACGCCCCTGAGTCGGCCGATGCCGGCGAAAGCACGCGCACCGACCGCGCCGATGAAGGCGGCGAGGGCGAGGACCGTCCGCGCCGCGGACTGCGCCGCGGGCCGCGCAGCCTGATCGCACGGCGTCGCGCTGTCGCGAAGACTAAAGGCGCAGACGCTGCGCCCGGCACGCCGGACGCCGTGAACGAGACGCCGCCCGATGGCGTCGTCGCCGCGCAGATGCGCACGCCGCGCAAGGATCCGGGCGCGAAGCCGCGCAAGAGTGAAGGGGCGAACCCGCGCGCCCGCAAGAGCGCGCGCGTGGACACTGCCGAGACCGGTGTCGAGGCAGCGGATCAGCCGGCCGTGCATGCCGCCGCGCCCGCGCCGCGTGAGGGAGGCCGGCGCAAGAGCCCGCCGCAGCAAAAACGCGGCAAACGCAACGACGCCGGGCCGGCGACGGTCGAAAGCGCGGCTGCTGCCGCCGTCGACGATGTCTTCGCCTACGTCACCTCGCCGGCCTTCGATGCCGACAACGGTTCGGCCGGGGTGCGCGCGCCGATGCTGCGCCGTGGACGTAACGCCCCGCAGCAAAAGCGCGTGCTGGAGCCGGACGAAGACGCGCCGAAGCTGCACAAGGTGCTCGCCGACGCGGGCATGGGTTCGCGTCGCGACATGGAAGAGCTGATCATCGCGGGCCGCGTTTCGGTGAACGGCGAGCCGGCGCACATCGGCCAGCGCATCATGCCGACGGACCAGGTGCGCATCAACGGCAAGCCGCTCAAGCGCAAGCTCGCGAGCAAGCCGCCGCGCATCCTGCTGTATCACAAGCCGACGGGCGAAATCGTCAGCCATGCCGACCCGGAAGGCCGTCCGTCCGTGTTCGACAAGCTGCCGTCGATGAAAACCGCCAAGTGGCTCGCGGTCGGACGTCTCGACTTCAATACGGAAGGTCTGCTGCTGCTTACGACGTCGGGCGATCTGGCGAACCGCTTCATGCATCCGCGCTACAGCGTCGAGCGTGAATATGCGGTGCGCGTGGTCGGGCAATTGTCCGAAGCGATGAAGCAGAAGCTGCTGAAAGGCGTCGAACTCGACGACGGCCCCGCCAATTTCCTGCGCATTCAGGATGGTGGCGGCGAAGGCACGAACCACTGGTATCACGTCGCGCTCGCCGAAGGTCGCAATCGCGAAGTGCGCCGCATGTTCGAGGCGGCCGGGCTGATGGTGAGTCGCCTCATCCGCACGCGTCATGGTCCGATCGCGTTGCCGCGCGGCCTGAAGCGGGGCCGCTGGGAGGAGCTCGAGGACAATCAGGTGCGCAGCCTGATGGCGGCGGTCGGACTGAAATTGCCGACTGCCGAGAAGGCCGGACGCAGCGCAGCGCCCCGCGTACAACCCGATCCGATGCAAACGTCAATGGGCTTCATCACGCGCGAGCCGGTGCTCAGTTCGCACTCGCGCATGACGCAGCAGCAGACCCCGGGCCGCGGCGGCGGACGACGCGGCCAGCCGGGCGGCCTTCCTGGCGGCTTCGGGCTCGGCGGCATGGGCGGATTCGGCGGCAACACCGGCAGCAACGCGGGCAACGCCGGCGGCATGGGCCGTCGCGGTGGCCGCGAGCCGAACGGCAACCGCATCGGCAATGAGCCGAACGGCAATCGCGCGAACGGCGCCCGGCCGGGTCCGCGCGGCGCTCGTCCGCAAGGCGGACCGCAGGGCGCTGGCGGCGCGGGCAAGCGCGCGGCGGGTGGCAACGCGCCGCGCGGCAATCGCCAGGGCGGCGGGCAGCAGGGCGCGGGACAGGCCAAGACTGGCGGCGCTGGCCGAGGCGCGCGAAATCGCTCGCGCGGACGCTGATCGCGGAGATCGCAAAGAAACACGTCGCCGGGACGCCGGTGCGAAGCATTGAACCTGCTTCCGGCGGCAAAAATCCCGCGTTTCGCGCCTCGGATCAGAAACGACAAACGGGCATGAAACCGACCTCAACAGGGCCGAAAGGGCGCGTTACGTTTGCGTTTGTCCTGAAAAATGGCTAAAATCTTGAAGTCGCTGGGCACGTAGTTTTCTTTTTGCCCTGAGTGCGATCTTGGTTGAAAAAGATGGGCGTTGCGCCCATTTTTTTTTGGCTTTTCGGTTCGGCATCTCGGGAGCAGGGGTGCGCGCCCGCAAGAAGGCGCTCGCCCGCAGGTGTTTCGGCGTCGAGCGCGCGAACACCTTGGAGTTACTGTGCAACTGACGGAATTGATAGAAACCACGGTCTCGGGCCTGGGCTACGAGCTTGTCGATCTCGAGCGTTCGGGAGGCGGCATGCTGCGTGTGTATATCGACCAGCCGGCCGGTATCGCCATCGAAGACTGCGAGAAGGTCACGCGTCAGCTCCAATATCTGTTCGAAGTCGAGAACATCGACTATGACCGGCTCGAGGTATCGTCGCCGGGGCTCGATCGCCCGCTCAAGAAACTGGCGGATTTCGAGCGCTTCGCGGGAAGCGAAGTCGCCATTACATTGAAGAAGCCGCTGGACGGGCGCAAGTCGTTCCGTGGCATCCTGCACGCCCCTGACGGCGAAACGATCGGATTGGAATTTGAAGGGAAGGACGGCGCCGCGATGCTCGATTTCACGCTCGCGGACCTCGATAAGGCACGTCTCGTCCCCAAGGTTGACTTTAGGAGCCGCAAACAATGAGTCGCGAAGTATTGATGCTGGCGGATGCGCTGGCACGCGAAAAGAACGTCAACAAGGACGTCGTGTACGCAGCGCTGGAGGCTGCGCTTGCTTCGGCAACGAAGAAGCTCTTCGAGGAAGACGTGGATATTCGTGTCGCCATCGACCGTGAGAGCGGCGAACATGAAACTTTCCGCCGCTGGCGCGTGGTGCCGGACGAGGCCGGCCTGCAAGAGCCGGATCAGGAAATCCTGTTGTTCGAAGCGAAGGAACAGAAGCCGGATGCAGAGGTGGACGAGTTCATCGAGGAGCCGATTCCGTCGATCGAGTTCGGCCGTATCGGCGCGCAGGCCGCCAAGCAGGTCATCCTGCAAAAGGTGCGCGACGCCGAGCGCGAGCAGATCCTGAACGACTTCCTCGAGCGCGGCGAAAAGATCATGACCGGTTCGGTGAAGCGCCTGGACAAGGGCAATTTCATCGTCGAATCGGGCCGCGTCGAAGCGCTGCTGCGCCGCGACCAGCTGATCCCGAAGGAAAATTTGCGCGTGGGCGACCGCGTGCGCGCCTATATCGCCAAGGTCGATCGCACCGCGCGCGGCCCGCAGATCGAGCTCTCGCGCACCGCGCCCGAGTTCCTGATGAAGCTGTTCGAGCTGGAAGTTCCGGAAATCGAGCAAGGCTTGCTGGAAATCAAGGCAGCCGCGCGCGATCCCGGCGTGCGTGCGAAAATCGGGGTGATCGCCTACGACAAGCGTATCGACCCGATCGGCACTTGCGTCGGCATCCGCGGTTCGCGCGTGCAGGCCGTGCGCAACGAGCTCGGTGGCGAGAACGTCGACATCGTGCTATGGTCGGAAGACCCCGCGCAGTTCGTGATCGGCGCCCTCGCGCCGGCAGCCGTGCAGTCGATCGTCGTCGATGAAGAAAAGCATTCGATGGACGTCGTCGTGGACGAGAACGAGCTCGCCGTCGCCATCGGCCGCGCCGGCCAGAATGTGAGGCTCGCGAGCGAGCTCACCGGCTGGCAAATCAATATCATGACGCCGGACGAATCGGCGCTGAAGCAAAACGAAGAGCGTGGCAAGTTGCGCGACCTGTTCATGGCGCGTCTGGATGTGGACGAGGAAGTCGCCGACATCCTGATCGACGAGGGCTTCACGAGCCTCGAAGAAATCGCCTACGTGCCGCTCAACGAAATGCTCGAAATCGAAGCCTTCGACGAAGACACGGTGCACGAGCTGCGCAACCGTTCGCGCGACGCGCTGCTCACGATGGCGATCGCCAACGAAGAGAAGGTGGAAGGCGTCGCGCTCGACCTGAAGAGTCTCGAAGGCATGGATAGCGAGCTGCTCGCGAAGCTCGCCGAGCACCAGATTCAGACCCGCGACGACCTCGCGGAGCTGGCAGTAGATGAACTGGTCGAAATGACCGGTATGGAAGAGGATGCCGCTAAGGCGTTGATCATGAAAGCACGTGAACACTGGTTCCAGTGAGAAATGACCATGGCGCACTGATATTTGGCGGCCTGTCTGGCCGCGTGACCCCGATCTAACCGCAAGGATCTGTCCTTGCATCAAGAGGAATGAATGGCGAGTAACAACGTAGCCCAATTTGCCGCGGAACTCAAAATGCCTGCGGGCGTCCTGCTCGAGCAGTTGCAGGCGGCTGGCGTCCAGAAAGCGAGCGCGAACGACGACCTGTCCGAAACGGACAAGGCGCGTCTGCTCGATCATTTGCGCAAGTCGCACGGTTCCGCCGACGCCGACAAGCGCAAGATCACTTTGACCCGCCGGCATACGTCGGAAATCAAGCAATCCGACGCAACGGGTAAAGCTCGCACCATTCAGGTCGAGGTGCGCAAGAAGCGTGTTTTCGTGAAACGCGACGAAACCGGTGCGGAGCAGGCCGAGGCAGCGCCGAATCACGTCGAAGAACCGGAAGTCGACGAGGCCGAACTGCAGCGCCGCGAGGAAGAAGCGCGCCACGCCGCTGAGCAGCTCGAGCGTGAAGAACGCGAGCTGAAGGAGCGTCAGGCCAAGCTCGAGCGCGAAGAAGCCGAGCGTCGCGCCCGCGAGGAAGCAGCGGAAGCCGAGCGCCGCAAGCAGGAAGAAGAGGCGGCGCGCCGTGCGGCGGCCGCGGCGCAAGCGGCGGAAATCTCGCGTGCGGCGCAGGCTGCGCGTCAGGAAGCGCGTGCGCAGGTGACCGCCGAAGCGAAGCAGGACGTGAAGCAGGATGTGAAGCAGAACGACGACGCGCAGCGTGAGGCCGCCGAGAAGGCTGCGGAAGAAAAGGCCGCGAGCGAGCGTGCCGCCCAGCGCGAAGCCGCCAAGAAGGCGGAGGAAGACGCGCGCGCGGCCGCCGAGAAGGCGCGTCTCGAGCAGGAAGCGATCGCGAAGCGTCGTGCGGCGGCGGAAGCCGAAGCTCGTGCGATCCGCGAGATGATGAACACCCCGCGCAAGGCGCAGGTGAAGGCGCCGGAACCCGCGCCCGCACCGAAGCCCGCGGAAGCCGCGAAGGCTGCCGAAGCGAAGGGCACGCTGCACAAGCCCGCGAAGCCGGAAGGCGCGCAGGCGGCACGTCCGGCGGCGAAAAAGCCGGCCGCAGGCGGCGCGCCGGCTCCCGCATCGACGGCTCCGGCAGGCGCTGGCGACAAGAAGAAGGCCGGCAAGGGCGGCTGGCAGCAGGACGACGCATCGAAGCGCCGCGGCATGAAGACGCGCGGCGATTCGAGCGGCGGCGTCGATCGCGGCTGGCGTGGCGGCCCGAAGGGTCGCGGCAAGCATCAGGAACAGACGAGCTTCCAGGCGCCGACCGAGCCGATCATCCGCGAAGTGCACGTGCCGGAAACCATCTCCGTCGCGGACCTCGCGCACAAGATGTCGGTGAAGGCTTCGGAAGTCATCAAGGTGATGATGAAGCTTGGCCAGATGGTCACGATCAATCAGGTGCTGGATCAGGAAACGGCGATGATCGTCGTCGAGGAACTGGGCCATCGCGCGGTCGCGGCGAAGCTGGACGATCCGGAAGCGCTCCTGATCGAAGGCGAAACCACCGAGGAAACGGCAGAGAAGCTGCCGCGTCCGCCGGTCGTCACGGTCATGGGCCACGTCGACCACGGCAAGACCTCGCTGCTGGACTACATCCGACGCGCGAAAGTGGCGGCGGGCGAAGCGGGCGGCATCACGCAGCATATCGGCGCCTATCACGTCGATACGCCGCGCGGCGTCATCACCTTCCTCGACACGCCGGGTCACGAAGCCTTTACGGCGATGCGTGCGCGCGGTGCGAAGGCGACCGACATCGTCATTCTGGTGGTTGCCGCCGATGACGGCGTGATGCCGCAGACGAAGGAAGCGATCGCTCACGCAAAGGCAGGCGGCGTGCCGATCGTCGTCGCGATCAACAAGATCGACAAGCCGGAAGCCAACCCGGACCGCGTGAAGCAGGAACTCGTCGCGGAAGGCGTGGTGCCGGAAGAGTACGGCGGCGATTCGCCGTTCATCGAAGTGTCGGCGAAGACCGGCCGCGGCATCGACGATCTGCTGGAAAACGTGTCGCTGCAGGCCGAAGTGCTGGAACTGACCGCACCGGTGGAAGCCGCCGCGAAGGGTCTCGTGATCGAAGCCAAGCTCGACAAGGGCAAGGGTCCGGTCGCGACCATTCTGGTGCAGTCCGGCACGCTGAACCGCGGCGACGTGGTTCTCGCGGGCAGCGCCTACGGCCGCGTTCGCGCGATGCTCGACGAAACCGGCAAGCCGACGAAGTCGGCGGGTCCGTCGATCCCGGTGGAAATCCAGGGTCTGTCGGAAGTGCCGGCGGCGGGCGAGGAAGTCATCGTGCTGCCGGACGAGCGCAAGGCGCGCGAAATCGCGCTGTTCCGTCAAGGCAAGTTCCGCGACGTGAAGCTGGCGAAGCAGCAGGCCGCGAAGCTCGAAAACATGCTCGAGCAGATGGGCGAAGGCGAAGTGCAAAACCTGCCGCTCATCGTCAAGGCGGACGTGCAGGGCTCGCAGGAAGCGCTGGTTCAATCGTTGCAGAAGCTGTCGACCAACGAAGTGCGCGTGCAGATCGTGCACAGCGCGGTCGGCGCGATCAGCGAGTCGGACGTCAACCTGGCGACGGCGTCGAAGGCGGTCATCATCGGCTTCAACACGCGTGCGGATGCGCAAGCCCGCAAGCTCGCCGAGGCGAACGGCATCGACATCCGCTACTACAACATCATCTACGACGCTGTGGATGAGGTGAAGGCGGCGATGTCCGGCATGCTCGCACCGGAGAAGCGCGAGACGGTGACGGGCATGGTCGAGGTGCGTCAGGTCATCCGGGTGCCGAAGGTCGGCCTGATCGCGGGTTGTATGGTCACGGACGGCGTGGTCAAGCGTTCCTCGTCGGTGCGCGTGATCCGCAACAACGTCGTGATCCACACCGGCGAGCTCGATTCGCTCAAGCGCTTCAAGGACGATGTCAAGGAAGTGCGTCAGGGCTTCGAGTGCGGTATGTCGATCAAGAACTTCAGCGACATCGTGGAAGGCGATCAGTTCGAAGTCTTCGAAGTGACGGAAGTGGCCCGCACGCTGTAATGCGCTAGCCGCCGATAAAAGGGCGGGGTGAGCCTTGCGGCTCGCTCCGCCCTTTTTGCTTCCGGTGGCAAGAAAAGAAATACGGAAACGACATCATGGCTAAGAGAAAGACATCCACGAACCGCAACGTGCAGATTGCGGATCAGATCCAGCGTGATCTCTCGGAACTCATGCGCGAGGTGAAAGACCCGCGCGTGGGTCTCGTGACCATTCAGAGCGTCGAGCTCACGCCCGACTACGCGCACGCGAAGGTCTACTTCACGACGCTGACGGGCGATCCCAAGCAGACCGAGCAGGGTCTCAATCACGCGGCGGGGCATCTGCACAATATGCTGTTCAAGCGCCTGCACATCCATACGGTGCCGACGCTGCATTTCCACTATGACCAGACGATCGAAAAGGCCGTCGAGATGTCGCGCCTGATCGACGAAGCGAACGCGACGCGTGCGAAAGACGACGAAGAGGGTGCGTGAGTGAAAGGCGGCCCGAAGATTGCCCGTCGTGCGCTGGATGGCGTGCTGCTGCTCGACAAGCCGCTGGGATTGTCGAGCAATGATGCGCTGATCAAGGCGAAGCGGATTTATCTGGCGAAGAAGGCGGGCCATACGGGCACGCTGGATCCGCTCGCGACCGGCTTGCTGCCGCTGTGCTTCGGCGAAGCGACGAAGTTCTCGCAAGACCTGCTCGATGCCGACAAGACCTACGAAGCGACGATGCGCCTTGGCATTCGCACGGCGACCGGCGATGTCGAAGGCGAGGCGATCGATACGCGCGACGTAACGTGCGATGAAGCGTCGGTGATCGATGCGATGAATAAATTCATCGGCGATATCGTGCAGGTCCCGCCGATGTACTCGGCGCTCAAACGCGATGGCAAACCGCTCTACGAATACGCGCGCGCGGGTCAGACGGTCGAACGCGAGGGCCGCCAGGTGACGATCCACGCGTTGCAGTTGATCGCGTGCGCATTGCCGCTCGTGACGTTTCGCGTCACCTGCAGCAAGGGCACGTACGTGCGCACGCTTGCCGAGGACATCGGCGAGGCGCTCGGTTGCGGCGCGCATCTGACGGCGTTGCGGCGCACGGGCGTCGGCGCGCTGACGCTCGAGCACGCGGTGACGCTGGATCAACTCGCGAGCCTGAGTGAAACAGAGCGCGACGAACGGCTTCAGCCCGTCGATGCGCTTCTGTCCACATTTCCCTCGATTCAGTTGAACGACGAAGCCACCAAACGCTTCCTGCACGGCCAGCGATTGAAGCTCGCCGATATCGAGAAGACCCGCGTCGAAGGCCGCGTGCGGGTCTATGCGCAAGAAGGCGGTCGCCTGCTCGGCGTGGCGCGCGCCGGCGAGGGCGTGCTCGCGCCCGAACGACTGATCGTCACGGCGCAATGACAAAGAGCCCGGTCGATCATCGACCGGGCTCTCTTCTTTCCGCCACCAAGCGGCAAACGGATCAACGCAAGATCAATGCGTGATCAGCGCAGGATCAATGCGCCGCCGATGCCGCCGCGGCCGAATCTCCGCCGCCCGAACGCTCGGGCCGGGTGATCCAGATCAGCACGATCAGCGCGACGAAAATTCCCGCCGAGATATAGAACATGTCGTTCACGCCGAGCTGGGCGGCCTGCTGCGTCGCCATGCTGTTGTAGAGGCCGACGGTCTGGTCGTGCGAAAGCCCGAGCGCGCCCATCTGCTGCATCGAGTTCGCGAACACCGGGTTATACGAATTCGCGCTTTCGACCAGTTGCGCGTGATGCACGATCGAGCGATGCTCCCACGCCGTCGAGAAGATCGACGTGCCGATGCCGCCGCACATGATCCGCACGAAGTTCGACAGACCCGACGCTGCCGGAATCCGGTGCCCCGGCAAGCCCGACAGCGTGATCGATACGAGCGGAATGAAGAAGCCCGCCATGCCGATGCCCTGAATCACCGTCGGCACCGTGAGCGCCCAGGTGTCGACGCCGGTCGTATAGCGCGAGCGCATCCAGAAACACAGCGCGAACACGAGAAACGCGGCGGTCGCGATGTAGCGCGGATCGGTGCGCGGCAGGAATTTGCCCGTGATCGGCGAGAGCAGAATCGCGAAGAGGCCGACAGGCGCCATCACGAGACCGGCGTTCGTCGCCGTGTAGCCGATGTCGGTTTGCAGCCACAGCGGCAGCAGCACCAGATTGCCGAAGTAGAGCCCGTAACCGATGGATAGCGCGATCGTCCCGCCCGTGAAGTTGCGCAGCTCGAAAAGCGACAGGTCGACGACCGGGTGTTCCGCCGTCAGCTCCCACACGATGAAGAACGCGAACGAGATCACTGCGATCAGCGCAAGCACGACGATCGTGGTCGAGTTGAACCAGTCGAGATCCTTGCCCTTGTCGAGCATGACTTGCAGCGAGCCGACCCAGATGACGAGCAGCGCGAGACCGACTGTGTCGATCGGCGCCTTGCGGATCGCGGAATCGCGGTCGCGGAAGATCGCGAACGTGGCGATCGCCGCCGCGATGCCGACCGGAATGTTCACGTAGAAAATCCACGGCCACGAGATGTTGTCGGAGATCCAGCCGCCGAGCACCGGGCCCGCGACCGGCGCGATCAGCGTGGTCATCGACCACATCGAGAGCGCCATCGGCGCCTTTTCGCGTGGATAGCTCGCGAGCAGAAGGGTCTGCGACAGCGGAATCATCGGGCCGGCGACCGCGCCTTGCAGCACGCGCGCGGCGAGCAGGAAGGGCAGCGTCGGCGCGAGACCGCAGAGCCACGATGCGAGCACGAACAGGATGATCGAGCCGAGGAACAGCCGCACCTGGCCGATGCGCTGCGTGAGCCAGCCCGTGAGCGGCACGGAGATCGCGTTGGCGACCGCGAACGACGTAATGACCCACGTGCCCTGATCCGACGACACGCCGAGGTCGCCGGAGATCGACGGAATCGAGACGTTCGCGATCGACGTGTCGAGCACGTTCATGAACACCGCGAGCGACACGGCGATCGTCCCGATGACGAGCTTTCCGCCCGACAGCGGCGGATGAACGACGTTTTGCGAAGACATGAGCCGAGTCCGCTTACATCAGCTTCGTGGCCGATGCGGACTTCGCCGCGCGGCCGGGCGCCGAGGATGTGCCCTGCGCCGACGAGCCCGCGCCCGCGCCCGCGCCCGCGTTCTGCTGGATGATGCGCGCGATTTCCTGATCGGCCTGCGCGCCGTAGTTGTCGAACACATTGGTCTGATAGACCGTGTTCTGCGCGTTGCCCAACTGGCCGCCTTCCTCGTTCTTGATCGTCACGTCCACGTTCATCGACAGACCGATGCGCAGCGGATGCTCCTGCAGTTCCTTCGGATCGAGCGCGATGCGCACCGGCAGGCGCTGCACGACCTTGATCCAGTTGCCCGTCGCGTTTTGCGCCGGCAAAAGCGAGAACGCCGAGCCCGTGCCGGCCGAGAAGCCGATCACCTTGCCGTGATACACGACGCTGGAACCGTACAGATCGGCCGTCAATTCGACCGGCTGGCCGATGCGCATGTGCTTCAACTGCACTTCCTTGAAGTTCGCGTCGACCCACACGGCGTTGAGCGGCACGATCGCCATCAGCGGATTGCCCGGCGACACGCGCTGGCCCACTTGCACCGAACGCTTCGCGACATAGCCCGTCACCGGCGCGGGCAGCGTGTTGCGCGCGTAGTTGATGTACGAGTCGCGCACCTTCGCCGCGGCGGCGAGCACGTTCGGGTGATTGGCGATCGTCGTGTTGGCCGTGAGCGAACGGTTCGACGCGAGTTCCTGCTCGGCGGCATCGAGCGCGGCCTGCGCGCCGCGCACCGAGTCGCGGGCGTGCGAGATTTCTTCCTGCGACACCGCGCCGGTCTGCGCGACCTGCATGCGGCGCTTCAGATCGTCCTGCGCGCGCGACAAATCCGACTTGCGCAACGCGATCTGCGCTTCGTACTGGTTGTTGTTCACGAAGAACGTGCGCACCTGGCGCACCGTCTGCGCGAGATTCGCCTCGGCCTGATCGAGCGCGACCTTGGAGTCGGCCGGATCGAGCGCGACGAGCGGATCGCCGATCTTGACGGTCTGCGTGTCGTCCGCGTTCACCGAAATCACCGTGCCGACGACCTGCGGCGTGATCTGCACGACGTTGCCGTTGACGTAGGCATCGTCGGTCGACTCGTGAAAGCGCGCGATCAGGAAGTAGTACAGGCCGTACGCGATGGCGGCAATGATGATGACGAGCACGATCAGCGTCATCAGCACGCGGCGCTTGCCGTTACTCTGCTTCGGCGCGGGCGCGGCGGCCGGGGCGGCGTTTTGTTGAGGGTCGCTCATGAAAGACTCCGAAAATTCCGTATTGGTCCGATGCGTGTTCTTGTGGGCGCTTATTTCGACGGCGCGGCCTCGTTGGCCGCCTGCGTCGTCGCCTGGTTCTGCCCGCTGCCGTCGATCGCGAGATTGGCGCTCGTCGCGTCGAAGCCGCCGCCGAGCGACTTGATCAGCGCGATCTGCAGATCGGTGCGCTTCAGGCGCAGATTGGTCACGGTCTGCTCGTTGGCGAGGCGGTTTTCGTCGGCGTTCAACACCTGCAATTGCGGCGAGAGGCCCGCCTTGTAGCGGATCACGGCGAGCTGATAAGCGCTCGATGCCGCCGCGAGCGCGCGTTGGGCGTCGGCCATCTGCCTGTCGAGCGAGCGGATCGCGGAGATATTGGTCGCGACGTCGTTCATCGCGCTGATGAGCGTCTGGTTGTAGTTCGCGACGTCGCCCTCGAAATCGGCATAACGGCCCTTCAACTGGGCGCGCAGCGCGCCGGCGTCGAAGATCGGCAGATGCACGGCCGGCCCGATCTGGATCTGCCGGCTGCTCGCCTGCAGGAAGCGGCTCCAGCCGAACGCGTCGAAGCCGAAAGCGGCCGCGAGATTGATGTCCGGGAAGAACTCGGCCTTCGCTTCCTTGATGTTGTGTGTCGCGGCTTCGACCTGCCAGCGCGCGGCGACGATATCCGGGCGGCGCGCGACGAGATCGGCGGGCACGTTGTCGGGCAGCGTCACGTTGACGTTCGGATCGATCATGGGCTTGGCGATCTTGAGTCCGCGGTCCGGGCCCTTGCCGAGCAGCGCGGCGAGCTGAAACCGAACAGTTTCGATCTGGCCGTCGAGTTCGGTCGAGTTCGTCTGGCTCGTCGCGACATTGCCTTCCGCCGTGCGGCGCTCGACGTTGGTGTCGAGCCCGGCCGCGACGCGTCCGTTCGTGATGCGGCCGACGTCCTGGCGGTTCGCGATCTCGCGTTGGGCGACGTCACGCAGCGCGTAGAGCAGCGCGAGCTGGTTGTACGTGCGCGCGACCGACGCCGCGAGCGTCACGCGCGCCTGCTGCATGTCGGCTTCGGCGGCTTTCTGCTGCGATACCGCCATGTTCAGCCGCGAGCGGTTCTTGCCCCACAGGTCCAGTTCCCACGACGCGCTCGCGAGCACGTTGTTCTCGCTGAACCACGTGCCGCCATAGGGTGGCGGGAAGAGGGCGTTGGCCGAGTACAGTTCGCGCGTCCACGAATACGATCCGTTGACCTTCGGATAGAGCGCCGAGCGCGACGTCTCGATATAGGACGACGCCTTCGCGATGCGAGCCTGCGCCTGTGCGATGGTCGGATTGTCCGCGAGCGCCTCGTCGATCAGTTGCGGCAGCTGCGGATCGCCGAACTGCTTCGCCCAGTCGAGCGTCGGCCACTGGCCGCCTTGCCCCGGCACGCTCTGCGTGGCCTCGAAGTTTTCGGGCGCGGCAATCTGCTTGTCGCTCGAAATGCCCGAGTAGTTCGCGCAGCCGGCGAGCGCGAGCGCGGCCACCGCGGCGGCCAGGGCGCTCTTCGCACGGCTTTCGCCGCGAACCGCGGACAGGGAGAGGTGTTTCATATCTCGTCTCTTGAGATGCGAATTAAAGATGGACGTTGCAATCATTTTGTAGGCTTGCGATGACAAATTTGCTTGTCATCGCAATGACGTACCAGGCTTATCACTTCCGCCGAGTAGTGGCGCCACGGACGGATCGCACGAGTTTGCAAGAATTCGCCGCAGCATGCTTTTCAGAAAGCCGACCTCTTCGGGCGTAAAGCCGCCGAGCAGGTTGTCGAGGACGCGCGTGAAGATGGCGGGAATCTTTTCGGCCGTCGCCTGGCCTTCGTCCGTCAGCGCGAGGCGCACGACGCGCCGGTCTTCTTCGCTGCGCACCCGCGAGAGCAGACCGCGTTTCTCCAGCCGGTCGATGAGACGCGTGACGGCGCTTGCATCGATGCCGTATTCGCGGGCGATATCCGCCGCGGTGAGACATTTGCCCACCGCCAGCATGAACAGAATGCTGGCCTGCGTGCTGGTGATGCCCAGTTCGGAGGTCGTGTGTTGCGTGACCATGTTCCACATGGTCGAGCGCACCCGGCTGATCAGGTAGCCGACGCTCTCGGCGAGCACGTATTCGCCGATCGCCGCGGATTTCGGAGCGTCGCTCATGGAAATATTATGCGATTGCAATAGTTGACTAGGCAGGATTATAGGCGCGCGTTTCAGTCGCTGCAAGAAGCTTTTCTGAAAATGCTTAACAATCCCCGCGTCACTGGGCGGGCGGGCTTTTGCGATGCGGCGTGTCGGGCGCGCAACGCGTGCCGGCCGGATTTGCGGGTTGCGTCCTATTGCAAGGTATGGACATCCGTGCGTGCTATACTTTACGGTTCTCACCGCGCCGGGCCCGCGTCGTCATGCTTGCATGATGGTTTCCAGAGGGGGCTTGCCGAGCCATGGAGTCTCGTTGAGGAGACTCGCTCCGACGGCGCACAACCAAGACATCTTTCTATGACTCGCGCCCTCCGCAATATCGCCATCATTGCCCACGTCGACCACGGCAAGACCACGCTCGTCGACCAGTTGCTCCGTCAGTCGGGCACGTTCCGGGAAAATCAACAGGTCGCCGAGCGGGTCATGGACTCGAACGACATCGAAAAGGAACGTGGCATCACGATTCTGGCGAAGAACTGCGCCGTCGAATACGAAGGCACGCACATCAATATCGTCGATACGCCGGGGCACGCCGACTTCGGCGGCGAAGTCGAGCGCGTGCTTTCGATGGTCGACTCGGTGCTGCTGCTCGTCGACGCCGTCGAAGGCCCGATGCCGCAAACGCGCTTCGTCACCAAGAAGGCGCTCGCGCTCGGTCTCAAGCCGATCGTCGTGATCAACAAGGTGGACCGCCCCGGCGCGCGCATCGACTGGGTGATCAACCAGACTTTCGATCTCTTCGACAAGCTTGGCGCCACCGAAGAGCAACTCGACTTCCCGGTCGTGTACGCGTCGGGCCTGAACGGCTACGCCGGTCTCGATCCCGAAGTGCGCGAAGGCACGATGCGCCCGCTGTTCGAAGCCATCCTCGAGCACGTTCCGGTGCGTCCGGCCGATCCGGACGGCCCGCTCCAGCTTCAGATCACGTCGCTCGACTACAACTCGTATGTCGGCCGTATCGGCGTGGGTCGTGTCGCGCGTGGCCGTATCCGCCCGGGCATGCAGGTGGCCGTGCGTTCGGGTCCGGACGGCGCGATCCTGAATCGCAAGATCAATCAGGTGTTGTCGTTCCACGGCCTCGAGCGCGTGCAAGTGGAAGAGGCGCAGGCCGGCGACATCGTGCTGATCAACGGTATCGAGGAAATCGGCATCGGCGTGACCATCTGCTCGCCGGAGAATCCCGAGGCGCTGCCGATGATCACCGTCGACGAGCCGACGCTCACGATGAACTTCCTCGTGAACTCGTCGCCGCTCGCGGGCAAGGAAGGCAAGTTCGTCACGAGCCGCCAGATTCGCGATCGTCTGACGAAGGAACTGAACCACAACGTCGCGCTGCGCGTGAAGGACACCGGCGACGAAACCACGTTCGAAGTGTCGGGCCGCGGCGAACTGCATCTGACCATTCTGGTCGAGAACATGCGCCGTGAGGGTTACGAGCTGGCCGTGTCGCGTCCGCGCGTGGTGCTGCAGGAAATCGACGGCGTGAAGTGCGAGCCGTACGAAAACCTGACCGTCGATATCGAAGACGGCCACCAGGGCGGCGTGATGGAAGAACTCGGCCGCCGCAAGGGCGAAATGCTCGACATGACGTCCGACGGCCGTGGCCGCACGCGTCTCGAGTACAAGATTTCGGCGCGCGGTCTGATCGGCTTCCAGAGCGAATTCCTGACGCTGACGCGCGGAACGGGCCTGATGAGCCACACGTTCGATTCGTACGCGCCGGTGAAGGAAGGCTCGGTCGGCGAGCGTCGCAACGGCGTGCTGATCTCGCAGGACGATGGCGCCGCTGTCGCCTACGCACTGTGGAAGCTGCAGGATCGCGGCCGCATGTTCGTGTCGCCGGGCGATGCGCTCTATGAAGGCATGATCATTGGCATCCACAGCCGCGACAACGATCTCGTCGTGAATCCGATCAAGGGCAAGCAGTTGACCAACGTGCGCGCGTCGGGCACCGACGAAGCAGTGCGCCTCGTGCCGCCGATCCAGCTTTCGCTGGAATACGCGGTCGAGTTCATCGACGACGACGAACTGGTCGAAGTCACGCCGCAGTCGATTCGCTTGCGCAAACGTCATCTGAAGGAACACGAGCGTCGCCGCGCGAGCCGCGAGGCGAACGCCGAGTAAGCTGCGCACGCATCGGTCGCATCAGGAACACAAGAGCCGCCTTCGGGCGGCTTTTGTCTTTCCGATGATGTGCAAAAGACCCTTGCTTATCTCACAAAAGCCCGCACATGCTTGTTGCGTAAAGGATGACGAGGGTAGGGCACATGCGGCGATCCGTCATATGACTATTCGTTCTGTGCTATGCTTCTTCGATTAGCTGTCGCTTTTTAGGTCCTTCCAAGCAGACTTGATTCGCGCAATCCGCTAAACGGTCAGGCCGTGGCGCGGAAGGTTTCGTAACCCGCACTTCCTCGAGAAACTCGAAGAAAGGTGAGCGTAAAATGATGAAGCAATTCCAGTCGAACTCTTATCTGTTCGGCGGTAATGCTCCGTACGTCGAAGAGTTGTACGAGCAATATCTCGATAATCCTGCGTCAGTGCCCGAGACTTGGCGCGCCTATTTCGACGCGTTGCAGAACGTGCCCGCTTCCGACGGCACCGCTCACAACGACGTGGCTCACGGCCCCATCGTCGAATCCTTCGCCCAGCGCGCGAAGGCCAATGCCTTTCTGCCGCGCGAAAGCACCGGTGATCTGACCACCGCGCGAAAGCAAGTCTACGTTCAGTCTCTCATCGGCGCGTATCGTTTCCTTGGCACGCAATGGGCCAATCTCGATCCGCTCAAGCGCCGCGAGCGTCCCGCGATCCCCGAACTCGAACCCGGTTTCTACGACTTCACCGAAGCCGACATGGACCAGGTGTTCAACGCGAACAACCTGTACTTCGGTTTCGAGCAGGCATCGCTGCGCGACATCGTCAAGGCGCTGCGCGACACGTACTGCGGCACGATCGGCGCCGAATTCATGTACATCAGCGATCCCGAGCAGAAGCGCTGGTGGAAGGAGCAGCTCGAGTCGATCCGCTCGACGCCGAACTTCTCGAACGACAAGAAGAAGCACATCCTGAACCGCCTGACGGCCGCCGAGGGCCTCGAGCGTTTCCTCCACACCAAGTATGTCGGCCAGAAGCGCTTCTCGCTGGAAGGCGGCGAGAGCTTCATCGCGTCGATGGACGAAGTCGTGCGTCACGCGGGCAAGAACGGCGTGCAGGAAATCGTCATCGGCATGGCGCACCGTGGCCGTCTGAACGTGCTGGTCAACACGCTCGGCAAGATGCCGGCGGACCTCTTCGCCGAATTCGAAGGCAAGCACGTCGATGACCTGCCGGCCGGCGACGTGAAGTACCACAAGGGCTTCTCGTCCGACGTCGCGACAGAAGGCGGCCCGGTTCACCTGTCCCTCGCGTTCAACCCGTCGCACCTCGAAATCGTGAATCCGGTGGTCGAAGGCTCGGCCAAGGCGCGTATGGATCGCCGCGGCGACGAAGAAGGCCTGCAAGTGCTGCCGGTGCAGGTTCACGGCGACGCGGCCTTCGCGGGCCAGGGCGTCGTGATGGAAACGCTGAACCTCGCGCAGACGCGCGGCTACGGCACTCACGGCACGTTGCACATCGTCATCAACAACCAGATCGGCTTCACGACGTCGGACCCGCGCGATGCGCGCTCGACGCTGTACTGCTCGGACGTCGTCAAGATGATCGAGGCGCCGGTGCTGCACGTGAACGGCGACGATCCCGAAGCCGTGGTGCTCGCGACGCAGCTCGCGATCGACTTCCGCATGAAGTTCCACAAGGACGTGGTCGTCGACATCATCTGCTTCCGCAAGCTGGGTCACAACGAGCAGGACACGCCGGCGGTCACGCAGCCGCTGATGTACAAGACCATCGCGAAGCACCCGGGCACGCGCGCCGTGTACGCGGAAAAGCTCGTGCAGCAGGGCGTGATCACGGCCGAAGACGCGGACAACTTCGTCAAGGAATATCGTCAGGCGATGGACGAGGGCCATCACACGATCGATCCGGTGCTCTCGAACTACAAGAGCAAGTATGCGGTCGACTGGGTTCCGTTCCTGAACCGCAAGTGGACTGACGCCGCCGATACCGCCGTGCCGCTGGCAGAGCTGAAGCGTCTCGCCGAGCGCATCACGACGATCCCCGAAAACTTCAAGGTTCACCCGCTCGTCGAGCGCGTGATCAACGACCGTCGCGCGATGGGTCTGGGCGAAGCCAAGCTCGACTGGGGCATGGGCGAGCACCTCGCGTTCGCGTCGCTGGTCGCATCGGGCTACGCCGTGCGTCTGACGGGCCAGGATTCGGGCCGCGGCACGTTCACGCACCGTCATGCCGTGCTGCACGATCAGAACCGCGAGCGCTGGAACGACGGCACCTACATTCCGCTGCAGAACATCGCGGAAGGCCAGGCCAAGTTCACGGTGATCGACTCGGTGCTGTCCGAAGAAGCGGTGCTCGGCTTCGAGTACGGCTATTCGACGGCCGAGCCGAATACGTTCGTCGCGTGGGAAGCGCAGTTCGGCGACTTCGTGAACGGCGCGCAGGTCGTGATCGACCAGTTCATCTCGTCGGGCGAAGTGAAGTGGGGCCGCGTCTCCGGTCTCACGATGATGCTGCCGCACGGCTACGAAGGTCAGGGTCCGGAGCACTCGTCGGCCCGTATCGAGCGCTTCCTGCAACTGTGCGCGGATCACAACATGCAAGTCGTCCAGCCGACGACGCCGGCGCAGGTCTTCCATCTGCTGCGCCGCCAGATGATCCGCCTGTTCCGCAAGCCGCTCATCATCTTCACGCCGAAGTCGCTGCTGCGTCACAAGGAAGCCGTATCGGATCTGTCGGAGCTGTCGAAGGGTTCGTTCCAGCCGGTCATCGGCGAAGTCGACGAAGCGATCGAGCCGAAGAAGGTCAAGCGCGTGATCGTGTGCTCGGGCCGTGTCTACTACGACATCGTCGCGCATCGCCGTGAAGCGAAGGGCAACGATGTCGCCATCGTGCGTATCGAGCAGTTGTATCCGTTCGCACACAAGCAGTTCGACGCCGAGCTCAAGAAGTACGAGAACGCGACGGAAGTGGTCTGGGTGCAGGACGAGCCGCAGAACCAGGGCGCCTGGTTCTACGTCGAGCACCATCTGCGCGAAGGCATGCGCGAAGGCATGAAGCTGGCCTACAGCGGCCGTCCCGCTTCGGCATCGCCGGCCGTCGGCTACTACGCGAAGCACTACGAGCAGCAGAAAGCGCTCGTGGAAGGCGCGTTTGGCCGCCTGAAGGGCGCGCAGGTCATCGCGAAGTAATCGCTGCTTGAACGAAGCCGGGTGAACACGTTCCCCGGCTTCGACGCTCGAACTCAAAAGACACGCATCAGGAAAATACAGAAATGGCTATCGTAGAAGTCAAGGTTCCCCAGCTTTCCGAGTCGGTCTCGGAAGCGACCATGCTGCAATGGAAGAAGAAGCCGGGTGAGGCTGTCGCCCAGGACGAAATCCTCATCGAAATCGAAACCGACAAGGTCGTGCTCGAAGTGCCGGCGCCGTCGGCTGGCGTGCTGGCGCAAGTCATCAAGCACGATGGCGACATCGTCACCGCCGACGAACTCATCGCGAAGATCGACACCGAAGCGAAAGCGGGCGAAGCGCCTGCCGCTGTCGCCGCCGCCGGCGACGCCGAAGTGAAGCCGGCGCCGGTCGCGGAACCCGCTGCCGCCACCGCGGCTCCGGTTGCCGCGCAGGCATCGACGGGCGGCGCGGCATCGCCGGCCGCGACGAAGATCCTGGCCGAGAAGGGGGTGTCGGCCGATCAGGTTTCGGGTTCGGGCCGCGACGGCCGCATCACGAAGGGCGACGCACTCGCCGCGCAAGCCGGCGCACCGGCCGCCAAGGCTGCCGCACCGGCGCCCGCCGCCGCGCCCGCGCGCGCCGCGAAGCCGTCGCTGCCGCAAGTCAGCGCGCCTGCATCGGCGGACCAGTGGCTCAAGGATCGCCCGGAACAACGCGTGCCGATGTCGCGTCTGCGCGCGCGTATCGCCGAGCGTCTGCTCGAGTCGCAGCAAACCAACGCCATCCTGACGACGTTCAACGAAGTCAACATGGCGCCGGTCATGGATCTGCGCAACAAGTACAAGGACCGCTTCGAGAAGGAACACGGCGTGAAGCTCGGCTTCATGTCGTTCTTCGTGAAGGCGGCCGTGCACGCGCTGAAGAAGTTCCCGCTGGTGAACGCGTCGATCGACGGCAACGACATCGTCTACCACGGCTACTTCGACATCGGTATCGCGGTCGGTTCGCCGCGCGGTCTGGTGGTGCCGATCCTGCGCAACGCAGACCAGATGAGCCTCGCCGACATCGAGAAGAAGATCGCCGAGTTCGGCCAGAAGGCGAAGGACGGCAAGCTGTCGATCGAAGAAATGACGGGCGGCACGTTCTCGATCTCGAACGGCGGCGTGTTCGGCTCCATGCTGTCGACGCCGATCATCAACCCGCCGCAGTCCGCGATTCTCGGCGTGCACGCGACGAAGGAACGCGCGGTCGTGGAAAACGGCCAGATCGTGATCCGTCCGATGAACTACCTCGCGCTGTCGTACGACCACCGCATCATCGACGGCCGCGAAGCCGTGCTGTCGCTGGTCGCGATGAAGGACGCGCTGGAAGATCCGGCCCGTCTGCTGCTGGACCTGTAAGAAAAGCACTTCGCCTCGGTGCGCGCGATAGGCTCGCGCGCACCATTCGAGGCTCCTCCGCATGAGCGGAGACAGATCAAAGGAAAGTCATGTCCAAGGAATTTGATGTCGTCGTGATCGGCGCGGGCCCTGGCGGCTATATCGCGGCGATTCGCGCAGCGCAGCTCGGCAAGACGGTTGCGTGTATCGAGAAGTGGAAGAACCCGGCTGGCGCATTGAAGCTCGGCGGCACGTGCCTGAACGTGGGTTGCATTCCGTCGAAGGCGCTGCTGGCGTCGTCGGAGGAATTCGAGAATGCGTCGAAGCATCTGGCCGATCACGGCATCAGCGTGTCGGACGTGAAGCTCGATGTGTCGAAGATGCTGGCGCGTAAAGATGGCATCGTCGAGAAGATGACCAAGGGCATCGAGTTCCTGTTCCGCAAGAACAAGATCACGTGGCTCAAGGGTCACGGCAAGTTCACCGGCAAGAACGCCGCCGGCGTGCAGATCGAAGTGTCGGGCGAAGGCGAAGCCGAGGTTGTCACGGCGAAGAACGTGATCATCGCGACGGGTTCGAAGGCGCGTCATCTGCCGAACATTCCGGTCGACAACAAGCTGATCGCCGACAACGAAGGCGCGCTGTCGTTCGACTCCGTGCCGAAGAAACTCGCCGTGATCGGCGCGGGCGTGATCGGTCTGGAGCTCGGCTCGGTTTGGCGCCGTCTCGGTGCGGAAGTGACCGTGCTCGAAGCGCTGCCGCAATTCCTCGGCGCCGCTGACGAATCGCTCGCGAAGGAAGCCGCGAAGCAGTTCAAGAAGCAAGGTCTCGACATTCACCTCGGCGTGAAGATCGGCGAAGTGAAGACGTCGCAGGGCAACGAAGGGGGCGTGTCGATCGCATACACGGACAACGCGGGCAACGCGCAGACGCTCGAAGCGGATCGCCTGATCGTGTCGATCGGACGCGTGCCGAATACCGATAACCTCGGTCTCGAAGCGATCGGCCTGAAGGCCAACGAGCGCGGCTTCATCGACGTGGACGATCATTGCGCGACGAGCGTGCCGAACGTCTACGCGATCGGCGACGTCGTTCGCGGCCCGATGCTCGCCCACAAGGCGGAAGACGAAGGCGTGGCGGTGGCGGAAATCATCGACGGCCAGAAGCCGCATATCGACTACAACTGCGTGCCGTGGGTCATCTACACGGAACCGGAAATCGCGTGGGTCGGCAAGACCGAGCAGCAGCTCAAGGCCGAAGGCCGCGAGATCAAGACCGGCCAGTTCCCGATGATGGCGAACGGCCGCGCGCTCGGTATCGGCAAGGCGGAAGGCTTCGTCAAGATGATCGCGGACGCGAAGACCGACGAGATTCTCGGCGTGCACGTGATCGCTGCGGACGCATCGGATCTGATCGCGGAAGCGGTCGTCGCGATGGAGTTCAAGGCGGCGTCGGAAGATATCGGCCGCATTTGCCATCCGCATCCGTCGCTGTCGGAAGTGATGCGTGAAGCGGCGCTGGCCGTCGACAAGCGCGCGTTGAACATGTAAGTACGCTCGACTTCGGGCATCAGGCATCGCTAAACGAAGGCGAGCGGATCAAACCGCTCGCCTTCGTCACTTCAAAACGGCAGAAGATGAACGTCACCGAATACTACGAAAACGAACTGCGCACGCGGGGTTATCAATCGGACGAGGCGCAGCTCGCGGCGGTCGCGCGTCTGCAGCGCTGCTACGAGGAATGGGTCGCCTACAAGGCGCGCCGCTCCAACGCGCTCAAGAAGTTTCTCGTGCATCCGGACTTGCCGCGCGGTGTCTACATGTGGGGCGGCGTCGGGCGCGGCAAGAGCTTCCTGATGGACAGCTTCTACGCCGTCGTGCCGGTGCAGCGCAAGACACGTCTGCATTTCCACGAATTCATGCGGGAAGTGCATCGCGAACTGGAAGAGCTGAAAGGGCAGGCCGATCCGCTCGACGAACTCGCGAAACGCATAGCGAAGCGTTACAGGCTGATCTGCTTCGACGAGTTCCACGTCTCCGATATCGCCGACGCGATGATTCTCTATCGCCTGCTCGACCGCCTCTTCAAGGCCGGCGTGCAGTTCGTGATGACCTCCAATTACGAGCCCGACACGCTGTATCCGGAAGGGCTGCATCGCGATCGTCTGCTGCCCGCGATCGAGCTCATCAAGCAGCATCTCGACGTGCTCAACGTCGACGCCGGCACCGACTACCGCAAGCGCACGCTGTCGCAGGTGAAGGCGTATCACACGCCGCTCGGCGCGGCGGCGAGCGAGGCACTGCGCGCGGACTTCGCAAAGCTCGCGGCCGTGCCCGACGAAACTCCGATCCTGCACATCGAAAAGCGTGAGATCAAGGCGCTGCGCCGTGCCGACGGCGTCGTGTGGTTCGATTTCGCGACGCTGTGCGGCGGCCCGCGCTCGCAGAACGACTATCTCGAACTGGCGAATCGCTTTCACGCGGTGATCCTGTCGGATGTGCCGCAAATGACGCCGCGCATGGCGTCCGAAGCACGCCGCTTCACGTGGCTCATCGACGTGTTCTACGACCACAAGGTGAAGCTGCTGATGTCAGCGGCCGTGCCCGCCGAAGCGCTCTACGTGGAAGGACCGATGGCCAACGAGTTCGCGCGCACGGTGTCGCGGATCGTCGAGATGCAGTCGAAGGAATATCTCGAAGCGCCGCGTCGCGTCACCGATATTTCGCTGACCTAAAACGAGTATCAAAAATCTGCGGCTAGCCAATCTGCATAAGGCTTTGCGGCCTTTTCAAGATTCGGATCACTCCGATTTGCCGACTATCGGGTACTCGGTATCGTCGATACCGGTTATCAGTCAGTAAATTGGAGAATATACCGTGAAGCCCTACCGCGACATGACCGATGAAGAATGGCAGATGGTCGCACCGCTGCTTCCCGAACTGCGTCCGCGTTCGGAGCTGCGGGGCCGGCCGCTCGCCAATACCCGCGCCGTGCTCAACGGTGTGCTCTGGGTGATGTACAGCGGCGCGTCGTGGTCCACGCTGCCGCGCAAATATCCGTCGTATCAGACGTGCCACCGGCGCTTCAAGGCGTGGCACGAGTCGGGCGTGCTGCTGCGTGTGATGACGCAGTTGTTCGGGCCGGCGGGAGAATCGCTTTATGCGTTGATGACATCGCGCATGCGCGTGCCGGCGGAACTCAAGCTCGATACCCAGGACGACTTGCCTGCCGATGCGCAAGCGGACGAGGTGCATCAGCGTCGCGCCGCGTAAGTTCGTCGAACACGCGCGAAACAAGCAAAGCCGGTCGAAGACCTATGTCTTCGACCGGCTTTGTCCTTTTTGGATAACGTCCGTTGTGCTTACTGTTGGCGTACCCACGTCTGCGAGCGCCCCAGCAGCGACACGCCGAGATACCCGCGCACGACGAGCTTCTGCCCGCCGTCCTCGAGCTTCATCTTGCACTTGTAGAGCTTGCCGCTCTCGGGATCGAGAATCCGGCCGCCGTCCCACGCATCGCCGTCCTGCCGCATTCCGGTGATGATCGTCATGCCCTTGATCAACTGGTCCTTGCGATCGTCGGTGCAGGCCGTGCAGCGTTTGTCGGGATGATCGAATTCGCCGATGCCGCGCACGACCTTGCCGGACAACTGGCCACTGCCGTCGTCGACGATCTGGATGATCGCTTTCGCCTTGCCGGTCTGATCGTCGATGGTCTGCCAGGTGCCGACGGGCGTCGCCGCCTGCGCGAATACGCTCGCGGCGAAGGTGGCGCACAGCGCGCCGAGCGTCAGGCGCGCGCCGCGCCGGCCGATGAAACGGGTCATGTCATCTCCTTGTCATGAACGGTCGAGCATACGAGAAAGCCCTCGTAGCGTCTGTGAAGAAACGTTCTAGACGCGTGGACCGACAACCGGACCCTCGGACGATCAGACTTCGCGCTTCAGACCCGCTTCGAGCGTGGCGAAAGTGCGCTCGTCGGTGCGATCGAAATGCAGCGGCGTGACGGAAACGCGGCCGGAGGCGACCACCGCCGTTTCGCTATCGGGGGAATTCGGGCGCGGGCCGCGCTGGAAGCGCAGCCAGTGATAGTCAATGCCGCGCGGATCGACGAGCGGCATCACGTCGATGCCTTCCACGAGCCCCACGCCTTGCCGCGTCACGGTGAGCGGTCCCGCGGCGGACGCGTCGCAATCGGGGAAATTGACGTTCAGGCATGTGGGCGCGTCGTGGGAGATCGCGAGCAACTGCCGGATCACGCCCGGCGCCAGCGCGCGCGCCGTATCCCAGCGCACGTTCTCGCGGTCGGTGAAGGCCTGGCTGAGCGCAATTGACGGCAGGCCGAGCAGCAGGCCCGTCATCGCCGCGCCGACGGTGCCGGAGAACATGGTTTCGACGCCGAGGTTCGCTCCGCGGTTGATGCCGGACAGCACGAGCGTCGGCGGCGCCTCTTTCATGATGTGACGCGCGGCCATCACGACGCAGTCGCCGGGCGTGCCTTGCACGCCATAGCGCCGCTCGCCCTGACGCGAAATGCGCAGCGGCGAATGCAGGCTGATGGAATGCGACGTGCCGCTCTGGTCATGCTCGGGCGCGATGACCCAGACTTCGTGCGCGAGTTCGGCGGCGACCGCTTCGAGCACGGCGAGGCCGGGGGCGTCGATGCCGTCGTCGTTGGTGATGAGCACACGTTGCACGATGGGTGAGAGGGCGGACATCGCGAATCACTCCTTGGTCGATGATGAAAAGTATCGACCGATTATTACAGAGTTCGCGCTTGCGGGCGTCCGCTGACCGTGCGTTACGGAGCCTTACTTGACGCCGAGGCCACGCAGGACCGCGTTACCGTCTTCGGTCAGGCGCACTTCCGGTCCGCCCATTTCCGGCGACACGATCTCGACATAGCCATACTCCCGCAGCGAGGCGACGTCCGGCGTGGCCGCCATCACGTCGATGGGCGCGTGCAACAGCAACAGCAGCGTGGCGATTTCGTGATGGCTCAGAAGCTTTTTGATGGCTCGCACGGGGGCGGAAGCCGGACGGCGGAGGTTCATGAAGGATGTCCTCAGGTTTGCATGACGATGTGCGGCGCTTTCGGCCTGACGTGGCCTGCGCGCGAACCTTGATGTCGATGGAGTGCGGGCAGGTTATCGGCCGACTCTTAGGCGAAACTTAAAATATGCGCCGCGGCATGCGGCCAGTTGTTACGCCGCGTGTCGCGAATTCAGCGGGCGTTTCAATACCGTTTCAATGCAGTTTCGATCAGAAGCGATAGTCGGGATTTTTCGGATCGAACGTCAGATCGTCGAAGCGTTTGGCTTCGATGCGCTCGAACACAACGCTTTCGAAAATTTCGCCGTCGTTGTCGTACGACTCCAGCGTGCGGAAAACCGGACGTTCCAGATCGAGCCCGAGCACTTCTTTTTTCGCGTAGAAGGTGGGTTGCCCTTCCGTCGTCTCATAGGTAAGCGCGACCACGCGCAGTCCGTCGACGGTCTTCACCTCGATATTCGACGGCTTCGTGATGCCGGCTTCGGCGAACTTGTGCCCCTCGTCGATAAAGCGCTGCGTAATGGCATCGATGCCGAGCTCGCGAATCGAATGATTCGACTGCGCGCGGGCGAGCGCGCCGTTCACCGATGCCCACATCGGCACGACGCCGAGAAAGCCGCCGAGATGACCGTAGAGCTGGTCGGGCCGCGTGGAATCGTCATAAATGACTTCCTGGCCCGCGTGCGCGCCGTCCAGCAGCCATTTCGCATAGATGCGCAGCGGATCGCGCGTGACGCGCACGAGCATGTGATCCGCGCGCTTCGGCCACTTGCCCTTGATGCGTTCGCGCCGGCGCATCGTGAACTCGTACGAATCGAACTCGCGCAGGCCATCCTGCAAGTATCGCGGCAGCGCTCGCGTGTCGAGCGAACGAAAGAGAGCGACCAGTTGTGCGTCGTCGAGCTTCGCGAGCGCGCCGTTCGCCGCCGCTTGCGACAGCCATTGCACTTGCTGCTCGACGCCGAGATTGCCGATGCGCGCGGCTTGCTCGGGTTCATCGGCGCGTGCGCCCACGGGCGCCAGCGCCAGCGCGAGACACAAGAGGCCCGCGCAAGCGAGCCGCAAGTCGGAAGCACGTCGGCGTCGCATGCGCGGCATGAGTCTCTCCGAGAGTCAATCCTGCGGTTTCGATCCGGCGTCGCGCAATTCGCGCCTGAGCACCTTGCCGACCGTCGTGAGCGGCAGTGCGTCGCGGAACTCGACGTAGTGAGGCACCTTGTAACCGGTCAGGTGTAAACGGGCGAACTTCAGCAGTTCTTCCACCGTGAGCGAGTCATCGCGACGCACGACGAAAGCCTTCACGCGCTCCCCCGTCAGCGGATCGGGCACGCCGACGGCCGCGACCGCGCGCACTTTGGGATGCGCCGCGAGCACGTCCTCGATTTCGTTCGGATACACGTTGAAGCCCGACACGATCATCATGTCCTTCTTGCGATCGATGAGCCGGATGATGCCGCGCGCATCCATCACGCCGATGTCGCCGGTCGCGAGCCAGCCGTTCGCGTCGATGGCTTTCGCCGTCTCCTCGGGACGGTTCCAGTAGCCTTTCATCACCTGCGGTCCTTGCACGCAAAGCTCGCCCGCTTCGCCGACGTTCGCCCACGCGCCGTCCTCGCGACGCAGGCGCACGAGCGTCGACGGCACCGGCACACCGATGGTTCCGTCGAATTCGCTCGCGCCGTGTTCATCGAGCGGCGTCGCGGCCACGAGCGGCGAACATTCGGTGAGACCGTAGCCTTCGACGAGCGTCTGGCCGGTCATCGCCCTGAAGCGCTCCGCGATCACGCGCTGAGTCGCCATGCCGCCCGCCATCGCGAGCTTGAGCGAGGAGAAGTCGCGCTGGCGGAACGCGTCGTTGTCCATGAGCGCGCTGTAGAGCGTGTTGAGCGCGGTGATCGCCGTGAAGTTCTCGTGACGCAGCGCGCGCATGAGTCCGTCGATATCGCGCGGATTGACGATCAGCACATTGCGCGCGCCGATCGCGAGAAACGCGAGCGCGTTGACCGTGAGCGAATAGATGTGATAAAGCGGCAACGGCGTGACGACGGTCTCCGCGCCGTCGACGAGCCGCCCGCCCGCCCACGCGAGCGCCTGCAGCAGATTGGCGATCACATTGCGGTGCGTGAGCATCGCGCCTTTCGCGACGCCCGTCGTGCCGCCGGTGTACTGAATGAACGCGATATCGCCGTGGCCGATCCTGACCGGCTCGAACTTTCGCCGCGCGCCGCGCGCGAGGGCTTGCGGCAGGCGCAGCGCATCGGGCAGCACGTAGGCGGGGACCTGCTTCTTCACGTGACGCAGAATCAGGTCGATCGCGCGGCCTTTGACATTGAGTCCATGACCGAGCAGATCGCCGAGCGCGGTCACGACGATGTTGCGCACGCGCGATCCCGGCTGCGCGTCCTGCACGGTTCTGGCGAAGTTCTCGAACACGACGACCGTCTGTGCGCCGCTATCCGTCAACTGCTGGCCGAGCTCGCGCACGGTATAGAGCGGATTCACGTTGACGACGATCGCGCCCGCGAGCAGCGTGCCGAAGAGCGTGACGGGATAGACGAGCGTATTGGGCATCATCAGCGCGACGCGATCGCCGGGCTTCACACCGATGCCCTGCAGATACGAGGCGAACGCGTGCGCCTTCTCGCCGAGCGTCGCGAACTTCATCTCCGAGCCGAGGCTCACGAACGCGACGTGATCGGCAAACCGCTCGACGCATTCGTCGAAGAAATGCGCGAGCGAGCGATACCGCGAAGGATCGATCTCGCGCGCGACATCGGGCGGATACGACGCGTACCAGATGCCGTCGGTCGCGTGCGGCTCCGAAGCCCCGCGCGGCATTGCCTGTCCCGGGCTCATGGGGTGTCTCCCTTGGCGCAACTCGTGTTCGTCGACAGACGCGCCTTATTGCTTGCTTCTGCTGCTCACCGCTCCAGTATCGCGACGACCCCTTGGCCGCCTGCCGCGCAGATCGAGATCAGTCCGCGCAGCGGCTTGCCGTCGCCGCGTGCGGGCGCGTTCGCGAGCATCTTCGCCAGTGTGCCGACGATGCGCCCGCCCGTCGCGGCGAACGGATGTCCCGTCGCGAGCGAGCTGCCGTTCACGTTCAGGCGCGCCCGGTCGATCGAACCGGGCGGCGCGTCGAGGCGAAGCGCGGTGCGGCAGTATTCATCGTCTTCCCATGCGGCGAGCGTGCACAGCACTTGCGCCGCGAATGCTTCGTGGATTTCGTAGAAATCGAAGTCCTGCAATGCGAGTCCGGCGCGCGCGAGCATCGACGGCACCGCGTAGGCGGGCGCCATCAGCAGGCCTTCGCGCTGGTCGAAGAAATCGACGGCGGCGGTCGCGGACCACGTCAGGAACGCCTGCACCGGCAGTCCGCGCTCGGCGGCCCATTGCTCGGACGCGAGCAGCACGGCCGATGCGCCATCGGTGAGCGGCGTCGAGTTGCCCGCCGTGAGCGTGCCCGCGTCGCGATCGAAGACGGGCTTCAATTGCGACAACTGGTCGAGCGATACATCGGGGCGCAGCGTGTTGTCGCGCGCAAGCCCTTTGTATGGCGTCATCAGATCGTTGAAGAAGCCGCGCCCATACGCCGCCGCGAGCTTGCGATGACTCTCCTGCGCGAGCGCGTCCTGCGCTTCGCGCGAGATCTTCCAGCGTTTGGCCATCAGTTCGCAATGCTCGCCCATCGAGAGACCGGTGCGAGGTTCCACGTTGCGCGGCAGCAGCGGCCTGAAGAACATGCCGGGCCGCAGCTTCGCGAGCGCGCCGACGCGTTGCCCCGCCGAGCGGCCGCGATTCGCTTCGAGCAGGATCTTGCGCATGCGCTCGTTCACCGCGATCGGCGCGTCGGACGCCGTATCGACGCCACCGGCGATGCCCACGTCGAGCTGCCCGAGCGCGATCTTGTTCGCGACCAGAATCGCTGTTTCGAGGCCGGTGCCGCAGGCCTGTTGCACGTCGTAGGCGGGTGTTTCCTTCGCGAGCGTCGTGGAGAGCGCGGCTTCGCGCGTCAGATTGAAGTCGCGCGAATGCTTGATCACCGCGCCCGCCGCCACTTCGCCGAGGCGCATGCCGTGCAGATCGAAGCGATCGACGAGTCCTTGCAGCGTGAAGCTCAGCATGTCCTGATTCGACGCGCTCGCGTAGGCCGTGTTCGAGCGCGCGAACGGAATGCGGTTGCTGCCGATTACCGCGACACGACGCGCTTCGCTCATGGCAGCTCCCATTCGAAATGACCGCGCAGGTGCGGCCGGTCACCCGCGAGATCGCGCACTTCGAAATCGCGCGCGGTGGGCGAGGGCGCCGCGGTCCAGAGCGTCGCGTCGCCGGGAATATAAAGAGGCGTTTTGAAATCGCCGTGCGCATGGCCGGAAGCGAGCGCCTTGACCGGATGCAGCGCCGCGAGCGTGCGCGCGAGCGTCCACATGCCGTGCGCGATCGCGCGTGGAAAGCCGAACGCTTTCGCGCTCAGCATGTGCAGATGGATCGGGTTGAAATCGCCCGATGCCTTCGCGTAGTCGCGCCCGAGTTGCGGCGGAAGCTGCCAGCGCGCCTCGCGTGCGAGAAGCGGCACGCGCGCATCGGCGGCAGCGGCGATTTCGATCGACGGCGCGGCGCTCTCGCTGCGCGCGCCGCGCTTCAGATACACGCTGTCGCCGTCCCACACCGCCTCGCCGCGCCGGTAGATGCGCGTGTGCAGCGTGAACGCCTGTCCCTTCTGATGCGGCATGAGCGGCCCGCATTCGACCTCGATGCGCAAGTCCTGTCCCGCCGCGAGCGGACGCCTCAGCCGCACGGTATTGGCCAGATGCACGACGCCGAGCGCGGACCACGGAAACGACGGATCGGTGAGCATCATCAGATGCAAGGGGAACGCGAGCACGTGCGGAAACGTGAGCGGCACGCCATGCTCGGGGATGAATCCGCACACGCGCGCATAACGGCCGACCTGCTCGGCGTCGAGCCTGACATTGGGGCGCACGAGCCTGAGCGCGGGCAACTCGGGGGCACGCGCGCGTCTGAAGAGCGCGGGCAACGCGCGGCCGTAGAGCTTCGCGGGCGGCGGCAACGTGTCGACGACGACGGTGCGGGCGCGCGGCATGGTCGGTGCGTGCATGCGTCTCGTCTCCTCACGCGCCGATCAGGCTCTGACCGCACACGCGCACCACATTGCCCGTGATGCCCGCGCTGCCCGGACTCGCGAGCCACGCGACGGTCTCGGCGACGTCGACGGGCAAGCCGCCTTGTCCCATCGAATTGAGCCGTCTGCCGGCCTCGCGCACGCCGAAGGGCATGCGCGCGGTCATATGCGTTTCGATGAAGCCGGGCGCGACCGCGTTGATCGTGATGCCGCGCGCGCGCAGCACGGGCGCCATCGCGTGCACGCGGCCGATCACGCCGGCCTTCGATGTCGCGTAGTTGGTTTGCCCGCGATTGCCCGCGATGCCGCTGATCGATGACACGGCGACGATGCGGCCGTCCGCGCGCAGCACGTTCTGCGCGAGCAGCGCGGCGTCGATGCGCTCCTGCGCGAGCAGATTGATGTCGATCACGCTGTCCCACATTTCGCCGGTCATGCGCGCGATGGTCTTGTCGCGCGTGATGCCCGCATTGTGCACGACGATATCGATGCCGCCCGATGCGCCGAGCGCCGCGGCGATCTCACCGGGCGCGTCCGGCGCGGCGATATCCGCGACGAGCGCCGCGTG
Source organism: Caballeronia sp. J97 (assembly GCF_905220305.1). NCBI lineage: Bacteria > Pseudomonadati > Pseudomonadota > Betaproteobacteria > Burkholderiales > Burkholderiaceae > Caballeronia > Caballeronia sp. J97. The sequence continues at coordinate 102,483 of NZ_CAJMZL010000015.1, read as the reverse complement.
CGCGCCGCCGGAAGGCGACGCGTCTTCGATCGCGAGCATGGTCTGGTCGAGCGTGTCGCGCGCGGCGTCGACATCGAGCCCGGTGACGATCGCGCCGCGCTCGGCCAGCACCGTCGCGATCGATGCGCCGATGCCGCGCGCCGCGCCCGTCACGAGCGCGCGCTTGCCCGCGAGCGGTTTCGCCCAGCTTTCCGGCGCGGCGGAGGGCGCATCGATGGTCACGACCTGGCCCGATACATACGCCGAGCGTGGCGACAGGAAAAAGCGCAGCGCCGATTCGATGTCCGCGCCCTCGGCCACGCGCAGCAGGTTCGACGTGATGCCGTTGCGCGCTTCCTTGCCGAGCGAGCGGACCATGCCTTCGAGCGCGTGCTGCGCGGTGGCGGCCGGCGCGCCCGAGCGCGTGCCGGGCGGCCGCCCGATGACGACGATGCGACCGTTTTTCGCGAGCGAGCGCAGCGCATCGTGGAAGAACGCGTAGAGCGCATGGAGTTGCGCGCTTTCGTCGATGCCGGTCGCATCGAAGATCAGCGCCTCGACACGATCGCTCGCGGACGCGTCGCGTGCGCGCGGCTCGAAGCGGCCGCTCATCGCGCCGTGCCGCGCGGCGACGGGCAGCCAGCCGGACGCGCTCTCGTGCGCGATACCCGTCATGCCGATGGCGGAGAGCACGCCCATCAGATCGTCGAACAGTGCCGGCGACGGCCCCGCGCCGATGGCGGCCATGCCGCCGAATTCGGCATGGTCCGCGCGATGCCGGCGCAACACCTCGGGACGCGGCAGGCCGAGCGAGCGTGCGATGCTCGTGCCGAAGGGCGAATTGACGAAGTCGAGATAGCGGTCTTTCATCGATTGGCGATCGGTCGTCGGGCGCGCGCGGCGGTGCCTTGTGGGCTGCCTCTTCAGGCAATCGTTGCGGGCAATTGCTGCTCGAGCGCCGCGCTGCGCTTTTGCAATGCTTCGAGGATACCGAAGTCTGCGGAAAAATCATCGACTTTCACCGCTTCGCGCGCATGATCGGCCCATTCGATCAGCAGCGCGCGCTCGTTTTCGTCGATGAGACCGCGCGCCGCAGCGGTTTGCGCCCACGCTCCGATGTCTTGCGGGCTTTGTGGCAGCGGGGCGGTCTGGCCCGCTTTGACCGCATCGCGCAGACGCGCTTCCAGCGCCGCGACGGCGGGCGTGAGCGCGAGCAGCTTCTCGCCGCGCGCGATCGGATCGGATTCGAATGCCGAAACGTGCGAGCCGGCGACGAGACGCTCGCGGGCATCGCCGGGCGTCTGCATCAGCATTGCGATGTCGTTGCCGAGCACGTCGGCGCTCGGTGCGTGCGGCAGGCCGAACGGGAACGCGACGACGCGCAGGAACGCCGCCGCCGCGCGGTTCGGATAGTTCGCGAGCAAGCCTTCGAACGCGGCGCGCGCCTGATGCAGCGCGTCTTCCGCGCCCCAGCGCACGAGCGGCAGATCGCTCTCGGGACGGCCATCGTCCTCGAAACGCTTGAGCGTCGCGGAAAGCAGATACAGCTGCGAGAGGATGTCGCCGAGGCGCGCCGAAAGCCGCTCGCGGCGCTTGAGCTCGCCGCCGAGCGCGAGCATCGACACGTCGGCGAACAGCGCAAAGGCGCTCGACAGGCGGGTGGCGGCGCGGTAGTAGGGCACGAGACGCGCGTCGGCGCGCGCGGGCTTCGCGCCGATCGCGCCGCCGCCGAATGCGTACACGAAACTGCGCATCGCGTTCGATGCCAGAAAGCCCGCATGTCCGAAGAACGCGGCGTCGAATGCGCGCAGATCGTTCTCGCGCGTGGCGGTCATTTCCTTCAGCACATAGGGATGGCAACGGATCGCGCCCTGTCCGAAGATGATGAGGCAGCGCGTCAGGATGTTGGCGCCTTCGACGGTGATCGAGATCGGCATCTGCTGATACGCGCGCGCCAGAAAGTTCGACGGCCCCATGCAGATGCCCTTGCCCGCGACGACATCCATGCCGTCGTTGATCACCTTTCGCGCGCGTTCCGTGATGTGATACTTCGCGATCGCCGAGATGACCGAGGGCTTCTCGCCGAGATCGACAGCCTGCGCGGACAGGCGGCGCGCCGCGTCCATCACGTACACATTCCCGCCCATGCGCCCGAGCGCTTCCTGAATCCCTTCGAAGCGACCGATCGACGTGCGGAACTGGCGGCGCGCGGCCGCATACGCGCCGGTGCCGCGCACGGCGAGCTTCGCCATGCCGACATTCGACGAAGGCAGCGAGATGGCGCGCCCGGCCGCGAGGCATTCCATCAGCATGCGCCAGCCATTGCCCACTTGCGCTCGTCCGCCGATGACCCAGTCCATCGGGATGAACACGTCCTTGCCCCAGTTCGGGCCGTTCTGAAACACGGCATTGAGCGGCCAATGACGCCGTCCGATGTTCACGCCGGGATGGCTCGTCGGAATGAGCGCGCAGGTGATGCCGGGTGCATCGTCGTCGCCGAGCAGATGATCGGGATCGAGTGCGCGAAAGGCGAGGCCGAGCACGGTCGCGATCGGCCCGAGCGTGATGTAGCGCTTGTCCCACGTGACGCGAAAGCCGAGCGTTTCGCGGCCTTCGTGCGTTCCACGACACGCGATGCCGACATCGGGGATCGCCGCGGCGTCCGATCCGGCATACGGGCTGGTGAGCGCGAAGCACGGAATTTCATCGCCGCGCGCGAGACGTGGCAGATAGTGATTCTTCTGCTCTTCGGTGCCGTAGTGCAGCAGCAATTCGGCAGGGCCGAGCGAATTGGGCACCATCACCGAGACGGCCGCCGCCGAAGAATGCGTCGCGAGTTTCATGATGACCTGCGAGTGCGCATACGCAGAGAACGCTTTGCCGCCGTAGCGCTTCGGAATGATCATCCCGAGGAAGCCCTGTTCCTTGACGTAGGCCCACGCTTGCGGCGATAAATCCTGCCAGACGGCAGTCGTGTCCCAGTCGTTCGACAGATCGCACAGGCGCGCGCATTCATTGTCGATGAACCCTTGTTCTTCCTGTGTCAGCTTCGGCGCGCCGTGCGCGAGCAGGTTGTCCCATCGTGGCCGACCCGAGAAGAGTTCGGCGTCCCACCACACGGTGCCGGCTTCGATGGCGTCGCGTTCCGTCGACGACATCTCCGGCAGGATCTTGCGAAACGCGGCGAACGCGTGGCGGCTGACGAGCGCGCGACGCAACGGTGTGATGGCGATCGCGAGTGCGGGAATGACAAAGGCGATCGCGAGCAGCGCGACGCCCACGGTGCCCGTCACGCCGACGAGCGGACCGGCGGCCACCCAGATCGCAAGCCCGACGAGCCAGGCGAGCGAGGGCGCTTGAAGGAAGGTGAGCGTGCCGGCCAGCAGGAGGAAAACGACGACGTACAGGGCGGACATCACGAGTCTCCGGTAAGTAACGCGTCGGAGCACGTACCATGCCACAAAAGTGACGAACAGGCGTAACGAGCCGGTTAGAGGGTTCGCTCGGCAGTCCCACTGTTTAGGAAGTGTCTACTTTGATCGCTCTATCTCGACGCGTTATGCTTTTTGCTCACGCTAGTACCGACAAAATCGAATGATTATCTCGTACAACTAAACATGCGTCGATGAGGATTCTTGATGCCCCGCATCGGCGGGGCATCAAAGGGGGCTGTGGATTGATCTTCGCGGGATACACCACAGCAAGTCACATAGGATCGGTTCTTATTGTGACCACCTGCCACGCGTACGGTGGCCATGGGAGCATATTCGGAAGTGGAGAATAGAGATAACTTAGTCAGGCTAAACATCGGAGCGACTCCGTGGGAACAGGGTATTTCGGATTGGATGTTCCTCACGGGCGACCTGCTCTACTTGCTGGTGCGTTGCAACGGGGAGGTGAGATATATACACGTTCAACTGGATCTGGAGATGCTCAGTTGCGTGCGGGAGTCGATCGTCGGCGACGAAGGCGGCGTGTACAGAGACGTGCAAGGCGAGCCGACCTTGCTCGCCGCGTATCTGGCGTTGATTTTCCTGCAGCGGAACGTGCCAGCTCAGGCGATCAGGCGCGAACTCGGCATGTCGGACATGGCGATGAACCGGTTGCTCGCTGTCTGGCGAGAGGCCGCCGGCGTCAGCGATCGTGACAGCCGATCGCAACGGATACGTATGCTCCCGTTCGACTGAGAAGGACAAGTCTGGTTCGCCCGATTCCGGGTGTGCCGGGTCGGAATTCATGCGGCTGTCTGGCCAGGTCGGCGCGCGCGAATGAGTATTGGTCCCGGCTTCGCTCAGGCGAAGCCAAGACCTGTAGGAGGGTCGTGCGCCGGTTTGGGGACCCGCGCACGACGATCGCAACACTACAGAAGGCTCCTGTAGGCAGCAATCACTTGCCCTGAACTAGCGGCATCAGGAGATTAAATGTTCCTAAACAAAAATGTTTACCAAGTTGAGCTAAAAATAAACTCGCTTTACAGAGAGGCTGTCTCGATCGACCGAAGCTACATTTTCGACAACAAGCTTTATCTTTTCGGCAACGAAACGGACGGCTACAGCTACCAGTCCGTGTGCCTGGACGCGTCCGGGCCGAAGAAACTCCACAGGCAATTTCGCGTCGTCGAGGCATCGCCGGGAAGAAAGGCCGGAGGGCGAATCGACGCGAGGCGGAAATTCCAGGCGATGGCACTGCTGCGCGATGGCGCGTCGGTCGCAGCGGTTTCGCGCGGCGTCAACTTGTCGGAAGCGACGGCTTATCGATATTGGAAGGAACTTCAAGGCGTCGTTGCGCTGCGTCCGCAGAACGTGAACTCGCTTCTGCGGATACTTGCTTTTCCGGGCGGCGCCGAACGATAAACGAGCCGGCGTCGATGCGAGGAGAGCTTTCGATCAGGCGCTACTGCGCGTCGCGCCCACTTCTTGCGCGGAGCGCGTCAAGTCGATGCCTCTGCGTTCCCGGCTGAAGAAGATGAGCGCCGCGATCACCACGGCGACGACGCCCGCGACGATCGCCATCGCCATGCCGTAGTTGTTGCCGTGGGATGTGGCAAGGGACGCCTGCATCGTTGCGTTGACCGCGGCGAACAGGTTGCCGAGCTGATACACGAGGCCCGGGAAGGTCGCGCGAATCTCGTCGGGCGAGAGTTCGTTCAGATGCACGGGAATCACGCCCCACGCACCTTGCACGGAAATCTGCATGAGGAACGCGCCGATCGCGAGCGTGACCGGCGTGGTCGAGAACGCCCACCAGTACAAGACCGGCAACGCAATCAGCGCGGCGATGAAAATGGCCACGCGCCGGCCGATTCGCTCCGACAACGCTCCGAAGAACAGCCCGCCGACGATCGCCCCGATATTCAGCGTGATGGTGATGAGCGACACGGTATGCGGATCGAAATGATGTTGCTCGCGCAAGAAGGTCGGATAGAGGTCCTGCGTGCCGTGCGAGAAGAAATTGAATGCGGTCATCAGCACGATCGCGTAGAGCGAGAGTGTCCAGTTCTGCTTGAGCGTGGCGACGAGGCCGGGGCGCTGGCGCTTTTCCATGGCGCGCCACGCGGGCGATTCGGGCACGTGCGCGCGCACGTACATGACGAGCAGCGCGGGCGCGACACCGACGAAGAACATTCCGCGCCAACCGACGAACGGATAAAGCACGCCGAACGCGATCGACGCAAGCAGATAGCCGCTCGGATAGCCCGCCTGCAAGAGTCCCGACACGAAGCCACGCGCCGAAGGCGGGACGGTTTCCATCGTCAGCGCCGAACCGACGCCCCATTCGCCGCCCATCGCGATGCCGAAGAGGGCGCGCAGAATGAGCAGCGTCGTGAGATTCGGCGAGAGGCCGGAAAGCAGTTCGAGCAGCGAGTAGCACGCGATATTGATCATCAGCGTGGGGCGGCGGCCGAATTTGTCGGCGAGCCGGCCGAAGATCAGCGCGCCCAGAGGACGCATCGCCAGCGTGAGCGTGATGGCGAACGCCACGTCTGGGATTTTCGTATTGAATTCGGTGGCGATATCCTTCAATACGAAGACCATCAGAAAGAAATCGAATGCGTCGAGGGTCCAGCCCAAATAAGCGGCGACCGTCACGTTTCGCTGTTCGCGCGTCCAATTCATTGCCGGATTCTCCGTTCGAATGACCGATTGGCGGGTGTCTTAATGCGACTCAGCAATTTACGAACCGGCCAAAAGCCGCGCCGGACGGGCGTGCCGGCGTTTCACACGAAGGAGTGTATGTCGCAGATTAAACGTGCGCTTAAACGAACCCGTTAATACATTGGGAGCCTGCGCGTGGCGATGAACGGGAGAATACGGATTCGATTCATTTAAAGTTCGACAGAGAGGTCGTCGAATCTGAAATGAAAGGAAGTCGAAGCGAAAAAGAAGGCAGAAAACAAAAAACCCCACGATTTTGCGTGGGGTTTTTGTCTGCGATGCGCCCGAATGAGCGTCTCACGAAAGAAGGACCTTGGTGCCCAGGAGAGGACTCGAACCTCCACGGTGTTGCCACCGCTAGGACCTGAACCTAGTGCGTCTACCAATTCCGCCACCTGGGCCAAGGGGTACAGCGAGCCCGCTATTCTAGCGGGAACGGGCGCCGTGTCAATCGAAAAGTCGTGCGACTCGTCTGAAACAAAAACACGGTCTCCGCACAAAAAGAAAAAGCCACCCGAGGGTGGCTTTTTCCAAACATCTGGTGCCCAAGAGAGGACTCGAACCTCCACGGTGTTGCCACCGCTAGGACCTGAACCTAGTGCGTCTACCAATTCCGCCACCTGGGCAAGGGTGCGTGTACTGCAAGTTTGCTGTGTTTCGCTGTGCGTTCAGCAGCAAAGAACGCCATTATAGCGAGCTGGACACGACTGTCAAGCGTTTCGATGCGATGCGCATATCGAGCCGCATCAGGACGTGCCGGCCGCGCCGGATCGTCCCGCAAGCCCCGTGGTGCTTAAAAGACGGGTGTTAGAATGACCCGCGACGATGACCGCATTTATTGGTTGCAAAGCACCGCGAAAGTCCCGTTCAACGAGAAAAATCACGACTACGCCCTTGAGCAAATATCCGTATCCGATTCCGAGCCGCGAAGAAATTCTCGGAGTGCTGCGCACGAGCGAGACACCGCATGCCGCGAACGACATCGCCGAGGCGTTGTCGATCAAACGCCAGGAGCGCGAAGGATTTTTCAAGCGACTGGCGGCCATGGAACGCGACGGGCAAATCCGCCTCGACAAGCGCGGCCACTATCAACTCACGCATCCGTCGAATTTTGTGGCCGGACGCGTTCAGGGACATCGCGACGGCTTCGGCTTCCTGATCCGCGACGACGGACAGGACGATCTCTTCCTCCCCAACGGCGAAATGCAGAAGGTCATGCACAACGATCGCGTGCTCGCGCGCATCGTCGGCTATGACCGGCGCGGGCGGCCGGAGGGGCATATCGTCGAGGTGACGGATCGCGCGAACAAGCGCGTCATCGGGCGCCTCGTCAATGAGAACGGCGCGCTCATTCTCGTGCCGGAAGACAAGCGCATCGGTCACGACATCCTGATCACGCAAAATCCGAAGAAAGCGAAGGTCGGGCAGGTGGTGTCCGTCGATCTGACGGATTTCCCGAGCCGCCATTCGCAGCCGCTCGGGCGCGTGGTCGAAGTGATCGGCGATATCGACGATCCCGGCATGGAGATCGAAATCGCGGTGCGCAAATACGGTGTGCCGCATCAGTTCAGCGACGCCGCGCTCGCGGCCGCCGCGAAGCTGCCCGACGAAGTCCGCCCGGTCGATATCCGCCATCGCGTCGATCTGCGCGATGTGCCGCTCGTTACCATCGACGGCGAGGACGCGCGCGACTTCGACGACGCCGTGTATTGCGAGCCCGTCACGGTCGGGCGCGGTCAGGGCTTTCGCCTGCTGGTCGCGATCGCGGACGTGTCGCACTATGTGCGCGCGAACGAGGCGCTCGACATCGATGCGCTCGATCGCAGCACGTCGGTGTATTTCCCGCGCCGCGTGATTCCGATGCTGCCGGAGAAACTGTCGAACGGTCTCTGTTCGCTGAATCCGGATGTGGATCGCTGCGTGCTCGTGTGCGACATGGTCATCACCGCGCGCGGCGAAATCAAGGCGTATCAGTTCTATCCGGGCGTGATGCATTCGGCGGCGCGCCTGACCTACACCGAAGTCGCGGCCGTGCTGACCAACACGAAGGGCCCGGAAGCGGCGAAGCGCGCGGAGATCCTGCCGCAGTTGCAGAACCTCTACGGCGTCTACAAGTCGCTGCACGCGGCGCGCCAGAAGCGCGGCGCGATCGACTTCGACACGACCGAGACGTATATCGTCGTGAACTCGCAAGGCAAGATCGAGCAGATCGTGCCGCGTCATCGCAACGACGCGCATCGGCTGATCGAGGAGTGCATGCTGGCCGCGAACGTCTGCGCGGCAGATTTTCTGAAGCGCAACAAGCATCCCGGTTTGTATCGCGTGCACGCGGGGCCGACGGAAGAGAAGCTCGAGAATCTGCGTGCGTTCCTGCGCGGCGTCGGCTTGACGCTGACCGGCGGCGACAAGCCGCACGCGAGCGACTACGCCGCGCTGATCGCGCAAATCCGCGACCGGCCCGACGCGCAGATGCTGCAATCGATGGTGCTGCGCTCGATGCAGCAGGCGGTCTACAGCCCGGACAACATCGGCCATTTCGGTCTCGCGTATGAGGCGTACGCGCACTTCACGAGCCCGATTCGGCGCTATCCCGACTTGCTCACGCATCGCGCGATTTACGCGATCCTGCAGGGCAAGAAGTATCTGCCGGACATCGGTCACGACGTGTCGCTGAGCACGGGTCTCACGAAAGCGGCGCGCGAGATGCAGAAAGCCGACGATACCGCGCGTGGCCGCGCGCGCAACAGCGTCGCGATCTGGGAAGAGCTGGGGCTGCATTGCTCGTCGAACGAGCGGCGCGCCGACGAAGCTTCGCGCGACGTCGAAGCGTGGCTCAAGTGCTACTTCATGCGCGACAAGCTCGGCGAGGAATACGGCGGAATGGTGAACGGCGTGACGTCGTTCGGCATCTTCGTGCAACTGGATTCGCTCTTCATCGAAGGTCTCGTGCACGTGACCGAACTGGGTTCGGACTACTTTCAGTACGACGAGATCAAGAACGAGCTGCGCGGGGAGCGCACGGGCATTCGCTACCGGATGTCGGATCGCGTGCGCGTGCAGGTCGGCCGCGTCGATCTCGATGCGCGCAAGATCGATTTCCGGCTTGTCCGCGATACGCCGGTCAAACCGCCGTCGGCGCGTCCGCCGTCGGGAGCGGGCGATGCCGCGAGTGCGGCCAGCTCGGCGGGACCGCGAATCCGTCCGTTCAGCGACGACGATGTCCCGAGCACGCGTGCCCGCGGCGGCACGAAGAAGGGCGCGTCGCTCGCGGCGGGCTCGCGCGGCGGCGCCGCGAAGAAGCGCGGCGCGGCGTCGAAGTCGGCGTCGCAGGGACGGCCGGCGCGCAAGAAACGCTAGGGCGGCGCGTAGTCCAGCCGCCATCGAATACGCGCGGTCCGATGCTTCGTGCTTCGGACCGCGTCGTGCTTTTCAAGTTTTCATCGAAGGTTCGAATCAGCCATGTCACGTCTCAAGGTTCTATACGGATTTCACGCAGTGACCGCCCGTTTGCGCGCGGATGCATCGTCGATCGAGGAGGTGCTGTACGACCCCACGCGCAAGGATCGGCGCATGCAGGACTTTCTGCGGACCGCGAAGGAAGCGGGCGTGCGGCTGATCGCGGCCGATGAAGCGCGTCTGTGGGGGCTGGCGGGCAATATCCAGCATCAGGGCGTGGTGGCGCGCGCGCACGATCTGCCGCTCGCGCAGAATCTGGCCGAGCTGCTCGATGGCATTTCGGGCACGCCTTTGCTGCTCGTTCTCGATGGCGTCACCGATCCGCATAACCTGGGCGCGTGTCTGCGTGTCGCGGATGCGGCCGGCGCGCATGCGGTGATCGCGCCGCGCGACCGTTCGGCGGGATTGAACGCGACGGCGGCGAAGGTGGCGAGCGGGGCGGCGGAGAGCGTGCCGTATATCACCGTGACGAATCTGGCGCGCGCGCTGCGCGAGCTCAAGGACGCGGGCGTGTGGGTGATCGGCACGGCGGGCGAGGCGACGGCTTCGCTCTATGAGACCAGGCTGGACGGTCCGGTGGCCATCGTCGTCGGCGCGGAAGGCGAGGGCATGCGCCGTCTGACGCGCGAGACGTGCGACGAAATCATGAATATTCCGATGGCGGGGACGGTCGAGAGCTTGAATGTGTCGGTGGCGAGCGGGGTGTGTCTGTTCGAGGCGGTGCGGCAGAGGGCGGTGAAGAAGTAGATCATTCACACGCGGGGATCACTGGAGATTGGCCCGGCATGTGACTCGGAAGTCGAATACCGCCACATCGGAGGCTTTACTTGATACCTTGTCTCTCAAGCACAAGTCCCAAAAATTGCGTGATATCGAGCAGCCATTCTTGCTGAGGCGCGGTGTAGCTGCCGTGAAGTTTCTGGGGTAGCACTAGTTGCAGTCCCTTGGAGCACATCTCGTCGGTTTGATGCTGCGAGATGGCCGTTTCGAGTGTCAGCAGGTGCTTCTCGTGGATTCGATCCGCCTCTGAAAGTACTTGACGCCAACGGTCTTTGCAGGTGGATTTGACTCCAAGCATTGTCAAATGCGCTGCTGGAAAATGACGGTCGTGATATTGTAAAACGCTGGGGAAAAGGAAATCGGGTTTTGATTTATTCTCCGTGGCCGCGGTTCTGCTGTATCGCACACCGTTTGCCATAAACAAGATCTCAAGATGATTCTCCAAGGCAAGCCCAACGCGACTCTTCCGACGGTTCTGTACCGAAAGTGAGAATGTCAGGAAACCATCAACATCCACTTTGTTCGGCCCTTGAACATTGAAACCAGCGGCAAGTCGGTCTGCGATCAGATAACGCTCCATCGTGCGAAAGAGAATTTCTTCTCGCTCCATCCACGCCATCAGAGTGGCGTCCGGGTTATCGCATGGACTGATCTCCGGAAGAGTAGATCGTGCATATTCGGAGAACGAACGCGTTGTTGGAAACTTCCCGTTAAATCGCTGCAACATCTCTTCTAAGAACGTTTCCTCGGATGTCTCGACGGCAATGCCGATGCTCTCGAGAATAAAGCGCGAAGCGAATCCTATCCGGTCTTGTTCCGTCTCGAGTTCCGCCTTTATCGAAAAGCCCGGATGCGAGAGATTGTTAAGTCCGAAGAGCCACTCAATCTGGCGCCCGATACTCGACCCGCTCTCTGCAATGATCACCAGTAGTCCTCCGTCGCTGCGTTTTGCGATAACGAGCAAATCGCCTACAGCCGCGTTCAGCGAAATGTTGGTCGTTGGGAAGTAGAGCCTATATTCCCAGCGTTGGATGTTGCGGGCAATCCGCGCTCGCTGCCGAGCGTCATACCATGTGAAGACTGCATCCTCCATGATAGGGTCGTCTTCTTGATCGGACAGGTATAGCAGGCGAGTGTCATACCGCACTTTGCCATCCGGTTCGCCGAGGATCGCCCTTAACCCTTCGACACCATTAAATTCATGTTGATTCGAATGGATAACATCTGCTTCAACGCAACTAAGTCGTTTGGCTGCGACGCCTTCAAAGTATTCCGATAAGTATCCGTGTTTCATCCCCGTGCTTCCCAAGTTTTATTTTGCGTTCCTAACCAAGCCGAAAATTCATCAACAAGTTTAGCAGGATCCGCATCCCGGTTCCGTATTGCACACTCCCATATTGTCGCAACCCGCCATCCCGCCGCAAGCAACGATTCGAGAACCTGCTCATCTCGCTGCCGATTCCGAAATATTTTTGTGCGCCAGAAATCAGGTCTCGTCTTAGGCCACTTGAAGAGTCGACAGTCGTGACCATGCCAGAAGCATCCGTGCACGAAAATCACTGCGTGATACTTTGGGAGTACGATATCCGGTTTCCCTGGCAAATCAGCCACGTTCAACCGAAAGCGGAAGCCGCGACGATGCAACAGACTGCGAATCAGGACTTCGAGGCGTGTATTTCGTCCTTTGATGCCGGACATCATTCGGCTTCTGGTTGCACTATCGACAATATCTACCACTAGACGAACAGTGGCAAGCGTTGTTGCGCGCCGTCACGTGACTTGTCCAGCAGCGCTTTGACTCGTGGAATCATGATTCGCGCTGTCTCTTGCATCACAGGTACGACTACGCTGTTGCCGAATTGCCGATAGGCTTGAGTGTCACTGACCGGGATTACGAAGCTATCGGGAAAGCCCATAAGTCGGGCACACTCGCGCGGGGTCAGTCGTCGTGGCCGCCTGGCGCCGCCCTGAGAGACGAGAATCTCTGAGCCATCCTTGAAATAGCGTGCGGACAAAGTGCGCGTCACGCTTTCCGCGGTAACGAGTCCGAATCCGAATCCATTGCCGGCCGCCCGATGCTTTTCAGCGTACGCCTGCAGGTATTCCCACAGTTTTGGCGTTAGCGTGTATTTGCTTTGCACCTTACAGCCATCGTGATCGAAGAAACGATCTTGGTCGTGTTCCAGAAATGGTTCTGTGCCGTCCGCCTTATGGAGAATCGAACCGAGACGCGGTTTGACGGATGGCAGGCAGAGGTCGTCAAATGTGAAGTCTGTCAGTTCGCGGAAGCCGACAATCACGATACGCTCCCGGTGCTGGGGCGTAAAATGCTGTCCGTCGATGACTCTGAAATGCACGTCGTAATTCAGTTCGTCGCGCAAGACAGCAAGGATTGTTTTGAAAGTATTTCCCTTGTCGTGCGACAACAGGTTTTTGACGTTTTCGAGAAGGAATGCAGTAGGTCGCTTTGCATCGATGATACGTGCGACATCATAGAACAAGGTGCCTTGTGTCGTGCATTCGAATCCATGTGGCCGGCCAAGCGAGTTCTTTTTGCTGACGCCGGCGATACTAAACGGCTGACATGGAAATCCCGCCAGCAGTACGTCGTGTGTTGGAATAGCATCAGCGGGAAACGGGACAATGTCGCCAACGAAATGGTGATCGCTGGCACCAAAGTTCTCAATGTATGTTCGCTTCGAGAAATCGTTCCATTCGCTAGTGAACACGCACGCACCACCGTGCGCTTCGAAGCCTCGACGGATTCCCCCGATCCCCGCAAACAAGTCAATGAAGGTGAACTCTGGCTTCGCGGGTGCCGCTAGCCGATGCGTTCTTTCGGCGAGCAACTCGCGCAGGGCAGCCTCTGCAATGACAGGACAGCGAGCCTTCTCTGATTCCCATCTACGGATTGTTCGCACGTTCTTTCCGATACGCTGCGCAATTTCCCCTTGCGTATAGAACTTCAGTGCTTCTGTAAGGAGGTTCCGGTGTTCCGCTGCGGTCATATTGTTTGTTCTCGCTGGGTATTTTGGCGGACATTTTGACCGCCGTGCGTCCATTTGTCTAGCACGATATGGGCTGCGTTCGGAAAGGAAAAGGGCACGGGGGCTATGCTTGGGGCTTGCCGGGAACGACTACGACACCGCTGCGATCCAGACGAGAGTGCTCGAAGCGACTGTACAATCCGGACGTGCTGCGCTTACTAGCTGTACAGGCGAGAGGCGTATCTTTACTTCCTATGACGAAACTACACCTTGGTGTTGCCACGCTCTTTGCCTGCATCCTCACCGCCTGCACCACAATGCAAGACCGCACGACCTACATCGCCGACACCCGCTACCACGCGAAAAACGCCGACTCCCGCGTCCGTTTCCTTGTCATGCACTACACGGAGATCGACGAAGCCGAATCGCTCGCGGTGCTCACCGGAAATCAGGTCAGCGTGCACTACGTCGTCCCCGATGCGCCGCGTATCGAAAAAGGCGAACCGGTCGTCTATCAACTGGTGCCGGAAAGCAAGCGCGCCTGGCACGCGGGCGTCAGTTCGTGGCAGGGCGCGACGGAACTGAACGCGTCCTCGATCGGCATCGAGAACGTGAATCTCGGACCGATCGGCGAGGGCAAATGGCAGCCGTATCCGCCCGCGCAAGTCGATGCGCTCATCGAGCTCTCCCGCGATATCGTCGCGCGTTACGACATTCCTCCGACGCGCGTCGTCGGTCATAGCGACATCGCACCGCAGCGCAAGATCGACCCGGGCCCGCTCTTTCCGTGGCGCGCTCTGCACGATGCCGGCGTGGGCGCATGGCCCGACGATGCGACCGTCGCCGCGCACCTGGCTGGCCGCGATCCGAAAGCGCCGTGCGACGTGCGCGCGCTGCAGGACAAGCTGAAGCGCTACGGCTACGACATCGCAACCGACGGGGTGCTCGACGAAAAAACGCGCCGCGTCTTCAGCGCGTTTCAGATGCACTTCCGTCCGTCGGACTACGCGGGCGACGCGGACGCGCAAAGCGACGCCATCGCCCAAGCCTTGCTCGACAAGTACTTCCCCAATTGAACGGAGCCCACGATGGGCGACTACTTCCTGCCGCTGCGCGCGATCCACATGACGTGCGCGGCGCTTTCAATCGCCGGATTCGTGCTGCGCTGGATCTGGATGCTGACGAATTCGCGCCTCCTCGGCGCGCGCGCGACGAAAATCCTGCCGCATATCATCGATACGCTGTTGCTCGCGAGCGCCATCGCGCTGGTCGCGATCGTCGGCTTCTCCGCGAACGCCGCCTGGCTCGGCGCGAAAATCGCGGGACTCGCCGTCTATATCGCGCTCGGCACGCTGGCGCTCAAGCGCGGCCGCACAAAGAGCGCGCGCGCCGTCTATGGCGTGCTGGCGATCATCGTGTTCGCGTTCATCGCGTCGGTTGCGCGCACGCACGATCCGCTCGGTTTCCTGCGCGCGATTGCATGATCCGCACGGTGGGCTCGCGCGCTCCGATAAAATCTCAGTTTTATCCGATAAAGCAGCACCGCTCCCATGACTCAAGACGAACTCAAGCAACTGGTCGGCCAGGCCGCCGCCGACTACGTGAACGCGAACGTGCCCGAGGGCGCGATCATCGGCGTCGGCACCGGATCGACGGCGAACTGCTTCATCGACGCCATCGCGAAGTCGAAGGCGCGCTATCGCGGCGCGGTGTCGAGCTCGCTCGCGACCACCGCGCGGCTCGAATCGCACGGCTTCGAGGTGTTCGATCTGAACGACATCGAATCGCTCTCCATTTACGTGGACGGCGCCGATGAAATCGACGCGAGCGGCGCGATGATCAAGGGCGGCGGCGGCGCGCTCACGCGCGAGAAAATTGTCGCGTCGGTGGCGGACGTGTTCGTGTGCATCGCCGATGCCAGCAAGCGCGTGCCGGTGATGGGCACATTCCCGCTGCCCGTCGAGGTCGTGCCGATGGCGCGCACCGCGATCGGCCGCAAGCTCGCGGCGCTGGGCGGCGTGCCGATCGTGCGCGTGACGAAGGACGGCTCGCCCTACATCACGGACAACGGCAACGAAATCATCGACGTGAAGGGCCTGTCGATCACCGATCCGCGCGCGCTCGAGGCGCAGATCAACGCGTGGCCCGGCGTCGTGACGGTCGGCCTGTTCGCCGCGCGCGGCGCGAACATTTGTCTGCTCGGCACGGAAACGGGCGTCGAGCGCATCGACTACAAGTAAATCGCGGGAAGAAACGAAGCGAAAAAGGCCCGGCGACTCGCATCGCCGGGCCTTTTTCGTCGCAACGTCGATCAGTACGCGTTGCGCCCGATGAATCCCTTGAACATCGTCATCGCGACGATCTTGATGTCGAACCAGAACGACCAGTTGTGGATGTAGAAGAGGTCGAACTTCACGCGGCTCTGCATCTTCTCGACCTTTTCGGTCGCGCCGCGATAGCCGTTCACCTGCGCCCACCCCGTGATGCCGGGCTTGATGCGGTAGCGGAACATGTAGCCGTAGACGAGATCCTTGTAGAGATCGTCGTGCTCGATCGCGTGCGGGCGCGGACCGACCACCGACATATGCCCGAACAGCACGTTCAGGAACTGCGGCAGTTCGTCGAGGCTCGTGCGCCGCAGGAACGCGCCGACCTTCGTCACGCGCGGATCGTTGCGGGTCGCCTGCGTGACGTGGCCCTTGTGTTCCCGGTGCACGCCCATCGAGCGGAACTTGTAGATGCGGAACGGCCGGCCGTCCGCGCCCTTGCGGTGTTGCGTGAAGAACACCGGGCCCTTCGATGTCGCCTTCACGGCGATCGCGATTGCGATCATGAGCGGGGCGAGCGCGAGCAGCGCGGTCGCCGCGAACAGGCGGTCGAAAAGCATCTTCGGCCACATCTGCAAGGTGTTGACCGGGGACGTCGTCAGGTTGATGGTCGCGAGCCCGGCGACATCGGTCATCGAATGATTGAAGAGCGAAATGCTGCGCGTGTCCGGAATCAGCCGAAGATTCACGAAATCGTGCCGCAGCGCGTGCACGAGACGGTAGATCGTATGCTCTTGCGATAGCGGCAAGGCCAGCCACACTTCGTCGATTTCGTCGGCGCGCACCTTCTCGACGAGCTCGTCGAAGTCGTTCAGCACGGGCAAACGATTGCCTCCTATGCCGATTGCGGTCGTCGGCGCCGACACGCCGATGATGCCGCTCGCGTGCAGTTCCTCGTCGCCGGTCGTATCGAGAATGCACACGGGCGTGAAGCCTTGCTCGGGCGTGCTGCACAGATGCGCGAGCAAGGTCCGCGAGAACCCTTGCGCGCCGACGATCGCGACGGTGCGCTGGTTCAGGCCGCGCCCGCGCATCAGGCGCAAGCCCGAGTACACCACCAGTTTCGCCGCGATGATGAGCGCGCCGCAGATGATCGTGGAATACGCGAACCAGAGCCGCGACACCGAATCCATGCGATGCAGCGTGAACGCGAGCAGCAGACCCGCGGCGACGACCGCCATCCACGCCAGCGTGACGCGCGCCAGCATCACGGCGAACGGCTTGCCACGCCAGGTTTCGTACACGCCAAACGCAGGGAAGAGCAGCAGGGCGAGTGCGGAATTGAACGCGATCAGAAGCCTTTCGATATCGCTGATGTCCAGCGATGAAAAGCGTACGTCATGTGCGATCAATCCGCCCGCGATGATGAGGCAGACATCCAGAAAGCGTGCCAGCCATGAAAACAAGTCGTGATTTTTTTCTTGCATTAATCCTAGCCGTTAGACACTTGAGGCCGATACCGCCTCGGTTGCACGAAGACGCGGGAGCAGTCGATCGAACTCCCGCTTGACGAGCCCGTAGCACTCGCATGCGCGCGCTTCGAGACCCTCGCGATCCACGACCTTGATGCAGCCGCGGCTGTGATGAATGAGACCCGCGTCGTGAAGCTTGCCCGCCGCTTCGGTGACGCCTTCGCGGCGCACGCCGAGCATGTCGGCGATCAGTTGCTGCGTGACTTGCAGTTCGTTCGACGCGGTGCGATCGATTTCGATCAGCAGCCAGCGGCAAAGTTGCTTGTTCAGCGAGTGATGGCGATTGCACGCGGCCGTCTGCGCGACCTGCGTGAGAAGCGCCTGCATGTACAGCAGCATCAGGCGACGCAGGAAGTCCGAGCGGCCGAACTGCTCGCGCAGCGCCTGCGCGCTCATGCGATACGCGAAGCCAGGGCATTGCACCTGCACGCGCGTCGGCATCGTTTCGCCGCCGGTCAGCACCGGCACGCCCGTCATGCCTTCGCGGCCCACCGCGGCGATCTCGACCGAGCCGCCGTCTTCCATCGTGTGCAGCAGCGAAATGATGGCCGTGGTCGGGAAATAGACGTGATGAATGCGCTGGCCCGAGTCGCACAGCAGTTGTTCGGTGCGCAGTTGCACGAGTTCGAGATGCGGCGTGAGCGCTTGCCATTCGTGCGCCGGAAGTGCGCCAAGCAGATGATTGCCGTGCAGATCGGACTGGAGGGTCAGCATGATTTGTTCTCTCTCGTAACTTTCGCGCGTTGCGCTTCAATTTTTATTTACTGATATGACCGTTTTCGACAGGAGTCGCTCGCGACGTATCGAAGAAGCATCACATCAGCCCCGTAGCGGCCCGGTCGCGCGTGAATTGGATTTTCTTGTTCGCGCTGGTCGGGGTTGCGCGACTCTATTAGCGAGGACTGTGCCAATTCGTGCAATCGCAATGCTGGCGGGGCCTCATAACCGATGCAATTTTCGTGATGCAGCGCAGCGCAGCATTTTTGTTTCAGTCTTGAACATCGGTGGTCTTAGGAATACGTGCGTGCCCCGATGAGTTTCATCAGTGCAAACCCCCCGGGAAGCGTTTCGAGCTTTTCTGACCACCGTGCGACAAGCCTCACAGGTCGACGTCCCTTCGACAGAACACCTTCTTTCGTAGGGATAAAGAAAAATGATTCATCTGTGTTCCATCGGCTTCGTGGGATATCGAACGCGCGTTATTTTCGAACACGCTTGATTCCCCGCGAAGCCTTGCCGGACGGGCCTGAGCGAGCGATCAGAAAAGTCTGCCGAATGACGACGTGCGCGGCGGAAACGTTGCGCCGATTGCACGAAGTGAAAAATCGCCGTTTCAATCCTCGCGCGCAGGCCCCGCACGGACGCCGTCTGGAGTGTCTGATAGCCCACACAGGGCTTGCAGCGACCTTCTCCGGTTCGCGATGACCGGCGCATCGCCGTAAAACGTTTGCGCGCATTTCGTCGGATTCATCGCGCCGCGCAGGTCATTCAGACGCGGTGCGAGACGCACCGAAATGTTTCATCGGGGACAATTTCATGCGGAACCGATTAACGGGCGCGAAAAAAAGCCGCGCCATAATCGTCGTGATGACATCGCGAGGACATTAAAACAAATGGGGATTGCGCAGGTAAGCGATTGAAAAATCCCTTGAAACGGCGGCTCGAATATGTTTTTGCAGCAAGCGTTTGCTGAGACGCGACGTGCAATTCGCGAAGGTCGGCCAAAAGGTCAGCACACGATTTCCGCGAGCGGCGGAATGACGCGTTCGTACGCATCTTCGATCAGGTCGAACGATGTTTCGCAAAGCTCGCGCCGTCCGCGTGAAAGCGCGCGAGCGAGCCGGCACTGCATGACCATCGTCTCGCTCGCGATCTTGCGTGCGCCCGCGTGGGTCTGCACGGGAATATCGAAGCCTTGTTCGCGCATCCATTGCAGATAATGCGCGAGTAGTTCGAAGTTCGCGCCGAGCTGTCTCATCACGTTGAACGCGTAGAGGCGCGCATAGGATTCGCCCCGCGCAATCATCGTTTCGACATGCTCGGGAAACGCCGCGCGCCAGCGTGTGACGGGGTTGTGCAGAGGACGCCGCAACAGATGCGCGCACAGCAGATCAGCCGAGACTTCCGCGAGCGGCGTGCCCGATAGCGGCTCGCGCACACGCTTGACGAATTCGACGTGCGGAAAGAGCGTGGGCTCCGGCATCGCGCCGGAATGCAGGACGCCGTCGTAATCGTCGCCGTCGAGCAGGTGATAACCCGTGTGATGAAAGTAGCCGAGACGCCGCGCATCGGGATCGATCACATCAATGCCGATGGTCGTCTTCGCATGCTCGCGGTGATACGAAGTCGTGCGCATGTCGGGCAGGAAGAACGCATCGACTTCGACGAGCACGATGTTCGCGCGGCGCGTCTGCACGAGCGCGCGTTCCTCGAGCGAATCGAACATCGACAACTCTTGCACCTGCAGACCGTAGAGCTTTTCGATGTCTTCCTGCGGCAGCTTGCCGAGCGTGAACTGATCGGCTTCGAAGTCCTGAGCGACGGTGAACGCAAGCGCGGCGCGCGGTTCGAGCGCGTTGCCGTGCAGAATTTCGATCCACAAATCGACGGGTGCGACCGCTTCACGCCAGATGCGTTCGCCACGATGGAGCGCGTGCGCATGATGGCGCCGCGCCCGCATGCGCAGAGGATCGAGTGACACGACGCGGGAACGACTTGCGCCGGAATCCGTCACACCGCTCGTATGGAACGCGCTCATGCCGTGACCTCGGGCCGGAAAGGCCGGCGTTCGATACCGCGTGCGCGCTGGAGCGGGTGTAGTTCTGGTTGTGCGTCTCTATCGCGTTCGATGGCGGTATGCATTGTGATTTTCCCATGAAGGTGCCGTATTACGCGAGCGCTATCGATTCCGCGCGAGCGCGCACCGCCGCTCCGGTCGAGGGCCGTGGTGCGGTCGCTTTTATCGTCGGGCAGGCGTCCTTTTCCCCGGGACGCCCTTTTGCGTGTGGTCGGGCTTATTTGAAAGGCGCGCGAGGCATGGGTCGGTGCGATGGCGCACTGAATTTAAGCGGGTCGGCACGTAAGGTTTAATCGTCGCAAACGCCGGTTATTACCGGTAAAAGCATGGAGATAATCGATGAACTGGAAGACCCTGGATTTCGAACAACTCACTGCGCGAGAGCTTTATCTGATATTGCGCGCGCGCAGTGCGGTGTTCGTCGTCGAACAGTCGCACGTCCATCTCGACCCCGATGGCCGCGATGAAACCGGCACGCACGTATTCGCCGCCGAAGACATGAGCCGTTCGATGCCCGTGCTCGCCTATGCACGCATTCACGAGGGCGACGCGGAAGATCCGGAAGTCGTGGTGGACAAGATCTTGACGAGCCCGCTGCGTCGCGGCGACGGCACCGCGCATGCGCTGATCGAGCGCGTGCTCGCGGTGAGCGCCGAGCGCTGGCCCGGCCGAGGCGTGCGCCTGACCGCGCCGGTGAGCCTCCGAGGCTTCTACGAGGCGTTCGGCTTTCGCAAGACCGAAGGACCGTTTCTCGAGCACGGCATGCCCTATATCGGTCTGACGAGAAAGAGCCGGCAGCCGCGCGAGGCGATCGGCGCGAGCAAGGCTCAGTTCGCGCCGGGCGAGAACGCCACGACGTACGAATTGCTGTAAGCCATCAGCGACGCGCCGCGTGCATCGCAACCGGCGCGCGCGGCGAAAGCAACCAACGCAGCAGTCAGCAGCATCACAGGCGTGGACCGTCGGGGCATCGAGGCAATAACAAAGCGATAAAAACGCAATAACAACGCGGTCGAGGCGGCGCAGCACGCTTCGAAACGCGCCCTCGAAACAATAAGATCAACGCCGCCGGCGCGTGCCGGCGAGCGTGCAAACAGCCTATCTCATGCGAATAGTCCATCTCGCCAATCACGCGCAGACGATCGGCAACGGCACCGTCAACATGATGGTCGATCTCGCCTGCATGCAGGCGCGCATGGGGCAGGACGTCGTGGTGGCCTCGTCCGGCGGCGGCTTCGAGCCGCTCCTGCGCCGGCACGGCATCACGCATGTTTCGCTGCAGCAGTCGCGGCAGCCGTGGCGCGTGCCGTCGATGATCGCGGGCTTCAATCGTCTCATCGATCGTTTCGATCCCGACATCGTGCACGCGCACATGATGACCGGCGCGCTCATCTCGCGTTTCGGCAGCATGCGGCGACGCTTCGCGCTCGTGACGACGGTGCATCACGAACTGCAGAAGAGCGCAACGCTCGTGCGCGCCGGCGATCGCATGGTGGCCGTGAGCCGCGAGCTCGCACTGGACATGGAGGCGCGCGGCATCGGCCCCGAGCGCATGTCGGTCGTGCTCAACGGCGCGGTGGGGGCGCCGCGGCTCGTGTGCCGGCCAGCGGCGAAGCCGGTGCGGCTGAAGCATCCGAATATCGTCTGCGTGGCGGGCATGTATCGCAGGAAGGGCGTCGCGGATCTCCTGCATGCGTTCGCGCTCGTGCGCGAGAGGTCCGCGAGCGAGCGCGAGTTCATGCCCGAGCCGCATCTGTACCTTGTCGGCGATGGCCCCGATCGCGGCTCGATGGAAGCGCTCGCGGCCGAGCTCGGCATCGCGGAGGTCACGCACTTCACCGGTTTCGTCGCGGACGCGCGGCCATATTTCGCGAGCGCGGACGTGTTCGCGCTTCTGTCGCGTGAAGACCCGAGTCCGCTCGTGATCGCGGAGGCGCGCGAGGCGGGCTGCGCGATCGTCGCGACGCGCGTGGGCGGCATCCCCGACATGCTCGACGACGGCGCGGCCGGCGTGCTCGTGCCCGCCGGCGACATCGCGCAGGCGGCGGCGAAGCTGCACTGGCTGTTGCTCGACCGCCAGGCGCGTGGCCAACTGGCGGTGCGCGCACGCCAAAACCTGCAGCCGCTTTCGGTCGAAAGAGTCTGCAACGACTATATTGCGGTGTATCAGCACACGCTTAACGAGCGCGAAGCGATGCAACGCCGGCAGGTCACGCTCGATACCAGAAACCGTCGAACGACAGATGGCGCGATTTAAGCATAGGGCTGACAAATCGCCCCGCTCGCGCCGTAGCACGGCCTTTTCGTCCAAACCGTCCGATCATACAAAAGGCTCATGCCAGCGGCCTTCCGTTCGCGTTCGCACAGAAAGCCTACGAGATGCTTGCTCAAATGAGTGCATGATCGGTCCAGCGACAACAGAGGGCCGGACAGAACGCACACGCCGCGCTGCGACGCCGCCATTCTTCAGTTTCCCTGATGAATGCCTGCGCGCGCGCGGCGCGAGCGCAACAGATGCACGTGCAGCGGCAAGAAAGAAAAAAAACGAAACAGTGATGCCGAGGTCAGAGGGATTACCCTGTCAGGAAATTCCTCACTGGCATTCGAAGCAACGAAGACGCAACGTATCAAGCACGACGAATGGACCTGTCGGGAACCCGTCGTGCCTTTCGCAGCCCGGGAAGCGAAAGCGATGCGCTCATACACACGGCTACGGAACAGGCGAGAAGGGGAGAAGCGAGATGGATGACAACAAAGAGCGATCGCTGGTGGCGAAGGTCATGGACGGACTCGTCTCAGGGATCGTCGAGCAAAAATATGGCGCGATACTGCCACCGCAGGACATCCTCTCGAAGGAGTTCGACGTGAGCCGCACCGTCATGCGCGAGGCGCTGTCGATGTTGCTTGCGCGGCACATGCTGGACGTGCGGCCGAAAACCGGCACGCGCATTCGTCCGATGAGCGACTGGCGTCTCATCGACGAGGACGTGGTGAGCTGGCGTTTTCGCGCCAAGCCCGATCAGACATTTTTGCGCGATGTAATCGAATTCCGCATGCTGATCGAGCCGCGCGCGGCAGCGCTGGCGGCCGCGCGTGCGACGCCCGACGAGATCGCCGGCATCCGCGACGCGTTCGACACGCTCTCGCGTCTGCAGGTGGGCGAGCCGGAATATCAGGCGGCCGACGAGGTGCTGCACACGCGCATCGTCGCGGCGAGCGGCAACCAGTTCTTTCGTCAGATGACGGCGATCGTGCGCGGCGCGCTGGTGACGGTCAATCCGATCGTCGACGGCATCGAGTCCGTGCGCGAGGCGACGCTCGCGGCGCAGAAAAGCGTCGTCGAGGCGATCGAGGCCAAGGATCCCGCGGCCGCCGAAGCCGCGACGCGCGCGCTCGTCGATCTCGCCGCGGAGGAAGTGGGCCGCGCGTTCTCGCTGGAGCGTGTGAACAGCCAGCCGGCGTCGCCGAACGTGAACGCCTCCGCGGGCGTATGACGCGTTCCCCGCGCATCGGTCGATGGGGCCGATGTGCTGAAAGCATGGAGCCGGGACGCGTCCCGGCTTTTTTCGTCTCTGGCCCGCCGCGCGGATTCGTCATGCGATGCAATCAGGCACAATGCGTCGCACGACGAACATGGCGCACGGAGGCCGGATTGACCGATACGAACATCGACGGAGCAACGATACGCTGGGGGATCGTCGGCGCGGGGCGCATCGCGCGGCGCTTCGCGGACAGTCTCGCCCATGTCGAAGGGGCGCGGCTCGCGGGCGTCTGGTCGCGCCGCGAGGAACCGGCGCGTGCGTTGGCGGAGGCGTTCGATGCGCGCGCATTCGCCGATTTCGACGCGATGCTCGAATCCATCGACGCGCTTTACATCGCGACCTTGCAGGACAGTCATCCGGAGTACGCATTGCGCGCCTTCGCGGCGGGCAAGCCGGTGCTGTGCGAAAAGCCCGCCGCCGTGAATGCGCGTGACCTGCAGCGCATGATCGACGCGGCGCGCGCGGCGAAGCTGCTCTTCATGGAAGCGATGAAGCCGCCGTTCTATCCGCTCTATCGCCGCTTGCGCGAGCATCTGGAGCGCGATCCGATCGGCGAGATCGGGCTGGTGCGCGCGGGCTGCTCGATGGCGAACGTGCCGCTCGATCATCCGTCGTTCTCGCTCGAAGCCGGCGGCGGCGCGCTTCTCGACATCGGCATCTACGAGGCGTTTCTCGCGGTCGACTGGCTGGGCGAGGCGCTCGACGTGCAGACCATCGGCCGGCTCGGTGCGACCGGCGTCGATGTCTTCGCGAGCCTGAACGTGCGCCACGAGCGCGGCATCGCGCAATTGTTCTGCGGACTCGATCTGCAAGGCCGGGGCGACGCGCTCATCGGCGGCACGCTCGGAACGGTGACGATCCACGAGAACTGGTGGAATCCCGCCCGCGCGACGATCGCCTACACGGACGGACGCAAGGTCGAACTCGACGAGCCGTTCTCGGGCGGCGGCCTCAACTACGAAACCGCGCATTTCTGCGCGTTGCTGCGCGCCGGGGAAACCGAAAGCCCGGTGATGCCGCACGCGACGTCGATGCGCATGATCTCGATCATCGACGCCGCGCGGCGCGATCTGCGGCTGCGCTTTCCCTTCGAGACCGACTGATGCGAAAAAGCCGCTCGTCGAGCGGCTTTTTCGATTTCAGTGCCGTCCCGGCAGTGCGAGACGCCGCTCGAAAATGCGCTGCACGAATTCGAGCACGCTGCACAAAATCCAGTAGACGAACGCCGCCGCGAGATAGAGCGGCAGCGGCTGATAGGTCGCCGCGATCACTTCCTGGGCGCTCCGCAAAAGCTCGGTCACGGTGATGACCGATACGAGCGACGTGTCCTTGATCAGACTGATGAGACTGTTCGACAGGCTCGGCACCGCGATGCGCAGCGCCTGCGGCCCGATCACGTAGCGCAGCGTCTGCGTGCGCGACAGCCCGAGGCTGTAGGCCGCGAGCCACTGCCCGGCGTGGATGCCGAGGATCGCGCCGCGCATGCTCTCCGACAAATAAGCGGCGACATTCGCCGACAGCGCGATCACGCCGGCGGGCGTCGGTTCGAGGGAGATGCCGAGGCTCGGCAGGCCGTAGTAGATCACGAAGATCTGCACGAGCAGCGGCGTGCCGCGCATCACGCTGACGTAGAAACGTCCGATCGCGACGAGCGCGCGATTCTGGCTGATGCCCATCAACGCCAGCACGACGGCCGCGATGAGGCCGAAGAACATCGAGTAGAGCGCGAACTTGATCGTCAGCAGCGCGCCTTGCGCCAGCACGGGCGCCGATTGAACGAGCAGGGATGTCGTGGACATGAACGGAAAAGCGGTGAAAGAACGCGTGCGCGGATCGGATCGTCCGATGCGCACAAAGCGCACATCATAAACCGGCAGCGAAAAAGCGAAGGGCGGCATCGCCAGACGATGCCGCCCCGATGGCGCGAAAGCGCGCCGACTTACTTCGCAGGCTTCGTCACGTCGATGCCGAACCACTTGTCCGAGATCTTCGTGAACGTGCCGTCGGCTTCGAGCTGAGTCATCGCGTCGTCGATCGCCTTCGCGAACTTCGGATTGCCCTTCTTGAACGGAATGCCCGACGGATTGCCCGCGCCGACGTTCGCACCCGTGCGCAGCGGCAGTTGCGAATTCTTCAGCAGGTACGCGAGCATCAGGCGGTCGTTGAGCGCGGCGTCGAGACGGCCGGCGGCGAGATCGCGCAGATATTCGGGCGCGCCCGGATACGTCTTCACGTCGATGCCCGGCACCGACTTCGCCATGTCCATATAGTTCGTGCCGAGACCGACGCCGAGCTTCTTGCCCTTCAGTTCTTCGAGCGTCTTGAATTCGCGCTTGTCGTCGCTGCGCTGGATCAGCTGCGCGTTCGAATACGTGTACGCGGGCGAGAAATCGAGCGTCTGCTTGCGCGCATCGGTGATGCCGACCTGATTCACGATCACGTCGAACTTGCCGGCCTGCAAGCCCGCGATGATGCCGCTCCATTCGGTCGTGACGAATTCGGGCTTCACGCCGAGCCTGGCGGCGACCGCCTTGGCGATATCGACGTCGAAGCCGACCAGCTCACCGTTGGGCGCTTTCGAGTTGAACGGCGGGAAAGTGCCTTCGAGACCCACGCGCAGCGTGCCGCGCTGCTTGACCTGATCCAGCAGGTCTTCGGCGTGGGCGGCGGTGGTGACGGCAGTGAATGCCGCACCGATCAGGCTGGCGGCGACGAGCTTCTTGAGCGTGGACAGTTTCATCGTGTTGTTTTCCTCTTGATGAGCACAGCGTCTTTTTTAGATGCGGCGATCATAGTGAAAATGCAATCGCAACGTCATATCGTTTGCTTATGTCTATATGCGGCGTGACGTAATTCACGCGAGCGCTTCGACACACTCCTTCACCAGCGCGGGACCGCGATAGATCAGCCCCGTATAAAGCTGGACCAGCGACGCGCCCGCCGCCAGCTTCGCGCGCGCGTCCTCGCCCGAGAAAATCCCGCCCACGCCGATGATCGGCACGTCGGTCCCGACTTCCGCGCGCAGCTTGCGAATCACTTCGTTGGAAGCATCGAACACGGGTCGCCCGGACAGGCCGCCGGCTTCGTCGCCGTGTTTCATGCCGGTCACGGCGGTGCGCGAGAGCGTCGTGTTGGTCGCGATCACGCCGTCGATCTTGTGAGCCAGCAGCGTGCCCGCGATCGACTTGATCTGCTCGTCGTCGAGATCGGGCGCGATCTTCAGCGCGAGCGGGACCAGCTTGCCGTGCAGATCGGACAGACGCGCCTGCTTTTCCTTGAGCGCGCCCAGCAGCGAATCCAGTTCGCCCGCGCCCTGAAGCTGCCTCAGATTCTTCGTGTTCGGCGACGAAATGTTGATCGTCACATAGCTCGCGAACGGATAGACGCGCTCGAGGCAATAGAGATAGTCCTCGGCGGCGCGCTCGATCGGCGTATCGGCGTTCTTGCCGATGTTCAGGCCCAGCACGCCGCGATAATGCGCGGCCTTCACGTTGTCGACGAACTGATCGACGCCGCCGTTGTTGAAGCCCATCCGGTTGATGATCGCGTTCGCCTCGGGCAACCGGAACATGCGCGGACGCGGATTGCCAGGTTGCGCGCGCGGCGTCACGGTGCCCACTTCGATGAAGCCGAAGCCGAGCGCCGCGAGCCCGTCGATGCACGCGCCGTCCTTGTCGAGTCCGGCCGCGAGACCGACGGGGTTGCGGAACGTGATGCCCATGACGGTGCGGGGCGAATCGGGGCCGCGTGTGGCGAGCATGCCGGCGAGCCCGGTGCGGCCGGCGGCGCCCAGCATGCGCAGCGTCAGGTGATGAGCGTCTTCCGCGTCCATCTTGAAGAGATGCGAGCGCGCGATCGGATAGAGGGAACTGAACACGAAGTGAAAGCCGGCGACGGCGAATTTTTTTAAGACCGCTATTTTAGCGGTTTCGGACGGCGGCCCGGTCCGACTGCGTTCGGTGACTTCCGAGGCTACTTCGGCTGGAGCGGTCCAAGCATGCGCCCGGGCATCGGCAATGTGCCCGCGGATTGCGTGTTCGCGGGATCGAGCAGCGTCCAGCGGCCGTCGACCAGGCCTTCCAGCGGCCGGAAATTCGCCTTGTAGGCCATCTTTTCGCTTTCGCGAATCCAGTAGCCCAAATAGACATGCGGCAAGTCGAGACTCTTCGCCTGCTCGATCTGCCAAAGGATGTTGAACGTGCCGTAGCTGGTCTTTGGCAGATCGGGTTCGAAGAACGTGTACACAGACGAAAGCCCGTCGCCGAGGATGTCGATCATGCTGATCATGCGCAGCTCGCCGGGCTCGTCCGGATGGCCCGGATGCGCGGGCTCGCGGAATTCGACGAGACGCGAATTGATCCGGCTCTGAAGCAGGAACTGCTCGTACTGGTCGCGGCTGTCGCGGTCCATGCCGCCGCCCGCATGACGCGCCGACTGATAGCGCATGTAGAGCGCGTAATGCTCTTCGTCGTAATGCAGCGGCGCGACGCTCGCCACCAGATTGCCGTGCTGCTTCCACACGCGCCGCTGCGCGCGGTTCGGCACGAAGCGCGCGACCGGCACGCGCACCGGCACGCAGGCGCGGCAGCCGTCGCAATACGGGCGATAGGTGAAGACGCCCGAGCGCCGGAAGCCGGCCTTGACGAGTTCGGTGTAGACGTCGGAGTTGATCAGATGGCTCGGCGTGGCGACTTGCGAGCGTGCGACGCGCCCTTCCAGATAGCTGCAAGGGTAGGGCGCTGTTGCATAGAATTGCAGCGCGGAAAGCGGTGACAGCGGCAGCTCGTTCGGATGTGTCACGTTGGCGGCTCTCGCAGGCGTCGTCTCGTCGTTGCCGCCGGCGCGCGAGATTGGCGTCACGCGCGAGGGCGGCTGCAGTTCATGTGTCGCTCGGGGCGTCACGCGTGGAGCGTTCAGCGTGCCAGCACGTCGAGGAGGACGGATTTATCGAAGCGCCAGCCGATCGCCGGTTCCGTCGTCGCCCGTCTGAGATGCGTGACGAACGCGCGGCGTGCGATCTCGCGACCGCCCAACGACGCCAGATGCGACGTGTTCTGCTGGCAGTCTATCATCTCAATTTGATTGCGGCGCAAGTGTCCGACGAGTGCCGCGAGCGCGATTTTCGATGCATCGGTCTTGTGCGCGAACATCGATTCGCCGAAGAACATGCGCCCGAACGAGACGCCGTACAGTCCGCCGACACGCACGCCCCCGTGCCATGTTTCGATGCTGTGGGCGCTGCCCGCGCGATGCAGTGTCGTGTACGCGTCGACGATATCCGAGGTAATCCATGTCCCGCGCTGGCCATCGCGCGGCGTGTCGGCGCAGGCGCGCATCACTGCCGGAAAGTCGTCGTCGACGCGGACTTCCCAGTCCGGATCGCGCACGACACGCTTCAGGGTCTTGCGCAGCGAATCCGACACCTTGAACTCGGCCGGAAACAGCACCATGCGCGGGTCCGGACTCCACCACAGCACGGGCTGGCCGTCCGAATACCACGGGAAGATGCCGCGCCCGTAGGCGTCGATGAGCCGCGAGGGCAGCAGATCCGCACTCGCGGCGAGCAGGCCCGGCGCGCCGCTCGCCGCGCCGAGCGCGCGCTCGACGGGCGGAAAGGGATCGTCGTCGGCGAGCCAGGGAACCATGTTCTCGGGAGGGCGGCGTGCGGTGATGTGTCGGCCAGCGAGGCGATCAGCCGTCGCGCAGCGTGCGGAAGATGTCGCCCGTGTGCAGCGTGTAATTGCCGGCGGCGCGGTCGGCGAAGAAAAAACGCAGCGTCTGTCCGACCGTCGGGAAGGCGATCTCGTCCCACGGAATCTCGCTTTCCTCGAAGAGCTTCACTTCCAGACTCTCTTCGCCGGGATCGACCTCGGTATCGAGCAGCCGCGCGAGATAGAACAGATGCACCTGATGCACGTGCGGCACGTTGAGCAGCGTGAACAGACTCTGGATCTCGACACGCGCGCCCGCTTCCTCGAGCGTTTCGCGCGCGGCGCCTTCGCTCGTCGTTTCCTGCATTTCCATGAAGCCGGCCGGCAACGTCCAGTATCCGTATCGGGGCTCGATCGCGCGCCGGCACAGCAGCACCTTGTCGTCCCACACCGGCACGGTGCCCACGACGTTGCGCGGATTCTGGTAGTGAACGGTGCCACAGTTGTTGCACACGAAGCGCTCGCGGTTGTCGCCGGGCGGAATGGCGAGACCGACCCCGTGGCCGCAGAGGGAACAGAATTTCATGGAAATGGACGTGGGAAGTGTGCTGCGAGTGTATCACCGCACCGCGGCGGCTTTGAGACGCTCAAGTGGATTGCGGTATCAGTCGCGGCGCATGATCGGCCTGCCCGGGACCGAAGGTGCGGCGCCTGCCTTCTCGCTACAATAGTTGATCGGAATTGCAGTGTCCCTTTTCACGATCAGGGCGCCTCGGGCGTCCGAAACGAACCCCATGTCATCCACCCCAGCCGCTTCCAGCCGTTCTCCGATGCTCGCCACCGCCGAGGCGCTCGGCCGTTTGCTCGACGCCGCGCGTCAGGTCGACGCTCGCGAGCGCGTCGACACGCTCGATGCGCTCGGCCGCGTGCTCGCCGCCGACGTGACTTCGCCGCTCGATGTCCCGCCGATGCACACCAGCGCGATGGACGGTTACGCGGTGCGCGCCGCCGATCTCGCCGGCGCGAGCGAAGGCGCGCCGGTCGCGCTGCCGGTCTCGCAGCGCATCCCGGCGGGCCACGCGGCCGCGCCGCTTGCGGCGGGCACGGCCGCGCGCATCTTCACCGGCGCGACCGTGCCGCCCGGCGCGGATACGGTCGTCATGCAGGAGATGGCGCACCTCTCGGACGACGGGCGCGTCGCGTTCGCGCAGACGCCCGCGGCGGGCGAGTGGATCACGCGGCAAGGCGCGGACATCCGGCGCGATTCCGTGATTCTCCCCTCGGGCACGCGCCTCACGCCGCAAGCGCTCGGGCTTGCGGCATCGGTCGGGTGCGCGCAGCTCGATGTCGTGCGGCGCGTGCGCGTCGCGATCTTTTTCACGGGCGACGAGTTGCGCATGCCGGGCGAGCCGCTCGAGCCCGGCGCGATCTACAACTCGAACCGCTTCACGCTGCGCGCGCTGCTCGCGAGGCTCGGCTGCGAGGTGACGGATCTCGGCATCGTGCCGGATCGGCTCGATGCGACGCGCGAAACCTTGCGGCGCGCGGCCACGGACCACGATCTCATTCTGACGTGCGGCGGCGTGTCGGTCGGCGAGGAAGATCACGTAAAGCCGGCGGTCGAGGCCGAAGGGCGCATTTCGATGTGGCAGATCGCGATGAAGCCGGGCAAGCCGCTCGCGTTCGGCGCGGTGCGACGCGGCGATGACGGCGGCGAGGCGTTCTTCATCGGCTTGCCGGGCAATCCGGTTTCGAGCTTTTGCACTTTTTTGCTGTTCGTGCGGCCGTTTCTGTTGCGGCTCGCGGGCGTGACGAACGTCGCGCCGCGCGTCTATTCGATGCGCGCCGACTTCGCCCAGAAAAAAGGCGACCGGCGCAATGAATTCCTGCGCGCGCGGGTGAACGAATCGGGCGGGCTCGATCTCTTCGAGAATCAGAGTTCGGCCGTGCTGACATCGACCGTGTGGGGCGACGGTCTCATCGACAATCCGCCCGATCATGCGATCAGCGCAGGCGAGATCGTGCGCTTCATCCCATTTTCAGAACTGACGCGGTAAGGACGAGCCGGACATGAAAGTCGAACTGAGGTTTTTTGCGAGCGTGCGCGAAGCGCTGGGCGTCGCGAACGAGACGGTCAGCGTGCCGGACACGGTGGTCAATGTCGGCGACGTGCGCGCCTGGCTGCGCCTGCGCGGCGGTGTGTGGGCAGAGGCGCTCGCGGAAGGCCGCGCGTTGCGCATGGCCTGCAATCACGTGATGACGAATCCGTCGCAGCGCATCACCGAGGGCTGCGAAGTCGCGTTTTTTCCGCCGGTCACGGGTGGTTGAGATGAGCGCGCGTTCCAAGATTCGCGTCCAGGAGGCCGATTTCGACATCAGCGCGGAAGTGGCCGCGCTGCGCGCCGACAATCCGAAGGTGGGCGCGGTCGCGTGCTTCGTCGGCACCGTGCGCGACCTGAACGAGGGCAGCGCCGTTGAAACGATGGAACTCGAACATTACCCCGGCATGACGGAAAAATCGCTCGAAGCGATCGCCGATCAGGCGCGCGAGCGCTGGCGCGGCTCGGACGTGCTGATCGTGCATCGGGTGGGCAAACTGAAGCCGCTCGACCAGATCGTGCTCGTCGCGACCACGGCGATGCATCGCGCGGAGGCGTTCGAATCGTGCGCTTTCGTCATGGACTACCTCAAGACGCAAGCGCCGTTCTGGAAGAAGGAAAAGACGGAAGCGGGCGAGCGCTGGGTCGATGCGCGCGAATCCGACGATGCGGCGCTCGGGCGCTGGCAACGCGAGCGCTCCTGACCGGCGTCAATTCTCGTCGGCGGATTTCCCGATGAACTTGGCCGGAAACGGCTCGGCGTCCGGACGTTCGGGAAAGCGCGGCTCGGGTGCGTCACCGGTGCGCTGACGCTTGAGCGCGGCGAGCAATGCCTGCTGTTCCGCGGGAATCTGATAATCCCAGCCGAACTTGCTGAGCTGAAGACTCTGCGCGATGCGCAGCGCTGGCTCCATGAACTGCACGGCGGCGGCCGGCTCGTAGCGCGACTCGACGGTGTTCAGAAACAGCGACAGCCAGCGCGCGAAGTGACGCGGCTCGATATCGTCGATCGGGCGATGCGCTTCCTGCACGTTCCCCCGATATTGCTTCGAACCGAGCACGAGGCTCGACCAGAAGGTCGTCATCTTGGCGAGATGCTCGTCCCAGCGGCCGGTGAGCGCGCGCGTGAAGATCGGGCCGAGTAGCGGATCGTCGTCGACGCGGCAATAGAAGGCTTCGACCAGCGCGCGGATGTTGGCTTCGCTGGGCTCTCGTTCTCGCGGCGCGTCGGTGTCGGAGTGTTCGGGGTTCATGTCGATGGGTCAAGCAAAGGGCGTGACGATCAGATATTTTGCTGACGAAGCATATCAAGATGACGCAAAATGTTGCTTTTGCGCCTGAACCAGATTCACGCGGCCTCGTTGTACGAATCGCATGGTCGTTCTTCCCCGATTCCGTGCGTCCCGGTCACACCGCCTGCGGGCGGCGCGCCGATGTTAAGTCAGCCGCGTCTGTTCGTGTCATCGTCCTCTGTCTTTACGCGGACTTTTTGACGATACGCACGTCCCGTCGAATCCCCGATGCGTTTTGCATTCAACTCTCTTCGCGCGAGATCATGCGACTTACCGATTACACCGATTATTCGCTGCGCGTCCTGCTCTATCTCTGCGTTCGACCTTCCGGTCTTTCGACGATTCAGGAAATCTCGGACGCCTACGGCATCTCCAAAAATCACCTGATGAAAATCGTCCAGCAGCTCGGCGAGCTCGGCTGGGTCGAGACCGTGCGCGGCCGCAACGGCGGGCTGCGGCTCGCCTCGCGGTCGAGGGAGCTGACGATCGGCGATATCGTGCGCAAGACCGAGAGCGATTTTTCGATCGTGGGCTGCTTCGCGACTCAGGACACCGATCAGGCAGGCACACCGCAGCTGCGCTGCGTGATTCAGCCGAGCTGCCGGCTGCGCGGCGTGCTGGCGGCCGCGCGCGACGCTTTTCTCGCTGAGCTCGACAAGCATACGGTCGGCGAACTCGCGCATCCCGCGAACGATCTCGCGCGGCTGCTCGGCATCGTCAGCATCGCGCCGATGACGCCGGGCGGATTCGCGCCGGCCGCGGGTCCATCCTGAGCGCGTACGGAGACGGTCGCCGCGGTCATTGTCGAAGAGCAAAAAAGTGCACTTAATGAGCTAAACAATGCTTGAAAGTGACAAAAAGCGCCTCATTTTGAACGTATTCAGAATTGGAGCTTTTAAAAAATGAGAATCGACAAACTCACCACCAAATTCCAGGAAGCGCTGTCCGACGCGCAGAGCCTGGCAGTCGGACGTGACAATCAGTACATCGAGCCTGTGCATCTGCTTGCGGCGCTGATCGCGCAGCAGGACGGCTCCGCGCGCTCGCTTCTGTCGCACGCGGGCGTGCAGGTTCAGGCGCTGCAGACATCGCTGAACGAAGCGATCAACCGCCTGCCGCAAGTTCAGGGCACGGACGGCAATGTTCAAGTGAGCCGCGAGCTCGCAGGTCTGCTGAATGCCGCCGACAAGGAAGCGCAGAAGCTCAACGACACCTACATCGCGAGCGAGATGTTCCTGATCGCCGTCGCGGACGATCGCGGCGAAGCCGGCCGGCTCGCGAAGCAGCACGGCTTGTCGCGCAAGGCGCTCGAAGCGGCGATCAACGCCGTGCGCGGCGGCGCGCAGGTCAACAGCCAGGACGCGGAGAGCCAGCGCGAGGCGCTCAAGAAATACACCGTCGATCTGACCGAACGCGCCCGCGCGGGCAAGCTCGATCCGGTGATCGGCCGTGACGACGAAATTCGCCGCTCCATTCAGATCCTGCAACGCCGTACGAAGAACAATCCGGTGCTGATCGGCGAGCCGGGTGTCGGCAAGACGGCGATCGTCGAAGGGCTGGCGCAGCGTATCGTCAACGGCGAAGTGCCGGAAACGCTCAAGGGCAAGCGCGTGCTGTCGCTCGACATGGCCGCGCTGCTCGCGGGCGCAAAGTATCGCGGCGAGTTCGAGGAGCGCCTGAAGGCCGTGCTGCACGACATCGCGAAGGACGAAGGGCAGACCATCGTCTTCATCGATGAAATTCACACGATGGTCGGCGCGGGCAAGGCCGAAGGCGCGATGGACGCGGGCAACATGCTCAAGCCGGCGCTCTCGCGCGGCGAGCTGCATTGCATCGGCGCGACAACGCTCGACGAATACCGCAAGTACATCGAGAAGGACGCGGCGCTCGAGCGGCGTTTCCAGAAAGTGCTCGTCGACGAACCGTCGGTGGAAGCGACCATCGCGATCCTGCGCGGCTTGCAGGAAAAGTACGAGCTGCATCACGGCGTCGAGATCACCGATCCCGCGATCGTCGCGGCGGCGGAATTGTCGCATCGCTATATCACGGACCGCTTTTTGCCGGACAAGGCCATCGATCTGATCGATGAAGCGGCGTCGCGCATCAAGATGGAAATCGATTCGAAGCCCGAAGAGATGGACAAGCTGGACCGTCGTCTCATTCAGTTGAAGATCGAGCGCGAAGCCGTCAAGAAGGAGAAGGACGAGGCTTCGCAGAAGCGTCTGCAACTGATCGAAGAGGAAATCGAGCGGCTCAATCGCGAGTATTCGGACCTCGAAGAAATCTGGACCGCCGAGAAGGCAGCGGTGCAGGGCAGCGCGCAACTGAAGGAAGAGATCGAGAAGGTGCGTGCGGACATCACGCGTCTGCAGCGCGAAGGCAAGCTGGAGAAGGTCGCGGAACTGCAGTACGGCAAGCTGCCGGAACTCGAAGCGCGTCTGAAGCAAGTGACGCAGGCCGAGTCGCAGGAGCAGAACAACCCCACGCGTCCGCGTCTTTTGCGCACGCAGGTCGGCGCCGAGGAAATCGCGGAAGTCGTATCGCGTTCCACCGGCATCCCTGTCTCGCGGATGATGCAGGGCGAGCGCGAGAAGCTGTTGCAGATCGAGAGCAAGCTGCACGAGCGTGTGATCGGGCAGGACGAAGCGATCGGCGCGGTGGCGGACGCGATTCGCCGTTCGCGCGCGGGTCTGTCGGACCCGAACCGTCCGTATGGCTCGTTCCTGTTCCTGGGGCCGACGGGCGTCGGCAAGACGGAACTGTGCAAGGCGTTGGCTGCGTTCCTGTTCGATTCGGAAGATCACCTCATCCGCATCGACATGAGCGAGTTCATGGAGAAGCACAGCGTCGCGCGGCTGATCGGCGCGCCGCCGGGATATGTCGGTTACGAGGAAGGCGGTTATCTGACCGAAGCGGTGCGTCGCAAGCCGTACAGCGTGATTCTGCTCGACGAAATCGAGAAGGCGCACCCGGACGTGTTCAACGTGCTGCTGCAAGTGCTCGACGACGGCCGCATGACCGATGGCCAGGGCCGCACCGTCGACTTCAAGAACACGGTGATCGTGATGACCTCCAACCTCGGTTCGCAAGTCATTCAGGGCATGGTCGGCGAGCCGCAGGAAAAGGTGAAGGACGCCGTGTGGGAAGAAGTGAAGCTGCACTTCCGGCCGGAATTCCTGAACCGTATCGACGATGTCGTCGTGTTCCATGCGCTCGATCGCACGAACATCGAGTCCATCGCGAGGATCCAGTTGCAGCGTCTGCATGAGCGGCTCGCCAAGCTCGACATGCAACTCGATGTGTCCGAAACGGCGCTCGAGCAGATCGGCAAGGTGGGCTACGACCCACTGTTCGGCGCGCGGCCGCTGAAGCGCGCGATTCAGCAGGAGATCGAGAATCCGGTCGCCAAGCTGATTCTCGCGGGACGGTTCGGGCCGAAGGACGTCATTCCGGTCGATGTGCGGGAAGGGAAGTTCGTGTTCGATCGCGTCGTGCATTGAGCGCGGTCGGGTCGCCCGATTGTCGGGCGACCGGTTTTGTACTGAAGGGCAACGGAGCGATTCGTTGCCCTTTTTTGTATTCGTAACACCTGCATCGAGGGCATGACGCGCAAGCTCGCTGCCCGCTGAAAAGCAAAAGCCCCGCGCGGCGCGACGCCTGCGGGGCTTTCGATGCAATGCCGAAAGCGCGCTCAGCCCTGCTTCGGCTCGTCGTTCTTGCCGAACATCCCGGCGAGGCCGCCAAGCGAGCCCAGCACGCCGTTCAGATCGAGCTGGCCTTCGGCAGGCACTTCGCCGTTCGGCGTCGCGCGATCGACGATATGCGGCAGCACCGCCGCGAGCATGCCCGAGAGCTGATCGCCCGAGACGCCGGCCTTCTGGGCGAGCGCGCCGACGTTGTCCTGGCCGAGCACGTTCGTGAGCGTGTCGGGGCTGATGGGCTTGTTCTCACCGGTGCCGATCCACGACTGGACCACGTCGCCCGCGCCGTGCTGCTGGAAGCGCTGGATCAGGCCCATGAGACCGCCGGGCTGGCTGTTGACGAATGCGAGCGCCGCCGCGATCAGCGCAGCCTGGCCGGACTGGGCTGGCTGGCCGCCTTGTTGTTGCGACGAATTGCCGAGGGTGGAGGCGAGAATATCGAGTAGGCTCATGGCAGTCTCACTACGAGAGGTTGCGGGGTGGGTTTGCTCGCGCTGCCGCA
The DNA here is from genome assembly GCF_905220305.1 of Caballeronia sp. J97. NCBI lineage: Bacteria > Pseudomonadati > Pseudomonadota > Betaproteobacteria > Burkholderiales > Burkholderiaceae > Caballeronia > Caballeronia sp. J97. Next base: position 65,743 of record NZ_CAJMZL010000015.1, on the reverse strand, counting down.
TGCGGTTAGGAACCGGACGGAGCGGCGCGAGCATCGGCCGCGAGCGGCCGTTCAACGATGGTCATACGAAGGCACATTCCCTTCGACAAGGTTCCCCGAAGAATCACTGACTGGCAGCCGCGGCGCTGGCGGCCTTATCTTTCTTGCTGCGCTTCGATTTGGCGGGCTTCGCATCGCTCGCGGCGGACGCGCCCGATGCGCTCGCCGTCGCTGCCGCCGCGCTATCCTTTTTCGACTTTTTCGACGACTTCGTTCCCGATGCGGGTGCGGCTGGCGTCGCGGACGGCGTCTGCGCCGTCGTGGCGGCGGGAGAAGTTGCGCCGGTGGCGGCGGTCGAGGACTTGACCGTCGAGTTCGGCGCGGCGCTGCCGCCTTGCGTCGATGAGGTCGCGGGCTTCGAGGTCTTGCCCGTCGGCGGCAGCGACGAGCCGCCGATCGTCAGGCCGTTCTGCTCCAGATTCGCGACCGACTTGGTGCCGAGACCCTTGACGCGGGTCGCGAGATCGTCGGCGTCCTTGAACGGGCCGTTCTTCGTGCGCTCGTCGATGATCGCCTTCGACTTCACCGGCCCCAGACCCTTCACCGCTTCCAACGACGCCTGATCGGCGGTGTTGACATCGACCGCGGCGAAAGCCGCACCCATCGACAGCATGAACGCTAAGCACAGCATCAGCAGCTTTTTCAGCATGACGGCACTCCAGGCAAGAGAGAAAGGATGAATCGATATGTTCGGGCCGGTTGAGAAGATGCCGTTAAGGATAGGGCAAAAACCCGTCCCGAACGATGACGGCTCGCATTGTGCACGACTCCGCCGCGCGCACCGCGCTTCTCGCACAATCTTTAACGTTGCGAAACGCCGGATGGATGACGCGACGCTTTTTGCAGACATGTGCCTCGCGCATCACTTCGACGGGGCCGCCGCTTTCGCAAACGCGCCGCGAACCTCGAAGCCGACCGAATCGACGACGTCGCCTCTCGCATCGACCAGTTCGAGCAGGTGCCGGCCCGGCCAGGGCAGCCATGCCGCGCGGGCAGCGTGGCCGTAGGGCTTGCCGTCGAGGCGCCACGCGAGGCGCGCGCCGCTGTCGGCGCGCTCGAACCACACGCGTTGGCGTGCGGGCGGAATGTCGGGGTCGAGCGCGAAGATCGTGCCGTCCGTCGGAGCGCCGATGCGCGCCGCCTGCGTATCCTTGTTGGCGCTGCGCGCGGCCTGCGCCGCATTCGCCGTGAGACCGACCGCGCTCATCTGCGTGCCGCGCACGAACCATTCGTCGCGCGCCGGCTCGATGTCGTTCTGATACGTGACGCGCGTCGTCACGACGCTCGAAGGCGCCTGCGGAGCGTGGCTATCCGATCGCCGGTTCAGATAGTTGACGATCGCGTTCCACGCCGGTGCCGCGCCCGTCACGCCTGAAACGTCCCACATCGGTGCGCCGTCGGCATTGCCGACCCACACGCCCACGGTGTATCGCGACGTGAAACCGACTGCCCAATTGTCGCGCATGTCCTTGCTGGTGCCGGTCTTCACGGCGCTGAAGGTGCGCGTGGCGAGTACGCTGTCGAAGCCGAAGGTGCGCGTGCGCGCGTTGTTGTCCGCGAGGATATCGGTGACGATGAAGCTCGCTTCGGGGCTGAAGACACGCGTTGCGGCCGGCGTCGGCGGATGTTCCGCGAGGTCGAAGAAAGGACGGGCGAGCCCGCCGTTCGCGAGCGCGCGATACGCGTTGGCGAGCGTCGCCAATGTGACGTCGGCGCTGCCGAGCGCGAGAGAAAAGCCGTAGTAATCGCCCGCTTGCGACAAAGGCAGCCCGAGCGCGACGAGCGTCCTGGCGAAACGATGCGGCGTGACCATGACGAGCGTGCGCACCGCCGGCACGTTCAGCGACGAGCCGAGCGCGGTGCGCACGCTCACCCAGCCTTTGAAATCGTGATCGTAGTTCTGCGGGATATAGAGGCCGCCGCCGGTCGCGAGATCGAGCGGAGCGTCGTCGAGCAGGGTGGCGGCGGTGACGCGCTTTTCGTCGATCGCCTGCGCGTAGAGGAACGGCTTCAGCGTCGAGCCGGCCTGACGCGGGGCGAGCACGGCGTCGACTTCCGGCGCGTTCGACAAGCCGCCCGCCGAGCCGACCCACGCGAGCACGTCGCCCGAGCGGTTGTCGATCACGATGGCCGCCGCGTCGTGCACGTTGCGCGGATGCGCGCGCGCGTTGAGTTCGGCGAGCGTGCGGGCGAGCGTGTCGCGGGCGAAGCGTTGCAGGCGCGCGTCGAGCGTGGAGCGCACGCGTGCGCCTGCCGCCGGATGCACTTCGCCTGCGATACGTCGCGCGAGATGCGGCGCGAGCGCGTCGTCGCCCTGGGTGAAGGCGGGCGCGGAAGCGGGGCGCGTAAGCGCGAGTTGAACGTAGCTGTCGAGATTGAGGCACGGATCGGCGTTTCGGGCGACGCCGTGCAGCGCCCGCATGTCGCGCAGAATCAGGCAGGTGCGCGCGGCGACTTTCGCATAGGGCGCGTTCGGCGCGCGCACCAGCGCGGCGGCGAGCGCTGCCTCGCGTTCGTCCAGACCGGACGGCGCCTTTCCGTACAGCGTCTGCGACAGCGCCGACAATCCGACGATCTCGCCGCGAAACGGCACGAGATTCAGATACGCCTCGAGAATCTGGTCTTTGCGCCAGGTGCGTTCGAGCCACAACGCGCCGATCGTCTGCCCGGCCTTTTCACCGATCGAGCGCCGGCCCGCAGGCTTGACGGCTTCATCGTCGATGAGGCCGGTGAGCTGCATCGTCACCGTCGATGCGCCGCGCGTGCGCGTGTTCCACAAATTGCCCCATGCGGCGGCGGCCGCGCCGCGCCAGTCGACGCCCGCGTGTTCATAGAAGCGCTTGTCCTCCGATACGACGATCGCTTCGCGCAACGCCGGTGACACGTCCGACAGCGCGACCCAGTCGCCGCGCCGCGCGCGCTTGTCGATGCGCGTGCGGGCGAGCGGCTCGCCGTCGCGCGAGAGCAGCACCCAGTCGGAGCCGCGCCAGTTCGCGCGCACGTCGTCGAAAGTCGGCTGCGCGTGCGCCGCCGCCGACAGAACGCATGCGATGACGAAGGAGGCGGGACGTTTCATCGCATCACTTCGCGGCGAGCGGCTTGACGACCACCGGCGCATTCGGCAGCGCGCCGGACGACGAAGGCGCGTAAAGCGCTTCGACGCGCGTGGGCGGCAGGCCGAAGGTGCCCGGATTGTTCAGGCGCATCGTGTATTCGACGCTCAGCTTGCCCTTCGGCAGATAGTCGTAATACGCGCGATAACCGTCGAAGCCACGCTCCACGAACGACGGCCATGCGCGTCGATCCTGCTTTTCGCCTTGCGTCGCCGCTTCGGAGTCGCGCCCGAGGCCGGAGCCGAGGATCGTCGCGCCCGCGGGAATCGGATCGTTGACGACGACCCACGTCATGTCGCTTTGGGCGTCGATGTCGAGATGCACGCGCACGATGTCGCCGCGCGAGAGCACGCCTTTCACGGCCGGATCGATCGGCGCGACGGTCTTCGCGATGCGATAGCCCGCCGCGAACGGCGCCTTCAGCGCGACAGCCGCGAGGCTTTCGACCGTAGCCCACGGCTTGCCGGTGCCGTCTTGCGTCAGCGTGAGCGAACCGATGCTCCACGGCAGCATCACGCTGCGCACATTCGCGGTCTTCGTCGCGGGCGGGGCCGAAGCGGGCGCGCTCCAGCTCACGCTCTGCGTCGACGTGCCCAGTTGTATCGACGTACGACCCGTGACCGGCGTGCTTTCGAACAACCGGGAGAAACGTCCGACCGCGAGCGCGCCCCACAGATTGGCGGTCGTCGTCTGCCACGCGCCGTTCTTCTGCAACGCGAGCAGACCCGCGACGACGCGCGGCATCTCGTCCTTCCAGCCGGGCGTATCCGCGAAGACGAGGGCGGTGCGCGCGGCATTGGTTTCGGCGCCGGTCATGAGCCACCAGAGATCGTCGTCGCGTTCGGTCGAGAAGATGAGGCGCGTGCCCTGATATGTCAGGCGCGCACGGATGATCTGCTCCGCCTGCGCGCGCTTCTCGTCGCGATTCGGAATGCCGTCGACGCGCGACAGGATCGCGTAGTAATCGAGCGCCGCCGATGTCGGCCATTGATCAGGCGCGACCGTGATCGACCCGAGCATGCGCGGCTGCGCGAGACCGTAGCGCGACAGCGCTTCGATCGCGGCGAGCTTCTCATAGTCGAGATCGTTGCGCGGAGACCAGAACTTGCGCTCGATCTTGCCGTCGACGAAATTCGCGAGGCCCGCCGCCATCCGGTTGCGCAGATCGTCGGGCAGCGCGAAGCGGCGGTCCTGCTTCGCGGCTTCGTCGGTGACGGCGAGCAGATAGGCGGTGAGGGCGGGGCTGCCGGTGGGGCGCTCGTCGTCGGCGGGCGGAAAGTAGTTCGCGAGGCCGTCGCGGTCGAGATACGACGGCATCTTCGCGAGCACGCCTTGCCACTGCGCGGCGTCCATCAGGCCGAGCGCGCGCGAGGTCTGCTGTTCGAGGCAACTGTACGGATAACGCTCGAACCAGCGGCGCACGCCGGGCAGGCCGTCGGCGAGCTTCGGCTGCAACGACACCGCAATGCCGCCGCGCACGGCGCCATCGTCCGACCGGCTCGCGTCGGCGGGCGGCGCGACGGGCAGCGTGAGCGCGCCGTCGACTTGTCCGATGCTCGCTTGCTGCACGGTGACCGGGATCGCCGCGACGACGCGTTGCGTGATCTTCACCGCGTCGCTCGCTTTGGGTCCGGCCTGTTCGGCGGCGCTGACTTCCCACGCGAGGCTCGCGGACGATCCCGCGCCCAGCACATCGGGCGTGGTCACGTCCCAGGTCACTTCCTGCGATGATTCCGGCCCGAGCTCGACCGTGCGCGCATCGAGCGCAAACGCGCCGGCGTGCGGCGTGACGACGACGCGCATCGTCCGTGCGGTCGTGTTGCGCAGCGTGAACTGCGCGCGGAACGCATCGCCGACGCGCACGAGCGGCGGCAATCCCGAAATCAGTTGCAAGTCCTGCGTGCTTTGAATCGATGCGCTGCCGGCGCCGAACTGGCCCGCGCCGACCGTCGCCACCGCGACGATCCGAAAACGCGTGAGCGCGTCGTTCAGCGGGACGTCGACCGAGGCTTCGCCCTTCGCGTCGAGCGTGACGCGCGGATTCCACAGCAAGAGCGTGTCGAACAGCTCGCGCGTCGCGCTGTGTCCGCCGCCGCCGCCCGCGGGCACCGCCTTGCGCCCGAAGTGACGCCGCCCGACGATCTCCATCTGCGCGGTCGCCGTCTCGACGCCGTACGCGCGCCGCTGCAACATCGCGTCGAGCACGTCCCAGCTTTGATTCGGCATCAGTTCGAGCAAGGCTTCATCGACGGCCGCGACGGCGATCTGCGTGCCGGCGGGTGCGGGTTTGCCGTCGGGCAGCGCGACCTTCACCTTCACATGCGCCTTGCTTCGAACGGTGTACGACTTCGCATCCGGGCTCACGTTCACCGCGAGCCTGTGCGATGCGGTACCGACCCGGATCGACGCGAGCCCGTAACGGAACGCGGGCTTGCTCAAATCGACGAGCGGCGTCGGCGCCTGATACTGACGGCCTTCGTACCAGAAGGCGCGCGCCCATTCGACCGGCGCCTTCCAGCCCCACGTGAAGAACGAATACCACGGCACCTCGCGAATGCGTCCGCGCAGCGCGAGCACCGACACATAGACGTTCGGCCCCCACGCCTCGTCGACCTTCAACTCGACGGTCGGATCCTTGCCGTTCAGTTCGACGACCCGCGTCTCGACGATTCCCTCGCGCTCGACCGCGACGAGCGCCGTCGCCGACCGAAAGGGCATGCGCACCTGAAAGCGCGCGGTCTCGCCGGGTTCGTAGCTGGTTTTCTCGGGCAGCACGTCGATGCGGTCGGTGTTTTCGCCGCCGAACCATAGCTCGTCCGCGCGCGTGACCCATACCGACGTGCTCGCGTTGGAGGCGCGGCCGTCGCCGTCTTTGGCGACCGCGATGAGATCGACATTGCCGGATTCCTTCAGCTTCGCATCGCACGAGACGATGCCGTGATCGTCGCTCTTGCCGCTGCACAACGTGCCGAGATCCTTGACTTCGGTGTGGTTGTCGTACGCATAGAAGCCGCCGACCATGCGCTTTCTCGAACTCGACATTACGCGCGCGACCGCCTTGATATCGACCGAAACGCCCGCGCGCGGCTTGCCCTGCAGATCGAGCGCGATCGCCTGCACGGGCAGCGCGCCGCCGACCGACACCCAATGCCCCGCCTTCACGCCGACGGCGACCGCGGCGGGCCACAGCGTCGTGCCGCCGCTGATCGTCTGAGTCTCGCCGTTCGGATCGGCGAAGCTCGCTTCGAGCGCGAGACGCTTCGGCGATTCGACCTCCGGCAGCGGCTTCAATGTGACCTTGCCCGCGCCGTCGCGATCGAGCGTGACGCGCAGCTTGTCCGCGATGAGCTTCGTCGTCGCGTTGTCCTGCTGCTCGCTGTCCTCGTCCTCGGCGGGTGCGCTCGCGCCGTCGTTCGCGGGCTTGCGGTACGGCGCGAAGCTGAACGCCTCGTACTGCGAAGCAAAGGCCGGCGATGCGTCGCGCACGAGCGCGGAAACCTGCACCGGCAGATTCGATGCCGGCCCGCCTTGCACGTATTCGAGCCGCACCGCGACCGGCGCTTCCTGCGCCGCGACGAGGCCGGGCGCTTTGCCGTCGCCGGCCGTGATCGAGCCTTTGAATACCGGCAGACGGAATTCCTCGACACGGAAGCTGCCCGATTCGTACGACTGGGTCACCGCGCCGTCGTTGTCGTCATCGTTCGATGAATCCGCTCCGTTGTCGAGCGTCACGCTGTATTCGCCGAGTTTCGCGGCAATGGGCACGGTGAAGGTCGAGTCGGCGCTATGGTCCGCCGACCATTTGAGCGGCAGATGCCAGGTCTGCCCGCTGCCGACGTGCCGAATCGTCACGCGGCTCGGATAGGCCGGCGGGAACGCGAATCCAACGAGCGTCTCGACGCGCAGCAGATGCTTCATCGACACCGTTTCACCCGCGCGCAGCAGCGTGCGGTCGAACACCGTATGCGCGCGCGTCGTGCGCGTCGCGCTCATGTCGGTCGGCACGTTGAAGCGCCACGACTCGATGCCGCGATTCCAGTCCGACGTCACGAACGCCGTGTCCGGACCGGTGACGGGATCGTTCACGCGCGCCGACACGAAGAAGCCGCCCCACGCGAGGCTGTGCTCGTTGCATTCGCGCGCGGCCGCGAGCGGCTTGCCGATCTTCGCGAGCCCTTGCGCATCCGTTTTCGCGGTGGCGATTTCATCGCCGTTGCAATCGGTGACGCGCACGTCGGCGTTCGCGACGGGCTTGCCCTTGTCGAGCGTCGTGACCCATACGACGCTGTTCTCGCGTCCCTGCTTGAAATGCACGCCGAGATTGGTGACGAGCACCGACGTGCGCACATACATCGCCTGATTCTTGCCGAGCAGCGACGCGCCGAGCGCCGGCGAGCTCAGTTCGACCACGTAGAAACCGGGCTTGGCGAGCGGAATGCCGACGACCTCGAATGGACGCAGTGCTTTGGGATCGGCGGCGGGCAGCGTGAGGCTTTCGACGCCGGGGCGTTTGGCCAGCATCGACAGCGAACGGACGTCGATTTGCGGATCCTTCGACACCGAGCCGTCGCTGTTCGGGATGATGACCGGCGCGATGCCGTTGTTCAGCATCTCGGGCATGCGTTCCCGGATCGCAGAGCGCGACATCGAGGTGCCGTCAAACATGTCGACGGCGCGCATCCACTGGCGGATGTCCTGATCGGCGTCGAGCTTGAGCTTCGTGATCCGCGACGTGCCCGAATCGAGCCCTTGCACATGCAGGTCCGCTTCGACGTGGCGCAGCGTGACCGGCAGCATCGCGGGCATGTCGGGCTCCGCGAATCGCTCGATGATGCCGAACGTGCCCGACGAGAATTTCGCGAGCGGCGGCATGGCGGCGGTTGCGGCCTTGAGCGGAAACAGATCCGCGTTCGCGAGCGAGCGGCCGCTCACGTCCTTCAGGTTGGGGGGGGCGTCGATGGCGAGGTCGGCGCGTTCGGGAAGCGGCGCGGCGAACTCGATGTGGCTGACTTCCGCCTCCTTGTCGCTCGCATCGAAACGGGGCGATGCGTTGCCCTTGGGACCGCGCAGCACGAACTTCTGCGCATCGGCGCGGCTGATCGGCGCGGTGAAGTTCAGTCGCAGCGGGCGCAGCGGCGTGCACGGCGCCTTCGCGTTCTCGCGCTCGCACGAGAAGCTCGCGGTGAAGGGCTCGCGCACGTTGAAGTCGAAGCGCTTTTCGACATCGTTCGCGATACCGCTCGGACCCGTCACGCCCACGCCGTACACGAACTGCATCTTCGTCGCCGATGGCAAGGTCTGCTGGCATGCGAGCGTCAGCACGCGGTCGCTTTCCTTCTCCAGGCGAAAATGTTTGAGCAGGGCGGCGCGGGTGCCGTCATCGACGGCGCGAACCGGAATGCGGTTGCCCAGCGCGTTCGATTCGCACCAGACATGTTCGAGCACGGAGGCTTGCGTCGCCGGGCCGTTCAGGCGCAGCACGAAGGCCTGATTCTCTTCGATGTCGCCGTAGCTCGGCATGATGCGCGTGACGAACGGTCCGCCCGTCTGAAACGCGAAGTGGCGCGGGCCGGCAAGCGCATTGCCCGCCGTGGACTTGAGGCCGTCGGACAGGTCGAGCGCGCAACGCACGCCGGGCGGCAGATCGCGTTCGAAGTCGAAGGCCCAGGTTTTGGCGTCGATCCAGCGTCCGGAGCCCGCTGTGGCCGCGGCGTTTGCGCCGCTACAGGCGATCTTGCCGGGCGCGGCGGCGGCCGCATTGCCGAACGCGATCATCGGTTCGTCGAACTTGGCGACGACCTGCCGCACTTGCGCGACCTTGCCCTGCGGCGACACGCTCGCGATGCGCGCGGCATCGGCGCGATGAAGCGCCGCGCCGAATCCGAGCGTGGCAATCAGCGTGGTTGCGGCCAGAATCCATTTTTTTTGTGACGTTGTAATGCGGCTCATCCACTCGCTCCGAGTTTTCCTCGACGCGAAATTCTACTGGAGCCTTACGTCATTCTTTCTGACGATGCAAACCGGCGATGTTTTTCCACAAATCATCGCACCGGATGCAATCGGTTCAGGTCGCGTCAATCCTGTTCAGATGCCGCGAACTCACGCGCCGCCAATAGAGGAACAAACCGACGCCCGCCGCGCCCAAACTCGCCGAATTCGCGATCCAGAAGCCGCGCGCGCCTTGCAGCCATTGCGGCACGCCGCCGCCCACGTCGAAGCCGAGCAGATAGCCGCCGCCGAGCCCGATGCCCCACAGCGCGATCGCGTAGATCAGGGTCGGCACGAGCGTCACCTTGTACGCGCGCAGAATGAATGCCGTGGTGATCTGCAGAGCGTCGCAGAGGTGATAGAAGAAGATGATGAGCACGAGCGGCATCGCCGCCGCGATGACGTTCGCATCGGGCGTATAGGCGGCGATCACATGCGCGCGTGCCGCGAGCAGAACCACGCCGTACACGAGCGCGAGCACGCACGCCATGCCGATGCCGTGACGCGAGATCGAGCGCGCGTCGTCGTAGCGTTGCGCGCCGAGCGCCTGCGACACGAGCGTCGACGACGCAATGCCGATCGACAACGGCGTCATGTACAGCACCGCGCCGAGATTGCCCGCGATCTGATGGCCGGCGAGCGTCGTCGTGCCGAAGCGCGAGATGAAGAGCGCCATGAAGGTGTACGACGTGACTTCGATGAGATACGAGAGGCCCATCGGAATGCCCAGACGCAGAAGCGCCAGCTGACGCCGCCAGACCGGCCAGCAGAAGTGCGAGAAGATGCCGAACGGCCGGAAGAACTCGAACTTGAAGAGCACCGTCATGCCGACGGCCGCGAGCACCCAGTTGATGAGCGTGCTCGCGAGCGCGCAGCCCGGGCCGCCGAGCGCGGGCACGCCGAATCCGCCGAAGATGAACCACGTGTTGAGCGGAAACTTGAGCAGCAGGCCGCCGACCTGAAGGAACATCACGAGGCGCGGCTTGCCGACCGCGTTGGTGAGCGAGCTGTAGACGCGAAACGCGAGGCTCGCGGGCAGGCCGAACGACAGAATGCGCAGATAGTCGACGGTGCGATCGTGCAGCGCGGGCGGCGTTTTCGCGAGCGACAGCAGCGGCTCGGGATGGAAGAGCAGCACGAAGCCGATCACGGCGAGCGCGGCGGCGAGCCAGAACGCCTGACGCGTCTCTTCGCCGATCTCGCTTTCGCGGCCCGCGCCGAAGAGCTGGCCGGCGATCGGCTGCAGCGCGACGAGAATCCCCGTCAAGCCGATATACACGGAAATGTAGACGGAGCCGCCGAGGCCGAGCGCGGCGAGGTCGGTGGCGGAGAAGCGGCCGACCATCGCGGTGTCGATCACGCCGAACGCAATCACCGCGAGCTGGCCGATCAGCACCGGCCACGCGAGCGCGGCGATCTTGCGCACGTCGCTCAACATGCCGGTCGTGCTGGTCGGTGTCGGCATCGCGCGCATCGTGTTACTGGACGCGGCGCAGGCTCTTCGGGCGCAGCGGTTTCTTCGCCGGCGGCGTGGGACGCTCGATGCGCACGTAGAGGCGGAAGCGCTCGTCACGGTCGGCGACGCGCCGGCCTTCCCAGACGAGCTTCCACTGGAACGCCGACATCGTGGAAGGCTCGCCGTAGTCCGCCGGATCCTGGCGCAGGATCACGTCGCAATCCTCGTCGAACGCGAAATGCATGCCGCCGAAATAGGCGAAGGTGGCGATCTGCGCGTCGCCGAGGCGCACGGGCGAGATGCAGGTGTAGTCGGGCGGCAGATGATCGGCGATCTGCTCGGCCACGTCGCGATACGTCCGGCTGTAGTTCACCACCGGCAGCCATAGCGTCATGAGCAGCACCCACATGAGCGTGGTGCCCGCGCTCGACAACACGACGCTGCGCCACAGCACCTTCGGATGCCGCGCGAGACGCCAGCGCGCGAGCAGGAACCAGCAGACCGTCACGGCTACCGCGCACGCGAAGGAAATCAGCTTGAACTCGGGATGAAAGCCCGGCGCGAGACGCGCGAGATTGCGGGCCATCGTTGCGGGAAAGCCGAACATGCCGGCGCTCCAGACCAGCCACACCAGCGAGCCGATGATCGTGAAGCTCAGCATCGCGAACCAGTCGATCGCGTTGATCGCACCGCGCTTGAGCGTGGGCAGCGCAAAGGTCGCGAGCACCGAGAGCGGCGGCAGAAGCAGCATGAAGAGCCGGTTGGTTTCGTGCGCCTGCAAGACGACCAGCACGAGCAGCGGCCCGATGATCGACAGGGGCACGCCGACGTGCGGCGAACGCCGCAGCCCGCCCCAACTGACGAATGCCCAGACCGCGAGCGGCCACGCCGGCCATGTGAAGAGCGGCAGATTCTTGATCGCGTAGCCGAAGATCGCGCCGGGCGTGCCGGAGAAGAACGAAAAGCTGTTGCGCCACCATTGCCGCAGCCACCATTCCCCGTCCTCGGGGAAGTAGTGCAGCGTCGGCAGCACCCACGCGGCGATCAGCACGATCGCGACCGGCAGGCCGAAGATCAGGAGCGGCGCGGCGCGCACCTGCTTCACGATGATCGTCATCGCGAGCGTGCACAGCAGAAGCGCGAACACGAGCACGGGCGAGCTCGACAGTCCGACGACGCCGATTGCCACGCCCCACATGAGGCCGCCGTGGATCGGCTTGTCGAGGCTTCGCACGAGGGCGTAGAGGAGCATCGCGGTGCCGGCGAACTGCGCGAGCTGCGGCGTGGTTTCGTGGCCGCGTTCGGCGAGGCCGAAACACGCGAGCAGGATCAGCAGCGCGCCGTCGGCGAGTGTGCGGCCGTAGTCGCGTGGCTCAGGCTCGCCGCCGAAAGCATATTTGAAGGGCTGGGCCTCTTCGCGCCGGCCCAGCAGATAGGCCGAATACCAGACGAATGCGCAGGCAAGACAGAAGAGCAGACCCGTGACCACGCGCGACGCGTTGCTCGCATCGACCCAAGGGCTCAGGATCCGTATCGCCGATGCGCCGAGCCAGTACATCAGCGGGCCATCGGCGGTGGGCGCCTTGCCGACCAGGTTCGGCAGCAGCCAGTCGCGGGCGTCGCCGTTGGCCATCGTCCACATGACGCCGAAGCCCGCCGCATCTTCGTTCTTCCACGGATCGCGGCCGAACAGGCCGAACGACGCGTAGGTGATGCAGATGGCGAGCAGCAGCCAGCGCGGCAGGGCGCTGGTGGCGGAGGCGGTCAGACGAACGACAGATCGCATGCGAGAAGGTTTGATTGAAAGCGGTCCGCTGATCTCGGGCGGAGCGAGGCCGGGACTGGAGCAACCGGCATTGTAGTCGCGCGGCGGCGTTAAGGGCGGTTCATCGCGGCTCGCCGTAATCCAGCGCAACAGCGGTTACACGATGCAGCAAAGCGGCGATGCGCGCCGCGTGTAAGACGAAACGTCGAAGCAAACCCGTCGGCGACAAAAAAGGGCAGCCAAAGCTGCCCTTTTCTCATGAAGCCCGAAGCCCGACTTACTTCTTGGTGGAGAAGCGTGCGAACTTGTTGTTGAACTTCTCGACGCGGCCCGCCGTGTCCATGATCTTTTGCTGGCCGGTGTAGAACGGGTGCGATTCCGACGACACTTCGATCTTCGCGAGCGGGTAGGTCTTGCCGTTGAATTCGGCGGTTTCGCGCGTCTGGATGGTCGAGCGGGTCACGAACTTGAAGTCGTTCGACATGTCGACGAACAGGACTTCGCGGTAATCCGGGTGAATGCCTTGTTTCATGGTCTTTCCTGATATCTGGCGGTAGCCAACCCGTTGCACTGTTTGCAGCGCTGCGCGAGTCACTTGCCTAGGGTCGAAAAACGGGGATTATGCCAGAAAATCAGTCGGTTGACATCTTTTTTGGAGGTTGCGGCGGAACTCATGCGACGAGCGCACCGACGCCCGCCGGGTCTTGCCGGTAGTAGCGCGCGAGCAGCCGGTAAAGCTCGGGGTACTCGGCTTCGAACGCTTGCGGCGTCACGAACAGCGCCTCGCTGCAGACCGCGAAAAATTCCGACGGATGATCGGCCGCGTACGGATCGATCAGCGATTCGCGCTCGAAGCGGCTCCAGCGGCGCTGCGGCACGGCGTCCACGCGCGCGCAGAACTGATCGTAGGCGTTGTCGAAGATATCGGACCAGGCGCCGGAATCGAGCGGTGCGTGCCAGCGGCGAAAGAGCGGAGGATGGCCGTCTGCTTCGCCCGTCACCATGTCGATCTTGTGCGCGAACTCGTGGATCACGACGTTGTAGGCGTCGGAGCCGTCGGCCATCTGCGCGTCTTCCCACGACAAGACGACCGGACCGCCTTCCCACGCCTCGCCGCTCGCATCGTGCTCGATCTCGTGCACGACGCCGTCCTCGTCTTCAACGGTCTTCTTGATGATGAACTCGCCCGGATAGACGATCACGCCGACCCAGCCGCGATACAGGTCCAGGTCGAGATTGAGCACTGGCAGGCAGGCCTGCGCAGCGATCGAGACGATCATCTGGTCGGTCAGTTCGAGATCGTGCGCGGTCGAGAATTCTTTCTGCGCGATGAACAGGCTCGCGGTTTCGCGAAGACGCGCGAGGTCGCTCGCCTGCAGATGGCCGAAGCACGGATACGTGTCGAGCGTGCGCTGCCAGAGCGCGTCGTCGATTGCGTATTTGCGCAGCGTGCGCTCGCGGCGCTGTGCACCGAACCAGCGGGTGAAGAGGTTGGCCATCGATCATTCTGTTTGCTTCGATAGTCCGGATTGTACGAAGAGCGGCGCGCGCGAAGCACAAAAAAAACCGCCCGGCGAAGCGGGCGGTTTTTACAGGCTTGAGCAGCGAAGCGGATCAGGGATCAGCCTCCGCCGCGACGCATCATGTCGAAGAACTCGGCGTTGTTCTTCGTCTGACGGATCTTGTCGAGCAGGAATTCCATCGCTTCGACTTCGTCCATGTCGTGGATGAACTTGCGCAGCACCCAGACCTTTTGCAGCAGGTCCGGCTTGATGAGCAGTTCTTCGCGGCGCGTGCCCGACTTGTTCAGGTTGATCGACGGATAGACGCGCTTTTCCGCGAGACGGCGTTCGAGGTGCACTTCCATGTTGCCGGTGCCCTTGAACTCTTCGTAGATCACGTCGTCCATGCGGCTGCCCGTTTCGATGAGCGCCGTGCCGATGATCGTCAGCGAGCCGCCTTCCTCGATGTTGCGAGCCGCGCCGAAGAAGCGCTTCGGGCGTTGCAGCGCGTTGGCGTCGACACCGCCCGTCAGCACCTTGCCCGACGCCGGCACGACCGTGTTGTAGGCGCGCGCGAGACGCGTGATCGAGTCGAGCAGAATCACGACGTCGTGCTTCATTTCGACGAGACGCTTCGCTTTCTCGATGACCATTTCGGCCACTTGCACGTGACGCGCGGCCGGTTCGTCGAAGGTCGACGCGATGACTTCGCCACGCACCGAGCGCTGCATTTCCGTCACTTCTTCCGGACGCTCGTCGATGAGCAGCACGAACAGGATGACGTCCGGATGATTGGCCTTCACCGCATGCGCGATGTGCTGCAGCATGACGGTTTTGCCGGACTTCGGCGACGCGACGAGCAGACCGCGCTGGCCCTTGCCGATCGGCGCGATCATGTCGATGATCCGGCCCGTGACGTTTTCCTCGCCGCGCATTTCGCGCTCGAGCGGCAGCGGCTTGTTCGGATGCAGCGGCGTGAGGTTCTCGAACATGATCTTGTGTTTCGAGGCCTCGGGCGGCTGCCCGTTGACTTTGTCCACCTTCACGAGCGCGAAATAACGCTCGCCGTCCTTCGGCGTGCGCACTTCGCCTTCGATCGTGTCGCCGGTGTGCAGATTAAAGCGGCGGATTTGCGACGGGCTGATGTAGATGTCGTCCGTGCTCGCGAGATACGAGGTCTCGGGAGAGCGCAGGAAGCCGAATCCGTCGGGCAGCACTTCGAGCGTGCCGTCGCCGAAAATCGTGTCGCCACCCTTGGCGCGCTTTTTAAGAATCGCGAACATGAGTTCCTGCTTGCGCAGGCGGTTCGCATTTTCAATCTCGAGGCCATTGGCCATCTCGATCAGTGCGGAGACGTGCTGAGACTTGAGCTCGGATAAATGCATACGGATTTCCCGCCGGGGAGAGAGGTGCGACAGAAAGATTTGGGAGAAGAGGTGAGCGGAACCGCTCGAGACTTAATACTTCTTGAACTCTTGTGATTCTAGCATAGCACACGCCACACGAGCCTCGGGTGGGCTTTGGGCGGGGCTTTTCGGCCGATGTTGTCACGTGACAACATCGGCTGCATCGCTTTGCGCCTGTAATGCGCCGTGGATGCCGCAAGCGGACGCCGGAGGTACCGGAGTCCGCCGGTGATGCCGTTACAGGTTGCTGTCGAGGAACGCGGTCAGTTGCGACTTGGACAATGCGCCGACCTTCTGCGCGGCGACCGCGCCGTTCTTGAAGAGAATCAGCGTGGGAATGCCGCGCACGCCGAACTTCACAGGCGTCGACTGATGCTCGTCCACATTGATCTTCGCGATCTGCAGGCGATCGCCGTAATCCTTCGCGACTTCGTCGAGGATCGGGGCAATCATCTTGCACGGACCGCACCACTCAGCCCAGAAATCGAGCAGGACAGGTTTATCCGACTTGACGACATCCTGTTCGAAAGAAGCGTCGCTGATGTGCTTGATTGATTCGCTCATTGTCTGAATACCTCTATTGATTCGAGGCCCGCGTTTGAATGCTCGCCACGATATACCAAAACTGAAAAAAATTTTCGTCGCCAACGGGCAAGATTCGGCCCGCGCGCCATGCGCCAAAATGACTCGCGAATGGCGGCGAATGATCTGCGGAAGGGCGAAATGCACCACTTCCGGGTAATTCACACGTCATCTTAGCTTACTTTGCTATCCGTCGCCGGGTACTGATAGGCCGTATCTGAGGCCGACGACACGAAGCACAAGAGGGCGCCGAAAAGACTGTGCATTCGACTGACGCCTTCCGGGCGCACCAGACCCCGTGGTACAATTCGACGTGACGGGCCTCCTCGCATGGTGGCGCGGTCAACCTGGTCAGGTCGGGAACGAAGCAGCCACAGCCGCTTTCCACCAGTGCCGAGGGTCGGGCTCGTCACCTTCCGCTTTCCTCTCTGTTGTTCCTCTCTCGTTTTCCCTGATTCATTTGCTGCTTCGCGCAGCCATCCGAGCGCGACATTTTTGTGCGCCCGCGCTGGCCGGAAGCACCCTGTTCAAGTCCGCCGGCGGCCTTTTGGACCGGCGTTTGCGCAAGGTCGTTGCTGATACAATTTCGCGCATGACCTATCAAGTTCTCGCACGCAAATGGCGGCCGAAATCATTCGAGTCGCTCGTCGGCCAGGAGCACGTCGTCCGTGCGCTCACGCACGCGCTCGATGGCGGCCGCCTGCATCATGCGTATCTCTTCACGGGCACGCGCGGCGTCGGCAAGACGACGCTCTCGCGTATCTTCGCGAAGGCGCTCAATTGTGAAACCGGCGTGACCTCGAAGCCGTGCGGCGTGTGCCGTGCGTGTCGGGAAATCGACGAGGGGCGTTTCGTCGATTACGTCGAAATGGATGCGGCGAGCAATCGCGGCGTCGACGAAATGGCGGCGCTGCTCGAGCGCGCCGTCTACGCGCCCGTCGACGCCCGCTTCAAGGTCTACATGATCGACGAAGTGCACATGCTCACGAACCACGCCTTCAACGCGATGCTGAAGACGCTGGAAGAGCCCCCGCCGCACGTGAAGTTCATTCTCGCGACGACCGATCCGCAGAAGATTCCCGTCACCGTGCTCTCGCGCTGCCTGCAGTTCAACCTGAAGCAGATGCCGGCGGGGCATATCGTGTCTCACCTGGAGAACATTCTTCAGCAGGAGAGCATCTCGTTCGAGTCGCAGGCGCTGCGTCTTTTGTCGCGCGCGGCGGACGGCTCGATGCGCGATGCGCTTTCACTGACCGATCAGGCCATCGCGTATTCGGCGAACGAAGTCACCGAGGACGCCGTGCGCGGCATGCTCGGCGCGCTCGATCAAAGCTATCTGATCCGTCTCATCGATGCGCTTTGCGCCGGCGACGGCCCGAGCGTGCTCGCGATCGCCGACGAAATGGCGCTGCGCAGCCTGTCCTTTTCGACTGCGCTGCAGGATCTCGCGAGTCTTCTGCATCGAGTCGGCTGGGCGCAGTTCGCGCCGGCGTCGGTGCTGGACGAATGGCCCGAAGCCGCGGACATCCGCCGCTTCGCCGAGACTCTTTCTGCCGAGCAGGTCCAGCTCTTCTATCAGATTGCCACGGTCGGGCGCAGCGAACTCGGCCTCGCGCCGGACGAATACGCCGGCTTCACGATGACGCTCTTGCGCATGCTCGCGTTCGAGCCGGCGGGCGGACCGGGAGGCGGCGTCGCCGTCAGCGCGCCTTCGGGCGCGAAGCCCGCGCGCAGCGCTGCGCTGGCGGGCGCAATGGCCGAGCGCGCGGTCGCGCCAGCGCCCGTCGCGAAAGCGCCGGCGCCCGTTGTGGAAACGGTCGTCGTCAAGGCGAAAGAGACGCCACCGGTCGCACCCGCTATAGAAAGCGCAAAGCCGGCGGCGCCCGTCGTCGAGACGAGCGAGCCGGTGCCCGTCAAGCCAGCGCCAGTACCGAGCGCCGCACGACAAGTCGCCGATGAAGCCACTCCGCGTGCATCGGATGAAGCGGCGACTTCGCGCGCGGCAGGCGGCGCGAGCGCGGCGCTCGAGGTACTGCGCAGCGCCGGCATGCGGCTGTCGTCCGACCGCGGCGCACGCGGTGCAGCGGCTGCGCAGACAACGGCTCCCGCAGCGCCCAAGGCAACCGCGAAGCCTGCCGCGCAAGTTCAGGTGCCGACGCCGCGTCGCGCGCAGGCCGCGCCCGAGGCGAAACCCGCTGCCGGCGATGCGGCTGGAAGCGCGGCCAAGTCGAACGTCGTTCCGCCGTGGGAAGACATGCCGCCCGACGACTATCCGCCGGCGGGATCGGAGCAGGATTACTTCATGCCGCCGGACGACGGCTTCGTGCCCGCTTTCGATAGCGGTCCCGACGACATGCGTTTCGGCGCCGAGGCCGCCGTCGCGAAACCCGCGCCCGTGATCGACACGACGCCGCTGCCGCCCGCCGTGCCGCTCGATGCGCTCGGCGTGTCGGTGGAGTGGGCCGCGCTCGCCGTCGATCTGCCGCTCAAGGGCGTCGCCTATCAGCTCGCGTTCAACAGCGAACTCACCGCTTGCGATGCACATTCCGTCACGCTCGCGGTTCCGGTTCAGATGTACACCGACGCCACGCACGTCACGAAGCTCAAGGCCGCGCTTGCCGAGAAGCTCGGCCGCGCGATCGAAGTGAGCGTCGATGTCGCGCCCGCGCGGCGCACCGCCGCCGCGCTCGACGCGGCCGAGCGCGCGCGCCGCCAGCAGGAAGCCGAGCAGGAGATCAGGCAGGATCCGTTCGTGCAGTCGCTGATCCGCGATTTCGGCGCGAGCATCGTGCAGGGTTCGATCAAGCCGATCGCCGTATCGGGCGCGAGTCCGTCGTGAATTGAGGCGCGCGGCGCGTCCTTGAACGTCGCGCGGCCGCACTGAATATCGGGCGCGCGCTTTGCGCGTGCTTTTGCCACACGTTTTCCAGGAAGGAGCCGAACCATGATGAAGAACCAACTCGCCGGGCTGATGAAACAGGCTCAGCAGATGCAGGAAAACATGAAGAAGATGCAGGATCAACTCGCGCAGATCGAGGTCGAGGGCCAGTCCGGCGCCGGTCTCGTGAAGGTGACGATGACCTGCAAGAACGACGTGCGTCGCGTGCAGATCGACCCGAGCCTGCTCGCCGACGACAAGGACATGCTGGAAGACCTCGTCGCCGCCGCGTTCAACGACGCCGTGCGCAAGGCAGAGGCCACCACGCAAGAGAAGATGAGCGGCATGACGGCCGGCATGCCGATGCCGCCGGGCTTCAAGCTGCCGTTCTGAGCGCGCGCGCCGAAGTGAATTCGGCGCGCTTCGATGTCAAACGAAGGACACATGAAACAACCTTCCGCCCTGTCGGCGCTCGTCGAAGCGTTGCGCGCGCTGCCCGGCGTCGGCCCGAAGTCGGCGCAGCGCATCGCGTATCACCTGATGCAGCACGACCGCGCGGGTGCCGAGAAGCTCGGCAATTCGCTGCTTTTCGCGACCGAGCATCTGAAGCACTGCGAGAAGTGCAACACCTTCACCGAAGCCGACATATGCGAAGTCTGCAGTGACGAGGAGCGCGATCCGGCCTTGCTGTGCGTCGTCGAAACGCCTGCCGACCAGATCATGCTCGAGCAGACGCTCACGTATCGCGGACTTTATTTCGTGCTGATGGGGCGGCTGAGTCCGCTCGACGGCATCGGGCCGAAGGAGATCCACTTCGAGCGGCTCATCAACCGCGCGCTCGACGGCGAAGTGCAGGAAGTGGTGCTCGCCACCAACTTCACGAACGAAGGCGAAGCGACCGCGCACTATCTCGCGCAGACGCTCAAGTCGAAAGGGCTCAAGGTGACGCGGCTCGCGCGCGGCGTGCCCGTCGGCGGCGAGCTCGAATATGTCGATGCGGGCACGATCGCGCGCGCGATGCTCGATCGCCGCTCCGTCTGAACGCGACCATCAGCAGGACAAAACCGATGACAGAAACCGAAGCTCTCGCGCTCGCGACGCATCGTCACTACAAGGGCGGACTCTATCGCGTGATCGGCGTCGCGCGGCACTCGGAAACCGAGGAAGCGATGATCGTCTACGAGCATCTGTGGCCGCACGAACGCGGCCTCTGGGTGCGGCCCGCCGGGATGTTCAACGAAACGCTCGCCGACGGCACGCCGCGTTTCAGGCCGCTCGACATGCCGCTCTGAAACAGTCCACATAAAAACATTCAGGAGACGACCATGAGCACAACGACGGGACCGCTCGCCGGCGTCAAGGTGCTGGAGCTCGGCACGCTCATCGCCGGTCCGTTCGCCGCGCGCTTCATGGGTGAATTCGGCGCCGACGTCATCAAGATCGAAGATCCGAACGGCGGCGATCCGCTGCGCAAGTGGCGCAAGCTCTATCCGGAAGTGGGCGGCACGTCGCTCTGGTGGGCGGTGCAGGCGCGCAACAAAAAATCGGTGACGATCAATCTCAAGGCCGACGAGGGCAAGGAGATCGTGCGCCGGCTGGCAAAGGAAGCCGATATCGTCGTCGAGAATTTTCGGCCCGGTCTGCTCGAAAAGCTCGGGCTCGGCTATGAAGTGCTGTGCGCGGAAAACCCCGGTCTCGTGATGGTGCGGCTCTCCGGTTACGGCCAGACCGGTCCTTATCGCGATCGCCCGGGCTTCGGCGCGATCGCGGAATCGATGGGCGGCTTGCGCCATATCACCGGCTATCCGGATTTGCCGCCGCCGCGCATCGGCATCTCGATCGGCGATTCGATCGCCGCGCTCCACGGCGTGATCGGCGCGCTGATGGCGCTGCATCACCGGCAAGTGAACGGCGGCAAGGGTCAGGTGGTCGATGTCGCGCTGTACGAAGCCGTCTTCAACATGATGGAAAGCGTCGTGCCGGAATACGGCGTGTACGGCATGATTCGCGAGCGCACGGGCGCGTCGCTGCCGGGCATCGTTCCGTCGAATACGTATCCGTGCCGCGACGGCAGTATTGTCATCGGCGGCAACAGCGATCCGATCTTCAAGCGCCTGATGAACGCGATCGACCGCGCGGACCTCGCGGACGATCCGGCGCTCGCATCGAACGATGGCCGCGTGCCGCGCACGCAGGAAATCGACGACGCCATCGCCGCGTGGCTGTCGACGCGCAGCATCGACGAGGCGCTCGCCGTGCTCAACGGCGCCGATGTGCCCGCGGGCCGCATCTACAGCGTCGCCGACATGTTCACCGATCCGCAATACATCGCGCGGCAGATGTTGCAACGCTTTCCCTGGCAGGACGGGAAGGAAATCACGCTGCCGAACGTGACGCCGAAGCTCTCGGAGACGCCGGGCGAAACGCGCTGGCTCGGCCCGCAACTCGGTGAACACACGGATGAAGTACTTCAAACGCTCGGGTATGATGCCGACGATATTGCGCGGCTGCGCTCGGCCAAGGTGATCTGAGCCTTCGGTCCGACAGCGCTGAGAACGATAAAACCAGGAGACAGACAACGATGAAACGCAGAACGTTCATCGCGAGCGGCGCCGTGCTCGCGGGTGGGGCCATGTCGGGCATGCCGCTCGCGTTTGCGCAGAGCAAGCCGGAACAGGCCAAGGTATCGATCGCGGTCGGCGGCAAGAATCTCTTCTACGATCTGCCGCTCACCATCGCCGAGCGTCGCAATTACTTCAAGGACGAAGGGCTCGAAATCGAAATCGCCGATTTCGCGGGCGGCGCGAAGGCCCTTCAGGCAGCGGTCGGCGGCAGCGCGGACGTCGTGTCCGGCGCGTTCGAGCACACGTTGCTGCTGCAGGCGAAGAATCAGTACTTCCGCGAATTCGTGCTGCAAGGACGCGCGCCGCAGATCGTGCTCGCTGTGTCGAAGAAGGCGATGCCGAACTACAAGTCGGTCGCGGATCTGAAAGGCAAGAAGATCGGCGTGACGGCGCCGGGCTCGTCGACGTCGATCATGGCGAGCTTCGTGCTCGCGCAGGCAGGGCTGAAGGCGACCGACGTGTCGTTCATCGGGGTCGGCGCGGGCGCGGGCGCGATCGCCGCGCTGCAGTCTGGCCAGATCGACGCCATCGCCAACCTCGATCCGGTGATGACCAAGCTCGACCGCGCGGGCGATATCCGCATCGTGTCGGACACGCGCACGCTCGCGGATACCGTCAAGGTGTTCGGCGGCAACATGCCGGCGGGCTGCCTCTACGCGTCGCAGAGTTTCATCACGAAGAATCCGAACACGACGCAGGCGCTCACCAACGCGATGGTGCGCGCGCTGAAATGGCTGCAGTCGGCTTCGGGCAAGGACCTCATTTCGACGGTGCCGGAAAGCTATCTGCTCGGCGATCGCGCGCTGTATCTGGATTCGTGGCAGCACGTGAAAGAGGCGCTGTCGCCGGACGGCCTGATGCCCGCCGATGGTCCCGCGACATCGCTCAAGACGCTTCAGGCCTTCGACGAAACCGTGAAAGGCAAGCCGATCGACTTGTCGAAGACCTGGACCAACGACTTCGTCAAGAAGGCGCTCGCCACCGTCAAGGTCTGACCGATGTCCTCGCCTTCGAAACACGCGCTCGCGCTCGCGAACGTCACGTGCACATTCGCGTCGCGCGAGAATCGCAAGGACCGCTATACCGCGGTCCGCGATACGAGCCTCGCCATCGCGCCGGGCGAGTTCGTGTCGGTGGTCGGTCCGACCGGCTGCGGAAAGTCGACGCTGCTCAACGTGTCGGCGGGATTGCTTGAGCCTTCGTCGGGCACCGTGAGCGTGTTCGGCGAGAAGCTGAAAGGCATCAACCGGCGCGCGGGCTACATGTTTCAGGCCGATGGCCTGATGCCGTGGCGCTGCGCGCTCGACAACGTGACGGCGGGCCTGGCGTTTCAAGGCGTGCCCAAGGCCGAGGCGGACAAGCGCGGCGAGGAATGGCTCAAGCGCGTGGGCCTGGGCGGCTTCGGCGACCGTTATCCGCATCAGTTGTCGGGCGGCATGAGAAAGCGCGTCGCGATGGCGCAAACGCTCATCCTCGATCCCGACATCATCCTGATGGACGAGCCGTTCTCCGCGCTCGACATTCAGACGCGTCAACTGATGGAAAACGAGCTGCTCGATCTTTGGGCGGCGAAGCGCAAGGCCGTGCTCTTCATCACCCACGATCTGGACGAGGCGATCTCGATGTCCGACCGCGTCGTCGTGCTGGCGGCCGGGCCGGGCACGCATCCGATCGGCGAGTTCGCGATCGATCTGCCGCGTCCGCGCGATGTCGCCGAGATCCGCTCGCATCCGCGTTTCGTCGAACTGCACGCACAGATCTGGGGCGTGCTGCGCGAGGAAGTGTTGAAGGGTTATCAGCAGCAACTGAAGCCCGCCGCCGAATAAGACGATACGACCATGTGGAACAAGCTGCGCCCGAATCGAGCGAATCTCATCGTATGGCAATGGCTGTTGCTGCTCGCGTGCTTCGTGCTGTGGTACGTGCTGACGAGCCCGACGCTCCTGCCGCCTTTCTATTTCGACGACGCCAACAAGGCCGCGTTCTTTTTCGGCGAGCCTCAGAAGGTGCTCGTGCGCATCTGGGAGTGGTTCACCGGCGGCGAGATTTATATCCATCTGTGGGTGACGCTGATCGAGACGGTGCTGGCGTTCTTCATCGGCACGGTGTCCGGACTGGGCGTCGGCTTGTGGCTCGCGCTCGCGCCGACGACGAGCGCGCTCCTCGATCCTTACATCAAGGCCGCCAACTCGATGCCGCGCGTGATTCTCGCGCCGATCTTCGCGGTATGGTTCGGCCTCGGCATCTGGTCGAAGGTCGCACTGGGCGTGACGCTCGTGTTTTTCATCGTGTTCTTCAACGTCTATCAGGGCGTGAAGGAAGTGAGCCCGGTCGTGCTCGCGAATGCGCGCATGCTCGGCGCGAACCGCAAGCAACTGCTGCGTCACGTCTATTTGCCGAGTGCGACGAGTTGGGTGTTTTCGAGCCTGCATACGTCGGTCGGACTCGCGTTCGTCGGCTCGGTGGTCGGCGAATATCTCGGTTCGGCGCGCGGCGTCGGGTATCTGATTCTGCAAGCCGAAGGCACCTTCGACATCAACACGGTGTTCGCGGGGATTCTCGTGCTGACCGCGTTCGCGCTGGTGCTCGACGGCCTCGTCGCGCTGGTCGAGCGCCGGCTCATGAAGTGGCAGCCGAAGAGCGGCGAGACCGAAAAGCTTTGATCGCTCGTGAAGCGCGCACGGCAACACGCCGTAAAACGTGCCGGACCGTTTTCGGAGTATCCGTTCTGGCACGATACGGCTGACATCGCTATCATGCTGCCCTAAACAGGTGTATTACGGTGAATCGCTGCGCAAGGGCCGTCTTCATTCGGGGTGAATGGGCGCCAAGGCACATCGAATCGTGACGAAAGTCGGCGACACTCTGTTTCGGGCGCCATGCGCGGTTTCTGCGCGGCATCCGTCCACGCGATTCCGCGAGACCAAGAATGAAACTGCGAACTGACGGTTCGATTGCGGTGGTTCTGCCATCGCCGATCGGTGACAGCCTCATCGGGCTCGTCCTCGTCGACAATCTCATCCGCAACGGCTATCGCCCCGTCGTGTTCGGCTGGGTCGCGGAGCAGCTCGCCGAATGGTTTCCGCGTGTGACAGTGGGACGTGCCGACGCCTGTCAGGGCGCTTTCGACACCGTGATCGAGCTTCGTCCGACCGACTACGCGTCGACGCTGAGCCGCTCGGGCAAAACGATTTGTCTCGCGACGTTGCCGGAATACGGCGGCTCGAAACACATGGTGGACCGTATCGTCGACATTGCGACGAACGTGCTGGGCCTCTCCGACGTGACCCGTGCGAACGGTCTCGTCGTCCCGGCCGGCGTCATGCGAGGGCGTTTCGCCAATCGCGTCGTCATTCATCCGACGGGCAGCCATCCCGAGAAAATGTGGGGCCGCGAGAAATTTCTCGCCCTTTCGCGTGTGCTCGACCGCGGTCGATTGCAGGCGAGCTTTCTCGTTGCACCGGAGGAGTTGGGCGTCTGGCGCGATATCGCTCAGGAAGGATGCGAAGTCAACGCGCTGCCACAACTGAGCGATGTCGCGACCTGGATCGCCGAGTCGTCCTGGTTCATCGGCAACGATTCCGGTCTCGGGCATCTCGCATCTTGCATCGGCGTGCCCACGCTCTCACTGTTCATGCGCCAGGGCCTTGCACGCTCGTGGCGTCCCGGCTGGGGGCCGGGCGCGGTCGTGTTGCCGCCATCCTTCCTGCCGTTCGGCAAACTTCGCGAACGCTTGTGGCAACGCCTGCTCACGGTGCGGCGCGTGATGTCCGCGTTCCAGACCTTGCATGGCAAGCATGCGCGCGCACCGCAGCACTACGCGCCAGCCGATTTCGTCGATGCCAAATCGGCGCAGTCGACGCGCATCGGCATGCTGCCCGGCGCGCAGTCGCGGCGCTTCTGATCGGGCGTCTCTACGCCGCGCAGCGGGAATAGAAGCGCCAGCAGCGCAGCGCGCGCCACACTTCGCTTGCGTTGGTCGCGCCCTTCAGCATCGCGCGGAGATAGCCCGACTGCAGGAACTGCCGCGCAAAAGGCCTGCGCAGCGCGTCGTCGCTCAGGCGTTTTCTGAGCACATGCAGCAGATGACCACTCTCGCGGTTGGCCTGGCGCAGCAGAATCCGGCTCAGGCGTCGGTTGGCGCGCGGGTCGAGCGCGGCGGTCACGAGCGCGTCGATCACGCGGAGGTAACCCGCGGCGCGACGCGCGACGGCATCCGGCGAAAGCGAGTTCGTGATCGATCCCGGATTGCGCCGATAGCCGTAGAACGGCTCGTGCACGAAACCGACACGCTGCGCGCGAAGCCCGACCTGCAACGTCCAGATGATGTCCTCGTGCACGACGCCTTCCTCGAACCGCAGCCCGTGTCTCGAGACGAAATCGCGTCGTACGCACTGAAGCCATACGCAGACGACCCAGTCGTCGTTCGGCACGGTTCGCTCGAACCACGTCGCGCCGCTGCAGACCTCGCCCCACGGCTGACCGTCGTACATCGGCTGCGGATCGGCGGGCGGCGGCAGCGCGTCGAAGGTGAATCCGTTGCCGATCACGACATCGAGATCGTGCTGGCGGCCGTGCTCGATCCAGGTGCGCAATGCGCCCGGCTTCATCCAGTCGTCGCCGTCGGCGAACGCGATCCACTCGCCGCGCGCGAGCGTCAGTCCGGCATTGCGCGCCGCCGATACGCCGCGATTGGCCTGCGCCACGACGCGGATGCGTGCATCGCGTGCCGCCAGCGATTCGAGCACGGCGAGACTGCTGTCGGTCGCGCCGTCGCAGATCGCGATGACTTCGAGATCGACGCCGTCCTGATCGAGCACCGAGCACAGCAGCACTTCGAGCCACGCCTCGCAGTTGTAGACCGGCACGATGACGCTGGCGTCGGGACGTTTGCTCGTCATGTCGCTTCCGATGAATTCGAAAGGCTGCGATGGTAGCAGCAACGCGTCACGGCTCGATCACGATCTTGCCGGTCACGCGGCGATTCATCATGTCGTCGAGCGCGCGCGGCGTTTCATCGAGCGAATAACGTTGGGTGATCACCGGACGCAGCTTGCCGGCCTTGATCCAGTCGACCATCGTCGCGAATTCTTTATCGGCGAGCGCGTGCTCGCGTTGCATGTGGCCGCCCCAGAACACGCCGACGATGCTCGCGCCTTTCAATAGCGCGAGATTGAGCGGCAGCCTCGGAATTTCGCCGTTCGCGAATCCGACCACGAGATACCGGCCGCGCCATCCGATGCTGCGAAACGCGGGCTCCGCATAGGTGCCGCCGACGGGATCGAAGACGACATCCGGCCCGTTGCCGGCGGTCAGCGCCTTGACGCGCTCGCGCAAATCTTCGCTTGTATAGTCGATGACCTCATCTGCGCCATGCTCGCGACAGAACGAGAGCTTCTCCGGGCTCGATGCCGCGGCGATCACGCGCGCGCCGATGAGCTTGCCGATCTGGATCGCCGCGATGCCGACGCCACCCGCCGCGCCGAGAACGAGCAGCGTATTTCCGGCCACGAGCTCGCCGCGATCGACGAGCGCGTGATACGACGTGCCGTAGGCGAGCGTGAACGCGGCGGCATCGGCGAGATCGACGTCATCGGGCAGCACGATGCAATCCTCCGCCTTCGCGCGCGCCTGTTCCGCGAACGCGCCTTGCGCGGTATAGGCGGCCACCCGCATGCCGGGCGACAGACGCGCGACACCCGCGCCGACTTCGCGCACGATGCCCGCGAACTCCGCGCCCGGCGTGAACGGCAACGGCGGCTTGAACTGGTATTTGTTCTGGATGATGAGCACGTCGGGAAAGTTCACGCTCGCCGCCTTCACGTCGATGACGACTTCGCCCGCTTCCGGGTGCAGGTCGGGCAGCGTTTCGATCGAAAGGGTATCGGGCAATCCGTGTTCGTTGCATCGTACGGCGCGCATATCGTCTCCTTGTCCGCCTGTTCGGGAATGGCCCCAGTGTATAGGGCAGGGACGCCGCCGCAAGCGAGCCTGCGAGTCGTCGTCGCGCCACTTTCCTCGGTTACAATCGTCGGATGCGAATCCTACTCAGCAACGACGACGGTTATCTGGCGCGCGGCATCAACGTGCTGCACGATGTCCTGCAGCCGCTCGGCGAAGTAACGGTGATGGCGCCCGAGCAGAACTGCAGCGGCTCGTCCAACTCGCTTACGCTGTCGCGACCCTTGAGCGTTCATCAAGCGCCGAATGGTTTCAACTTCGTGAACGGCACGCCGACCGATTCCGTGCACATCGCGCTCACCGGCATGCTCGAGCATCAGCCGGATCTCGTGGTGTCGGGTATCAACAACGGGCAGAACGTCGGCGAGGACACGCTGTACTCCGGCACGGTGGCCGCCGCGACCGAAGGCTTCATGTTCGGCATTCCGGCGATCGCGTTCTCGCTCGTCGGCCGCGACTGGCTTCATCTCGACGACGCCGCGCGCGTCGCCGCCGAGATCGTCGCGCATTTCCTCGAACATCCGATGCCGGGCCATCCGTTGCTGAACGTGAACATCCCGAGCCTGCCTTACGATCAACTGCGCGAATGGAAAGTGACGCGGCTCGGCAAGCGTCATCCATCGCAGCCCGTGATCCGACAGACCGATCCGCGCGGCAATCCGATTTACTGGATCGGTCCGTCCGGCGATGCGCTCGACGCGAGCGAAGGCACGGATTTTCACGCGGTCGCGAACGGCTTCGTATCGATCACGCCGCTGCAGCTCGACCTCACGCATACCAAGCTCATGGCCGAGACGCGCGAATGGGCGAGCGCCGGGAGCCGCCGCACATGAGCGACGAGCGCGCCAAGCGCTTTCCGCTGGCGCTCGCGGATCTGGTTCGCGAGCCGCGCAAACCCGCGACGCGCACGCAGGATCTGCGCGGCAAGCAAGCGGCCGCCGCTTCAGCGCTCAAGTCGACGCCCGCGCTGCCGGCCAAGACGGCTCCGTCGCGCGCGGCGAACGCGCCGATGAAGAATCCCGCGACGGCGGCT
Source organism: Caballeronia sp. J97 (assembly GCF_905220305.1). Lineage (NCBI taxonomy): Bacteria > Pseudomonadati > Pseudomonadota > Betaproteobacteria > Burkholderiales > Burkholderiaceae > Caballeronia > Caballeronia sp. J97. Next base: position 37,396 of record NZ_CAJMZL010000015.1, on the reverse strand, counting down.
GCGTCCGCGAAACCGGCCACCTCCGTATTTCCCGCGCGTTCCGGCGCGAAGACCGCAATTGGCACGGCGAAACCGGTTCCGCCGGCGAGCAAGAGCGCCGCACTGCCACATCATTCGGCGCACTCGCCGCGCGCGAACGCATTGCGCCCGGCGGCGCGGTCCGCCGAGCGCGACCTGAACGCTGCGACCGCGACAAAAAAAGGCGCGCCGAACGTCGCGCTCGCGAGCACGCAGACGCTCACGTCGGAACGGGTGCGCGAGCGCATGGTCGAACGGCTGCGCTCGAACGGCGTGACCGATCCGCGCGTGCTGAACGCGATGTCCGTTGTGCCGCGCCACATGTTCGTCGATCCGGGGCTCGCCGCGCAGGCTTACGAAGACGCCGCGCTGCCGATCGGCCATCACCAGACCATCTCGAAGCCGTCCGTCGTCGCGCGCATGATCGAGCTGGTCGCGACGGGGCGTGCATTGAACAAGGTGCTGGAGATCGGCACCGGCTGCGGCTATCAGGCGGCGGTGCTGTCGCAAGTCGCCACTGAGGTTTATTCGATCGAACGCGTGCGGCCGCTGTCGGAGCGCGCGAAGCTCAATCTTCGGCCCTTGCGTGTGCCGAACATCCGTTTGCATTACGGCGATGGCCGCCTCGGCTTGCCCGCGGCCGCGCCGTTCGACGCGATCGTGATCGCGTGCGCGGGCCTCGACGTGCCGCAGGCTTTGCTCGATCAACTGGCGGTGGGCGGCAAGCTCGTCGCGCCGGTCGGATCGCAGGCCGCGCAATCGCAGGTGCTGACGCTCGTCACGCGCGTGTCGGCGACGCAATGGCGGGAAGAGCAGCTCGATCGCGTTTTCTTTGTACCCTTAAAATCCGGAGTGATTTGACACCGATGAGTATCCTGCGTGCTTTGCGAGAAGGAAGTGCGGACCAAGCCTTAAGCGCGGCGCAGCGCGGCGTGTGCGTGCTGGCGTTGTCCGCGCTGGCGGCGTGTTCGACGCGCATGGACATGGCGCCGGTCGTCGACAGAACGGGCGCGCCCATCAGCACGACAGCGGCGCAGACGCCGGACAACGGCCCGCCGCCACCGGGCTATTACCGTGTGAAGCCGGGCGACACCCTATATCGGATCGCACTGGAAAACGGTCAGAATTATCACGACATCGCGACGTGGAATAACCTGACCAACCCGAACCAGATCGAAGTCGGCCAGTTGATGCGCGTGGCGCCTCCGGGCGCGAACGTCGCGGCGGCGACGCCCGGTGTGGCGACCGCGCCGATCGTGGGCGGCGGCGTGCAGACGCAGCCGCTCAACGGCGCGAACGCCTACGCGACGCCGCAGCCGGGTGCGGCCGCGCAGCCGCCGTATTACGGTCCGAATTCAGGGATGGCGGGCACGGGCGCGGCGGCCGGAACGGCCGGCGCGGCGGCGGCCATGGCACCGGCGCCCGGCGCGGATGCGAACGCGACGGCGGCGGCTGCGCAGCCGGCGTTCATCTGGCCGGCGCGCGGCCCGATCATCGGCACGTTCGACGACGCGAAGAACAAGGGTTTGAATATTGGCGGTGCGGCGGGAGATGCGGTCAACGCGTCGGCGGATGGCCGAGTGGTTTACTCCGGAAATGGGCTGCGCGGCTACGGCAATCTCATTATCATCAAACACGACGCGACTTTTCTTACCGCGTATGCACATAACCGTGCTTTGATGGTAAAAGAAGGGGACGCGGTAACTAAAGGGCAGAAGATCGCTGAGATGGGGAACAGCGATTCGGACCGCGTGATGTTGCATTTCGAAGTTCGCCGGCAGGGAAAACCTGTTGACCCACTGAAGTATTTGCCGCCGCAATAAAGCGAAACCATCATGCCAAAAACGAAGCGCCGCCTGCCGCAAGCCGAGACTGAGACGATCAGCCGACCTTTGCAAGTGTCGGTGGAAGACGGTGCTTCGACTCAAGATGACGACATCGATAACGTCGATGTCGATGTCGACTCCGACGAAGAGGGCGGCAACCGGGCAAAAAGCAGCGACGAAGCGGGCGAAGGCGCGACCGATGCCGCACCGGACGCCGACGATTTCCGCTCGCTTTTGCAGGCCGAGCTCACGGCCGACACGATCCAGCATTACCTGAACCGCATCAGCGTGAAGCCGCTGCTCACCGTCGAGGAAGAGCAGCGCTATTCGCGGCTCGCGAAGGCGGGCGAGTTCGACGCGCGGCAGGTGATGATCGAGCGCAATCTGCGGCTCGTCGTCAGTATCGCGAAGGGTTATCTCAATCGCGGCGTGCCGCTGCTCGATCTGATCGAGGAAGGCAATCTCGGCCTCATGCACGCTATCGAGAAATTCGATCCGACGCGCGGCTTTCGTTTTTCGACCTATGCCACCTGGTGGATCCGCCAGAGCATCGAACGCGCGATCATGAATCAGGCGCGCACGGTGCGTCTGCCGGTGCACGTGATTCGCGAGCTGAACCAGGTGCTGCGCGCGAAGCGTCATCTGGAAAAAAATTCCGCCAATTCGACTGACAGCGTCGCGCCCGAGCGCCGCGACGCGAGCATCGACGATATCGCGTATCTCACCGGCAAGACGCCCGAGGAAGTCACCGACATTCTCGCGCTCAACGAACACACGGCTTCGCTCGACGCGCCGCTCGACCTCGATCCCGGCAGCAGCCTGCTGGACCTGCTTTCCGACGACCAGAGCCAGTCGCCCGACGCGGAAGTCCAGCATCGCGAGCTCGAATCGCTGACGCGGCTGTGGCTGTCGCGTCTGTCCGATAAACACCGGCACGTAATAGAACGGCGTTTCGGGCTGAACCATATCGAGCCCGCGACGCTCGAAGAGCTCGCCGACGAAATGGGCCTCACGCGCGAGCGTGTGCGCCAGATCCAGCAAGAGGCGCTCGTGCGGCTCAAGCGCTTTTTCGCATCCAACGGCGTTCGCAAGGACGCCGTGCTTTAACGCACTAGCGACGCCTTTCGAGTTCGGGGCGTCGCGCTTCAGGATTCAATGACACCGATTCTCGTTTTCGACATCGAGACCATCCCCGATGTCGACGGCATTCGCCGTCTCGAAGATTTGCCCGACGATCTTTCCGACCGGGAGGTCGCCGAACATGCGTTCGAAGCGCGCCGCGAGCGCGTCGGCAATGATTTCCTGCCGCATCATCTGCAGCGCGTTGCGGCGATTTCATGCGTGTTTCGCGACAATAACGGCTTTCGCGTGCGCTCGCTCGGCACGACGGCCGACGGCGAGGCCGCGCTCATCCAGTCGTTCTATCGCGTGATCGAGAAATACACGCCGCAACTCGTGTCGTGGAACGGCGGCGGCTTCGATCTGCCCGTGCTCCATTACCGCGCGCTCGTGCACGGCATAGCCGCGCCGCGCTACTGGGATCTCGGTCAGGACGACCGCGAGTTCAAGTTCAATAACTACATCAGCCGCTATCACATGCGGCACATCGATCTGATGGACGTGCTCGCGATGTATCAGGCGCGCGCCAACGCGCCGCTCGATGCGCTCGCGAAACTGTGCGGCTTTCCCGGCAAGCTCGGCATGGACGGCGGCAAGGTCTGGGAGGCGTATTGCGATGGCCACATCGAGGAAATCCGCAACTATTGCGAGACCGATGTCGTCAACACGTATCTGATGTACTGTCGTTTCCAGATGATGCGCGGCGGCTTCACACCCGACGAGTACGCGGACGAAATCAACTTCGTCAAGAACGCGCTCGCGCAGGAATCGTCGCCGCATTGGGCCGAGTATCTCGCGGCATTCGGGAACTAGGCACGGCGAAGCGGTGACGTTCGTCTACAATCTCGCCTTTGCCCATTCGTTAGCCAGGAAGTACGCAGGTGTCTGAAGCCGCTCGAAAAAACCAGCATCGCCGCCGCGCCGCGCCGGCGAAATTCGTCACGCCCGATCCCGACTTCGTCGCGCCCGAGCTCGAAATCGAGTCGCTCGACATGGAAGCGCGCGGCGTCGGCCGCACGGTCAACGAAGACGGCGAGCCGGGTAAGGTCATCTTCGTCGAAGGCGCGCTGCCGGGCGAACGAGTGAGCTATTCGAGCTTCCGGAAGAAGCCGAGCTTCGAGCAGGCGCAAGTGGTGAGCGTGCTGCGCGAGAGCGTGATCCGCGCGAAGCCGAAGTGCCAGTTTTTCGGCATCTGCGGCGGCTGCTCGATGCAGCATCTCGACGTGCGCGCGCAGATCGCGGTGAAGCAGCGCGTGCTCGAGGACAACCTGCAACATCTGTCGAAGCTGCGCGCGGAAGTCATGTTCCGGCCGATTCACGGGCCGTCGTGGGGATACCGCTATCGCGCGCGCCTGACCGTGCGGCACGTCGAAAAGAAGGGTGGCGTGCTGGTCGGCTTTCACGAGCGCAAGAGTAGCTACGTCGCCGACATGACGAGCTGCGAAGTGCTGCCGCCGCACGTTTCGGCGATGCTCGTGCCGCTGCGTCATCTGGTGGCGGCGCTTTCGATCCGCGATCGCATGCCGCAGATCGAGCTCGCGGTCGGGTCGGATGTGACAGCGCTCGTGTTGCGCATTCTCGAGCCGCTGACCGAAGCCGACGAAGCGCTCCTGCGCACCTTCGCCGACGAGCACGGCGTTCAATGGTGGCTCCAGCCGAAGGGCCCGGATACCGTCTATCCGTTCTATCCGCTCGATCGCGAGCTGGCTTACACGCTGCCGGAATTCAATATCCGCATGCCGTTCAAGCCTACCGATTTCACGCAGGTGAATCACCAGATCAATCGCGTGCTGGTGAGCCGGGCGCTCAGCCTGCTTGCGCCGAAGCAGTCGGAGCGCGTGCTCGACCTGTTCTGCGGTATCGGCAATTTCACGCTGCCTCTCGCGCGCGTGTCGCGCGAAGTCGTCGGAATCGAAGGCAGCGAGGCGCTGACGGCCCGCGCGCTGGAGAACGCGAAGGCCAACGGTGTGGACGGGCATACGTCGTTCGCGTGCCGAAATCTCTTCGAAGTGACCGCCGATGACCTGCGCGCGCTCGGCCACTTCGACAAGTTTCTCGTCGATCCGCCGCGCGAAGGCGCGCTTGCCGTGTCGAAGGCGCTCGCGGAGATCGCCCAGAGCGGCGACGGGCCGTTGCCGCAACGCATCGTCTATGTGTCGTGCAATCCGGCGACGCTCGCGCGTGATGCCGGCCTGCTCGTGCACGAGGCGGGTTACCGGATGAAGGGCGCAGGCGTGGTGAACATGTTCCCGCACACGTCGCACGTCGAATCGATTGCGTTGTTCGAGCGCGACTAGACGGGATACGGCAGTTTGAAGTCACAAAAAAAACCGGCCCTCGGGCCGGTTTTTCGTTTCCGCGGATTGAAACGTCGATCAGTTGCGGTTGCCGCCGAAAATGCCGAGCAACGCCAGCAGGTTCGTGAACACGTTGTACAGGTCGAGGTAGATCGCGAGCGTCGCGCTGATGTAGTTCGTCTCGCCGCCGTTCACCACGCGCTGTACGTCGAACAGCATGTACGCCGAGAAGATGACGATTGCGAGCACCGAGATGGTCATCATCAGCGCGGGCAGTTGCAGGAAGATGTTCGCGAACGCGGCCAGCAGAATGACGATCACGCCCATGAACAGGAACTTGCCGAGGCCCGAGAAATCACGCTTGCTGACGGTGGCGATGGTCGCCATGGCCGCGAAGATCACGCCCGTGCCGCCGAAGGCCATCATGATCAACTGAGGTCCGTTCGAGAAGCCGAGAATGAAACTCAGCAGGCGCGAGAGCATCAGGCCCATGAAGAACGTGAAGCCGAGCAGAACGACCACGCCCATGCCGCTGTTCTTGGTCTTTTCGATGGCGAACATGAAGCCGAATGCGATCGCGAGGAACGCGATGAAGCTCATCGCCGGGCTAGTGGCTGCGAACAGCGAAAAGCCCGTCGCGACGCCGACCCACGCGCCGAACACGGTCGGCACCATCGAGAGCGCGAGCAGCCAGTAGGTGTTGCGTAGCACGCGGTTGCGCGTCTCGACCGAGGTGACGCTGCCATTACGGCCAAAGCTGTAGGGTGATTCGTTCATGGTTTCTCCTTGCTCCAATTGTCTGTCGTTTGGTCTTCTCGCGACATCCGTCACATACGAATGATAAGGTGCGCCGACTTAAACCAGTATTAGGACCGCGCAGGTGCGTTCGCCGCCTCGCCCGGTCCCCGTTGCAACGCAGCGTTTTGCTCCAATATGGCCCCGGCGCGCGCCGAATTCAATAGTTCGAATGGCTGATTCGGCCGTCCAGAGGTTTCCGTCGTCGCATTGTTTGATTCTTACGGCGCCGTAAGGTTTCAATCGCAATCATACCTTGCTTCATGCTACAATTGTCGATTCGTTTTAATCCGTAAACCGTTCATTTTTTGGAGTTTTTCATGGCGATCGAACGCACCCTGTCGATTATCAAGCCGGACGCAGTGGCAAAGAACGTTATCGGCCAGATCTACAGCCGTTTCGAGAACGCGGGTCTGAAGATCATCGCGTCGCGCATGGTTCATCTGTCGCGCGCCGACGCGGAAAAGTTCTACGCCGTGCACGCTGCACGTCCGTTCTTCAAGGACCTCGTGGAATTCATGATCTCCGGTCCGGTGATGATCCAGGTGCTGGAAGGCGAAAACGCCATCCTGAAGAACCGCGACCTGATGGGCGCGACCGACCCGAAGAAGGCGGACAAGGGCACGATCCGCGCCGACTTCGCCGACAGCATCGATGCGAACGCGGTTCACGGTTCGGACGCGCCGGAAACGGCTGCGCAGGAAGTTGCGTTCTTCTTCCCGCAAGTGAACGTTTACTCGCGTTAATTTTCGCGTTGGTCGCCATGCTGGCCGTATGGTCAACATGGCATCGCGCCGCGACGCACAAGAAGTCGTAATAAAGCAGAAATTGGCGCGAACGGTCCCGGACTGCACATGTTCCGGGCTTCGCAATCTGAAATGGCACATCTCGACATGACGAGCAGCAGCACCGTCAATCTTCTCGATCTCGACGCCGCCGGGCTCACCGCGTATTGCGCGAGCCTGGGCGAAAAGCCGTTTCGCGCCAAGCAGTTGCAACGCTGGATCCATCAATACGGCGCCGACGATTTCGACGGCATGACGGATCTCGCGAAATCGCTTCGCGAAAAGCTCAAGGGCCGCGCCAACATGGCGATGCCCGACATCATCAGCGACCACGTTTCCGCCGACGGCACCCGCAAGTGGCTGATCGACGTCGGTAACGGCAACGCGGTCGAAACGGTGTTCATCCCCGAAGAGACGCGCGGCACGCTGTGCGTGTCGTCGCAGGCGGGCTGCGCGGTGAACTGCCGGTTTTGTTCCACCGGCAAGCAGGGCTTTTCCCGCAACCTCACCACGGGCGAGATCATCGGTCAGTTGCGCATGGCCGAGTTCGCGTTGCGCAAATCGCTCGGGCGCGAGGTCGGCGGGCCGGGCAAGGGCGAGCGTGTCGTCACGAACGTCGTGATGATGGGCATGGGCGAGCCGATGCTCAATTACGACGCCGTCGTGCCGGCCATGCGCCTTATGCTCGACGACAACGCCTATGGGCTGTCGCGCCGTCGCGTGACATTGTCCACCTCCGGCGTCGTGCCGATGATGGACCGCCTCGCCGCGGACCTACCGGTGGCGCTCGCCGTATCGCTGCACGCGCCGAACGATCCGCTGCGCGACATGTTGGTGCCGCTCAACAAGAAGTACCCGCTGCGCGAGTTGATGGCCGCGTGCCAGCGGTATCTGAAAGTCGCGCCGCGCGACTTCATCACGTTCGAATATTGCATGCTCGACGGCGTCAACGACACCGAAGACCACGCGCGCGAACTGCTCGCCGTGACGCGCGACGTGCCATGCAAGTTCAACCTCATTCCGTTCAATCCGTTTCCCGAATCGGGTTTGACGCGCTCGAAAAACGAGCAGATCAAGCGTTTCGCGCAGGTTCTGATCGACGCGGGTGTCGTCACTACCGTGCGCAAGACGCGCGGCGACGATATCGACGCCGCCTGTGGTCAACTCGCGGGCGCGGTGCAGGACCGCACGCGTCTTGCCGAGCGCATGGGCCGCGCGGGAAGCCGGACGATCGAGGTGCGGCCGGTCTGACGGGGCGTTCGAACGGGAAAATGCCGCAGCGGCAAGGCGCACAAAGCGTCTGGATGCGGTACTAAAAGCCGAACATTTTGTTATAAAGCGGTCTGCAATGGCGCCGGAGTTGTATCGTTCTCGTGGTTTTTCAACCGAACGACGTAACAGCGCTATATAAAAGAATCGATGCGAGGAATTTGGCATGAGTGAGCCGCAGCACCCGACGCCTTTCGGCAGTCATTCCGGTAACCGGTCCGGCGATCAGTACGACGGTCAGGCCGGCGCGGAAGGGGCGGCATCGAATGCGAGCCAGACGGGGTCACTGGACTCGATACAGGCGGTCGGCGCGCGTCTCGCTCAGCTCCGTCAGGCGAAAGCGTGGTCTATCGACGACGTTTCCGCGCGCCTGAAGGTTTCGCCGCCGAAACTGCTTGCGCTCGAAGCGGGCGATATCAGCCATTTGCCGGACCGCACGTTCGCTGCGGGCATCGTGCGCAGCTACGCGAAGATTTTAGGTGCCGATCCAGCCCCATTCACGCAGGCGTTTCGGCGCGGTGGCGGCGAGATCGAGCAAAATCTGAAGGTGCCGGCGTCGGCGGGGGCGGGTCTGCCGCGCGGACGCGTGTCGGTGCCGCTCGGCAATGCGTCGGGCCGCAAGCGTTCGTGGATGTGGGGTGTCCTGGCGGTCATCGTCGTGCTCGCGGCGCTCGTGATGTGGCACACCGGCGGCGATTCGAGCAACTGGCTCGCGCGCTTGAAAACGACGACGGGCATGGGCCTGTCGTCGATGTCGGCACCGGCATCGAACGAAGCGGCGGGCACGGCGTCGGCGCCTACGCCCGACGAGGCCGCCGCGGCGAATACCGGCGAAGCGTCGCTGCCGGAAGTGGCGGGCGCACCCGGCGAGCAGCCGATGCCGCGTCCGCTCGGCACTAGCGCACTGCCGGCTTCGTCGCCTGCGCTGTCCGCGATCCAGGGCGCGAGCGCACCGGTCGCGACAGCACCCGCCGCGGCGGCGAAGGCCGCGTCGGCTGCCACGACGGGGGCGGCATCCGCGCCGGCCGTCGCGGGCAGCGGGTCGAGCGCAATCGAGTTGAAAGTGAAGGAAGATAGCTGGTTCAGCGTGCGCGGCAAGGACGGCAAGGAACTCTATTCGGGCCTCGTCCATGCGGGCAACACGCAGCGCGTGGAAGGCGAGGCGCCGTTCAAGGTGACCGTCGGCAACGTGAAGGGCGTCGAGTCGTTGTCGGTCGACGACGAACCCGTCGATGCCAAGCGCTATTCATCCGCACGCGGAAACGTCGCGCGTCTCTCGCTGCCTTGAGTTTGCGAGATCGACGGGTCCCGCGCGACGGGCAAGTCGAGGGCGTCACGGTGCGAGCCGTGACGCCCGTTTGAGGTTCCACACACGCAACCCGGCGCCGGATCGGCGGCAAGGTTGCCAAAGGGTTTTTCGATGCAATCCGAAGCTCAATCCCTGATCAGCAGCAAGATTTGTTCGACCGAGCCGGTCTTCGGCGGTCCGTTGACGCGCCGTTCATCGCATGCCGTCGACGTGCGCTGGGGCGGCCAGCTCGTGACGATCGGCGGCGACGCGCCGGTGCGCGTGCAGTCGATGACCAACACCGACACCGCCGACGCGATCGGCACCGCCATCCAGATCAAGGAACTGGCGCAGGCGGGCTCCGAGCTCGTGCGCATCACGGTGAATACGCCGGAAGCGGCCGCAGCCGTGCCGCATATCCGCGAGCAGCTCGATCGCATGGGCGTGGCGGTGCCGCTCGTCGGCGACTTCCACTACAACGGCCATCTGCTGCTGCGCGACTATCCCGCGTGCGCCGAGACGCTGTCGAAGTACCGTATCAATCCCGGCAACGTCGGCCAGGGCGCAAAGCGCGACACGCAATTCGCGCAGATGATCGAAGCCGCGATCAAGTACGACAAGCCGGTGCGCATCGGCGTGAACTGGGGCAGTCTCGATCAGGATCTGCTCGCGCGCATGATGGACGAGAACGCCGCGCGATCGACGCCGTGGGAATTGCAGAGCGTCATGTACGAAGCGCTGATCCAGTCGGCGATCGGCTCGGCCGAGCGCGCCGTCGAGCTGGGTCTGGGCCGCGACAAGATCATCCTGTCGTGCAAGGTCAGCGGCGTGCAGGATCTGATCGCCGTGTACCGCGAACTCGCGAAGCGGTGCAGCTTCGCCCTGCACCTCGGCCTGACCGAAGCGGGCATGGGCTCGAAGGGCATCGTCGCGTCGACGGCGGCGCTTTCGGTGCTGCTGCAGGAAGGCATCGGCGACACCATTCGCATCTCGCTCACGCCGGAGCCGGGCGGCGCGCGCACCGGTGAAGTCGTCGTCGGCCAGGAAATCCTGCAGACGATGGGCCTGCGCTCCTTCACGCCGATGGTCATCGCGTGCCCTGGCTGCGGCCGCACGACGAGCACGCTGTTCCAGGAGCTCGCGTCGCAGATTCAGACGTACCTGCGCAGCTCGATGCCCGCATGGCGCGACCAGTACCCCGGCGTCGAGAAGATGCACGTCGCCGTGATGGGCTGCATCGTCAACGGACCGGGCGAATCGAAGCACGCGAACATCGGCATCAGCCTGCCGGGTTCGGGCGAGAATCCGGCCGCGCCCGTGTTCATCGACGGCGTGAAGGTGAAGACGCTGCGCGGCGAACGCATCGGCGAGGAATTCCAGCAAATCGTCAGCGACTATGTCGAGCGCACTTACGGGCAAGAAGCCGGCAAGCGTGAAGCGACGTCCACCGCAACCCTTTGAAGACAGATGACTGAACAGAAGAAACGGCTCGAGAAGCTGAGCGGCGTGAAGGGCATGAACGACATCCTCCCGCAGGATGCCGCGTTGTGGGATTTCTTCGAGACCACCGTCAAGTCGATGCTGCGCGCATACGGCTATCAGAACATCCGCACGCCGATCGTCGAGCATACGCAGTTGTTCACGCGCGGAATCGGCGAAGTGACCGACATCGTCGAGAAAGAGATGTACAGCTTCACCGATGCGCTGAACGGCGAGCATCTGACGATGCGCCCGGAGAACACCGCGGCGGTCGTGCGCGCGACCATCGAGCACAACCTCTTGTACGACGGCCCGAAGCGCCTGTGGTACGTCGGCCCGATGTTCCGTCACGAGCGTCCGCAACGGGGGCGTTATCGCCAGTTCCATCAGGTCGGCGTGGAAGCGCTCGGCTTCGCGGGTCCGGATACCGACGCCGAAATCATCCTGATGTGCCAGCGTCTTTGGGACGACCTCGGACTCACCGGCATTCGCCTCGAACTGAATTCGCTCGGTCAGGCGGAAGAGCGCGCGGCGCATCGCAAGGAACTGATCGCGTATCTGGAGAAGCACGTCGATTCGCTCGACGAGGAAGCGAAGCGTCGTCTCTACACGAATCCGCTGCGCGTGCTCGACACGAAGAATCCGGCCATGCAGGAGATCGCGCAGAACGCGCCGAAGCTCGTCGACTTTCTCGGCGAGACATCGCGCAAGCACTTCGAAGGCGTGCAGCGTCTGCTCAAGGCGAACAACATTCCGTTCACGATCAATCCGCGTCTCGTGCGCGGGCTCGACTATTACAACCTCACCGTGTTCGAGTGGGTCACCGACAAGCTCGGCGCGCAGGGCACGGTCGCGGGCGGCGGCCGCTACGATCCGCTCATCGAGCAACTGGGCGGCAAGCCGACGGCCGCGTGCGGCTGGGCGATGGGCGTCGAGCGTATCCTCGAATTGCTGAAGGAAGAGCAACTCGTGCCGGAGGCGGAAGGCACGGACGTATACGTCGTGCACCAGGGCGAAAAGGCGGCGGAGCATGCGTTCATCGTCGCCGAGCGTCTGCGCGACACGGGCCTCGACGTGATCCTGCATTGCAGCCCGGACGGCGCGTCCGCGAGCTTCAAGTCGCAGATGAAGAAGGCCGACGCGAGCGGCGCGGCGTTCGCCGTGGTGCTCGGTGAGGACGAGCTCGCGCAAGGTATGATCGGCGTCAAGCCGCTGCGTCGTTCGGTCGACGAAACGTCGGGCGGCCAAAAGAATGAGCAAGTCAACGTTCCGGCGGAAGACTTGACCGAATACCTAATCAATGCGATGGTTGCAACCGCCGATGACGAGGGTGCCTGAGATTCAGGCGCCTTGCCGCGCGCATCGGCCGTGATCCAGACGATCCGGTATCGCGCGCGGCCCTCGTTGAGGGAATTGAAACGCAGGAAGGAATAGCTGGACGATGAGCTATCACGACGAACAAGAATCAGTTGAAAGCGTAAAGGCCTGGTGGGCCAAATGGGGTAACACCACGACGTGGGTCGTGCTCGTGGCGCTCGTTATTGCGGCCGGGTACAACGGGTGGAATTTCTGGCAGCGCCGTCAGGCGGCCGAAGCGTCGGTGCTGTACGACCATTTGCAGCAGGCGGTGAACGGTAACGACCAGGCGCTGGTCGCGCGCGTCGCGTCGGACATGGAAGACAAGTTCGGCAGCACCGGTTACGCGCAGATGACCGCGCTTGCGGCGGCGAAGTCACTTTACATGGCAGGCAACACTGCGGGCGCGAAGGCGCAGCTGCAATGGGCCATCGATCACGCGAAGGACGACGAGTACAAGCAGATCGCCAAGTTGCGTCTGGCGCTCGTGCTGCTCGACGAGAAGAACTACGACGCAGGGCTGAAGCTGCTCGCGGATCAGCCGCTCGACGCGTTCAAAGGCGTGATCGCGGATCGCCGTGGCGACCTGCTCGCCGCGCAAGGCAAACGCGACGACGCGCGCGCGGCCTACAAGGTCGCGCTGGAAACGCTGCCCGAAAACGACACGTCCGCGCGTCAGTTGATCCAGTTCAAGCTCGATGCGCTCGGCGGCTGATCCGCGTCGTCTCAGTCGATATCCGTCGATCCAGCCATCAGTCAATCCAGTTGCCCCGCCACGGCGTCGCGTCGAAGCGATGCGGCGGGCAGCGCCGATCAACCCGATTCACCAATTCATGTTGCGTCCACCGATGACTTTTTTGAAACGCTACGCCGTGCCGCTCGCCTGCGCGATGACCGTCTTGTTGACCGCTTGCTCGTCGACCAAGGATGAACGCCGCGTGCCGGTACCGCTCGCGGACTTCAAGCCGGTGTTGAACGTCAACCAGACGTGGAAGGCGAGTGTCGGCAAGGCCGGCCGCTATCTGTTCTCGCCGGTCGCGGTGGGCGATTACGTCTTCGCCGCGGGTGCGAACGGCACCGTCGCCAAGATCGATTCGAAGACCGGCCAGGACGTCTGGCGCATCAAGCTCAAGGACGATCTTTCGGCGGGCGTCGGCAGCGACGGCAATCTGACGGCCGTGGGCGGCCTGAAGGGCCAGGTCGACGTGCTCGGCGCCGACGGCAAGCTCCTGTGGACGGCCACTGCGCCGGGCGAGATCGTTTCGCCGCCGCTCGTCGGCAACGATCTCGTGATCGTGCGTACGATCGACGGCAAGGTCATCGCATTCAATGCGCAGACCGGCGAGCAGAAGTGGGTGTTCCAGTTGCGCGCGGTGCCGCTGAATCTGCGTGTCGCGGCGGGCATGACGTTCGCCGGCAATCAGGCCGTGCTCGCGGGCTTCCCCGGCGGCACGTTCGCGGCGATCAATCTGCAGACGGGGGACGCCTACTGGCAGGCGCCGGTTTCGTATCCGAAGGGTGTGACCGAAGTCGAGCGTATCAACGACGTGACCGGCGCGCCGGGACTCGTCGGCGCGCAGACCTGCGCGGTGACGTTCCAGGGCCGCATCGGCTGCTTCGATGCGAACACGGGTCGGCCGGTGTGGGAAAAGAACTTCTCGAGCGACAGCGGCCTCGCGCAGGACGAGCAAGTGGTGGCGGCGGGCGACGACTGGTCGGTCGTCAATGCGTTCCGCGCCTCGGACGGCTCGCAGCTCTGGAAGACGGACGTGCTGAAGAATCGCACGGTCAGCGTGCCGTTCATTCTCGGCCGTGCGGTCGTCGTGGGCGACTACAAGGGCTTCGTGCACTTCCTGAGCGCGGAGAACGGCGAACTGGTCGGCCGCGCGTCGACCGACGGCAGCGCGATCACCGCGGCGCCTGTACTGGCGGGCAACACGCTCGTCGTGCAGACGCATGACGGCGATCTCTACGGTTTCCGTCCGGGCAACTGATCCGATCCGGGCCGCGAGCGGGTCATGCTCTCGCGGCCTTCAGCAGCAAGCGCGCCGACGGCTTTACGCGGTGCGGCAGGCTCGCCACGACGGGCCGCACGAGAAAGAAGCGCTGCGCCGTGTGCGCCGCGCGATAAACCCCGCATGCAAAAGCAGGGTCGCAAGAACGAAGCGCGTCACGCGAAGGCGCCGCGCAAAAAAGAGCCTCGAACGAGGCAAGACCGGCGAACGACCGCCGACGATCCGGCCAACCGGCGCGCCTCGCGTGCGGCAGGCCGAATCCATGCTAATTTTCGACAAGCGCAGCCATTGCGCGGCGTAGCGGAACGCAACGAGACATTTGTACCGCCCGTTCCGCGTTCGCCTTGCGTTCAACCTTGAACAAACTCAGATGAAACCCGTGATTGCCCTCGTCGGGCGCCCCAATGTTGGGAAATCGACTCTTTTCAATCGGCTGACGCGCTCGCGCGACGCGCTCGTCGCGGACTTGCCGGGCCTCACCCGAGATCGTCACTACGGCGAAGGTCGCGTGGGCGGAGAACGTCCGTATCTCGTGGTGGACACGGGCGGCTTCGAGCCGGTGGCGAAGGACGGCATTCTGCACGAGATGGCGCGACAGACGCGTCAGGCGGTGGAAGAGGCCGACATCGTCGTGTTCATCGTCGATGGACGCAACGGGCTCGCGCCACAGGACAAGTCGATCGCCGACTATCTTCGCAAGACCGGCCGGCCGCTCTTTCTCGTCGTGAACAAGGCCGAGGGCATGAAGTACTCGGCCGTCGCGGCGGACTTCTATGAACTCGGCCTCGGCGATCCGCGCGCGATCTCGGCGGCGCACGGCGACGGCGTCCTCGAGATGATCAACGACGCGCTCGACATCGCGTACAAGGATCAGCCGGAAGAGACGGAAGAAGAGAAGGCGCAGCACGGCGTCAAGATCGCGATCGTCGGGCGTCCGAACGTCGGCAAGTCGACGCTCGTGAACACGCTGATCGGCGAAGAGCGCGTGATCGCGTTCGACATGCCGGGCACCACGCGCGATTCGATCTATGTTGATTTCGAGCGTCAAGGCCGCAAATACACGTTGATCGACACGGCGGGTTTGCGCCGGCGCGGCAAGGTGTTCGAAGCGATCGAAAAGTTTTCGGTCGTGAAGACGCTGCAGTCGATCGCGGACGCCAACGTCGTCATCCTCCTGCTCGATGCGCAGCAGGACATTTCCGAGCAGGACGCGCATATCGCGGGATTCGTGGTCGAGCAGGGACGCGCGCTGGTGGTCGGCGTGAACAAGTGGGACGGTCTGGATTCGCATGTGCGTGAGCGCACGAAGTCGGACCTGACGCGCAAGCTCAAGTTTTTGGACTTTGCTAAATTCCACTACGTTTCCGCGCTGGAGAAGACGGGCATCGGCGCACTGATGAAATCGGTCGACGACGCCTACGCTGCCGCGATGGCCAAGCTTCCGACGCCGAAGCTGACGCGCGCGCTCATCGAGGCGGTGGAGTTTCAGCAGCCGCGTCGCCGCGGTCCGGTACGCCCGAAGCTGCGTTACGCGCACCAGGGCGGGCAAAATCCGCCGATCATCGTCGTGCACGGCAACGCGCTCGATGCAGTCACGGATACGTACAAGCGATATCTGGAAGGTCGTTTTCGTGAAACTTTTGGACTCGTCGGCACTCCACTTCGCATAGAGTTTCGGTCGAGCCGAAACCCTTACGCGGACAAGGAGTAAGAGCCGCGCAAAGCCTTACGCTTCGGTGCCGTCGGCCATTTGGCCGAGCCGGTGCCGAAAACGTAAAATAACGAAAATCAGCTATAGTGTAGCGATTGTCGGCGGATCTCTTTTTCTTCGTCCACAATACTTCCAACCTGCAAAAAAACACGGAGTTTGCTATGAGCAACAAAGGGCAATTGTTACAAGACCCGTTTTTGAACGCACTGCGTAAAGAGCACGTGCCGGTCTCGATCTATTTGGTCAACGGCATCAAGCTCCAAGGGAACATCGAATCGTTCGACCAGTACGTCGTGTTGCTCCGAAATACGGTCACCCAGATGGTCTATAAGCACGCCATTTCGACGGTCGTGCCGGCCCGCCCGGTGAATTTCCACCCGGACGCTGAACCGTCCTAAACCTCGTCGCGGCCGGTGCGAATTTGCCACTTCTAAAGCGAACATTAAGCAACTCGCCGGTCGCTTCAAATACTTAAACATATTAATTTGATCAACGCAGCGCTCGTCGGCATCGACTTCGGCAAGATCGATTTCGAAGCCAGTCTGGAAGAACTCAGCCTGCTCGCACAAAGTGCGGGCGCCCATCCCGCCGTCACGCTCACCGGCCGCCGCTCGAGTCCCGATGCCAAAATGTTCATCGGCAGCGGCAAGGTCGAGGAACTGCGCCTGCAGTGTGAAGCGAACGATGTCGAACTCGTCATCTTCAATCACGCGCTCGCACCCGCGCAGCAGCGCAATCTCGAAGTCGCGCTGAATCGTCGCGTGGTCGATCGTACGAGCCTCATCCTCGATATCTTCGCGCAGCGCGCCCGCAGTCACGAAGGCAAGCTGCAGGTCGAGCTCGCGCAACTGCAATATCTGTCGACGCGCCTGATTCGCGCGTGGACTCACCTTGAACGCCAGAAAGGTGGTATCGGCCTGCGCGGTCCCGGTGAAACGCAGCTCGAAACCGACCGAAGACTCATCGGCGAGCGCATCAAGGCACTCAAGTCCCGGCTGGAAAAGCTGCGCCGTCAGCACGGCACGCAGCGGCGTCAGCGCGTCCGCAACCGCACGATGTCGGTATCGCTCGTCGGCTATACGAACGCGGGCAAATCCACTTTGTTCAACGCGCTGACGAAAGCGCAGGCGTACGCGGCCAATCAACTCTTCGCCACGCTCGATACCACTTCGCGCCGTGTGTTCCTCGGTGAGGAAGCGGGCCATGTCGTCGTGTCGGACACGGTCGGGTTCATCCGCGAATTGCCGCACCAGCTCGTCGCCGCATTCCGCGCCACGCTCGAGGAGACGATTCACGCAGACGTGCTGCTGCACGTCGTCGATGCATCGAGCGCGGTGCGCCTCGATCAGATCGATCAGGTGAACGAGGTGTTGCGCGGCATCGGCGCGGACAACATTCGCCAGATCCTGGTCTTCAACAAGATCGATGCGGTGCCGGAGCTTGCAGCCCGTGACGAGGCGGTTGAAAGGGACGAGTATGGTAATATTTCGCGCGTTTTCTTGAGCGCACGCACGGGTCAGGGGCTCGATGCGCTGCGCGCTGCCATCGCTGAAATCGCCACAGCGGAATCCGAAGAAACCGATGCGGGACTACCCAGCGTGCTCGCTGAATTGTCGGAGCCGCACGAGACGTCCGAAGCAACGCAATCCACGCAGTCCGGGTCAAACGACATACACGGCACGAATGCGGAGCCGGACCCCGACCGGCCGGCCGTCGAATTCGACGATCGCAAGGTCCCCGAGCACGGGCATTGAGTCGCTTCGAAATTGCATCGACCCGGCGTCGACCCCGGCTGTCTAATGGTGAATCACCGAGTGAAAGACTACAAAGAGCGGACTAACCGGCAAGCTGAGCATGCCGTCTTTTCGATCAACGATCCGCGCTGGGGGCGGGGCGACGGCAATGGCGTGAAGAACGACTCGAAGCGTCCGCAGGACGGCAAGCGCCCCAACGGCAAGGACGAAGGTCCGCCCGACCTCGACGAAATGTGGCGGGAGTTCAACCGCCGCATTGCCGGCGTGTTCGGGAAGAAGCCTGGGAACGGCGCACCTCGCGAGAACGGCCGCGGCACCAAGATCGGGCTCGGCATCGTCATCGGCGTGCTCATCGCCATCTATCTCGGCAGCGGCGTGTTCGTCGTGCAGGACGGCCACGTCGGCGTGGTTTCGCAGTTCGGCAAGTATCGTCAGACGGTCTCGCAGGGCATTCACTGGCGTCTGCCGTATCCGTTTCAGTCGAGCGAAATCGTCGATACGTCGCAGATCCGTTCCGTCGAAGTCGGTCGCGGCACCGCGCTCTCGCAGGGCAACGTGCGCGATGCGTCGCTTCTGACGAACGACGCGGATATCGTCGATGTGCGCTTCGCCGTTCAGTATCAGATCAAGTCACCCACCGATTTCCTGTTCCGCAGCGTCAATGCGGACGACAGCGTCACGCAGGCCGCGCAGTCGGCGATCCGCGAGATCGCGGGCGGACTCTCCACGGACGACATGCTCTACAAGGATCGCGAAGCGCTGCGCGCGCGCCTGATCGAGACGATCCAGCGCTCGCTCGACACGTACCGCACCGGTTTGCAGGTGACGGGCGTCGCGGTGCAAAGCGTGCAGGTGCCGCAACAGGTGCAGTCGGCGTTCGAGGAAGCAGCGCGCGTGCGTCAGGACAACGAGCGCGCCCGCGATACCGCGCAAGCCTATGCGGATCAGTTGCTGCCGCGCGCGAAGGCCGACGCCGCCAAGCTGATCGACGAGGCGAGGGCATACAGCAATCGCGAAGTCACGCAGGCCCAAGGCGACGCGGAGCGCTTCAAGGAGGTCTACGCGGAGTACTCGAAGGCGCCCGCGGTCATTCGTCAACGCATGTACCTGGACACGATGCAGCAAATCTATTCGCGCACCACGAAGGTGTTCGTCGACAGCAAGGCCGGCAGTAACGTGGTGTATCTGCCGCTCGACAAGCTCATCGAAGCCAATCGACAGCAGGCGAAGGCATCGGCGGACGGCGCGAGCGGCGCGGTCGCGTCGGGCGCGCCTTCCGCAACGGAAGCGCCTCAGGCGCGCGCGCCGGGCGCTTCGGCGCCCGCCGCGGTCGCACCCGCCAGCGCGGCTAGCGCCGCCAGCGGCGCGAGCGCGACTGCCGGCGATTCGCTGCGCTCGCGCGATGCGTTCCGCTCCCGCAGTCGTCAAGACGATCTGCAATAAGGAGCGCGAACATGAATCGAATCATTGCGCTCATCGTCGCCGTCGTGATCGTGTTGTTCATCGGATCGTCGATGATCTTCACCGTCGACGAAAGGCATGCCGCCGTCGTTGCCGCGCACGGCGAAGGCAATCCGCGTCTCGAAGGTCCGGGGCTGCACTTCAAGCTGCCGCCGCCGTTCCAGACGCTCACGCTCATCGACACGCGCACGCTCACCATCGACGAATCCGGCGCCGATCGTTTCGCTACCGCGGACAAGAACGAAGTGCTCGTGAACACGGTGGTCAAATATCGCGTCGCCGATCCCCTGAAGCTCTTCGAAAGCAACGAGAAGAACACGCAGACGGCGGAAGAACGCATCACCGCGCTCGCGCGCACCGCGCTCGCCAGCGGCTTCGCGAAGCGCTCGCTGACCGATGCGCTCGGCAACCAGCAGGCAATGGAAACCGATGCGCAGAAAAGCGTGGAAGGCGCGGCCGCTGCGTTCGGCGTGCAACTGGTCGATCTGCAGATGACGCGCATCGACTTTCCGTCGGCGGTGGCCGATTCGGTCTACAAGCGCATGATCGCGGCGCGCCAGCAGGCGGCGGCGAACGAGCGCGCGAAGGGCACGGCGGAAGCGGACAAGATCAAGGCCGACGCGGAACGCACGCAGCAGGCAATCCTCGCGGATGCCTACAGCCAGGCGCAGTCGATCAAGGGCGAAGGAGACAGCAAGGCGGCGGCCATAGCGGCCGATGCGTACGGACGCGATCCGCAGTTCTACCAGTTCTATCAGAGCCTCGAAGCGTATAAGAAGACCTTCAAGCCGGGCGACGTGATCGTCGTCGACCCGAGCAGCGACTTCTTCCGCTTCATGAAGAGCCCGACCGGCGGCGCGACGGACACGTCGGCCCCGGCCACGGCGAAGCGCTGATCCCCGTGCGCGCCGCGCGCCAGTTCGTGCTGGTCGCGCGGCAATTGAAAAACCCCCGGACATGGCCGAGACGTTACTGCTCGCTCTTGCGTTGATGCTGATCATCGAAGGTATGTTTCCCTTCGTTTTTCCGACCGCGTGGCGCGACACCTTTCGTCGCATCGCGGAGCGGCCGATTCACCACATCCGCATCGGCGGGCTGGTCGCGATGGTGCTCGGCCTGATCCTGCTCCTGATCGCGACGTGAACCGCGCCCGGCAACACGCCGCCATTTCGCCTATCTTGTCCTTATCCTTTCGTCCCTGACCGTTCAGATCCGCGAGCGCCGCGCGACAAGCGCCGAGCCTCGCGTTCCGTAGGAAACGTATCGATGTCCACCTGGTTACTTCCCGAGAATATCGCCGACGTCTTGCCGTCGGAAGCCCGCAAGATCGAAGAGTTGCGCCGGCGGCTCCTCGACCGTTTCCGTTCGTACGGCTACGAACTCGTGATGCCGCCGATGCTCGAGTATCTCGAGTCACTGCTGACGAGCGGCGGAAGCGACCTGAATCTGCGCACCTTCAAGCTCGTCGATCAACTGTCCGGCCGCACGCTCGGCCTGCGCGCGGACATCACGCCGCAGGTATCGCGCATCGACGCGCATTTGCTGAATCGTCAGGGCGTGACGCGCCTGTGTTACGCGGGTGTCGTGCTGCACACGCGTCCGCGCGGACTGCATGCCACCCGCGAGCAGATTCAGATCGGCGCGGAAATCTACGGGCACGCGGGACTGGAAGCGGATCTCGAGATCCAGCAACTGATGCTCGACTCGCTGCATCTCGCAGGTCTGAAGAAAGTGCGTCTCGATCTGTGCCATGCAGGCGTGCTCGCCGCGCTGCTCGAACTGGAGCCGGCCGCGGCGACGCTCGGCGAAGCGCTCTATGACGCGCTCGCGAGCAAGGACGTGCCGCGTCTGCACGAACTCACCGCGCATCTCGGACAGGTGCCGCGCGAGGCGCTGCGCGCGCTGCCGTCGCTCTACGGCGACGCGTCGGTGCTGCAGATCGCGCGCGGCCGTCTGCCGAATCTGCCGGTGATCGCGCGCGCGCTCGACGACCTCGCCTTTCTCGCGGGCCAGGTCGAAGGGGCGGAGCTGATGATCGATCTCGCGGACCTGCGCGGTTATGCCTATCACAGCGGCGTAATGTTCTCGGCCTATGTCGATGGCGTGCCGAACGCGGTCGCGCGCGGCGGCCGTTACGACGACGTGGGCCTCGCGTACGGCCGCGCGCGGCCCGCCACGGGCTTCTCGCTCGATCTGCGCGAAGTGGCGCGGATCTCGCCGGTGGATGCCCGCGGCAGCGCTATCCTCGCGCCGTGGAAGCACGATGAGCCGTTGCGCGCCGCGATTCTCGCGCTGCGCGACGCGGGCGAAGTGGTGATCCAGGCGCTGCCCGGCCACGACCACGATCTGGACGAGTTCGCATTCGACCGCGTGCTCGTCGAGCGTGACGGCAAGTGGACGGTGGAAACGCGCGCCTGAAGCAGACGACGAATACAGTCGCTTGATCGGCAAGGGATTTTGCTTAGCCGATTCCAATCGCGCGAGCGTGACGAAATCGCGAAACACATCCCGAAAAACTCGGAACCTTCCGCGAACCTAGGTAAAATACGTTTTTAACCAGCTAACGAATCAACATGTCTGCCAGTGCAGTGAATGTGAACCCGGGGCGCAACGTCGTCGTGGTGGGCACCCAGTGGGGTGACGAGGGCAAGGGCAAGATCGTCGACTGGCTGACGGACCACGCCCAGGGCGTCGTGCGCTTCCAGGGCGGTCACAATGCCGGCCATACGCTCATCATCGGCGGCAAGAAAACCATTCTGCGCCTCATTCCGTCGGGCATCATGCGCGCGGGCACGGCCTGCTACATCGGCAATGGCGTCGTGTTGTCGCCGGAAGCGCTGTTCAAGGAAATCGACGAGCTGGAGGCGGCGGGCATCGACGTCCAGAAGCGCCTGTTCATTTCCGAAGCCGCTACGCTCATTCTCCCTTACCACGTTGCGATCGATCAGGCGCGCGAAGCCAAGCGCGGCGCCGGCAAGATCGGCACGACCGGACGCGGGATCGGCCCGGCGTACGAAGACAAGGTCGGCCGTCGCGGTCTGCGCGTGCAGGATCTCTTCGACCGTACGGTGTTCGAGGAACGTCTGCGCGAAGCGCTCGATTTCCACAACTTCGTGCTGACGCAATATCTCGGCGCGAAGGCCGTCGACTATCGGGAAACGCTCGACACGATGCTCGGCTACGCCGACCGTCTCGCGCCGATGGTCACGGACGTCTCGCGTCGTCTCTACGATGAAAATCACGCCGGCCGCAATCTGCTGTTCGAAGGCGCGCAAGGCACGCTGCTCGATATCGACCACGGCACGTATCCCTACGTCACGTCGAGCAACTGCGTCGCGGGCGCGGCGACGGCGGGCGCGGGCATCGGGCCGCAGCGTCTGAACTACATTCTCGGCATCACCAAGGCATATTGCACGCGCGTCGGTTCGGGCCCGTTCCCGAGCGAGTTGTACGACGCGGACAATCCGCAACGCCAGGATCAGGTCGGGCTGAATCTCGCGACCGTCGGCAAGGAATTCGGCTCGGTCACTGGCCGTCCGCGCCGCACCGGCTGGCTCGATGCCGCGGCACTGCGCCGTTCCATTCAGATCAACGGCATCTCGGGTCTGTGCATGACGAAGCTCGACGTGCTCGACGGCCTCGACGAAGTGAAGCTGTGCACGGGCTACACGCTCGACGGCAAGCCGGTCGACATCCTGCCGCGCGGCGCATCGGAAGTCGCGCGTTGCGAGCCGGTGTACGAAACCTTCGGCGGCTGGAAGGAAAGCACGATCGGCATCACGCAATGGGACGGCCTGCCGGAAAACGCGCGCGCGTATCTGACGCGCGTGCAGGAAGTGGCGGGTGTACCGATCGACATGGTGTCGACCGGTCCGGACCGTGACGAAACCATCCTGCTGCGGCATCCGTTCAAGGTCTGAGCGCGGCAGGCGCTTCGACTCGAACCGGACGCTGTAAAGAATGTGGCCGCCTCCCGCGGCCACATTTCGTATATAACCTAAGCATTTGAAAGAGCCTCACCATGATCGCGATGACGGACCCGCGCAACGATGACAAGAACCTCTGGGTCGGCTGGGATGAATATCACCGGCTGATCGAACTCCTCGCACTGAAGGTGCACGAGTCGGGCTGGAAGTTCGACCAGATCCTGTGTCTCGCGCGCGGCGGCTTGCGCGTGGGCGATCAACTTTCGCGCATCTACGATCTGCCGCTCGCGATCCTCGCGACGAGTTCCTATCGCGAGGCGGCGGGCACGGAACAGGGCGACCTCGACATCGCGCAATACATCACGATGACGCGCGGCGATCTGTCCGGCAACGTGCTGCTAGTCGACGACCTGGTCGATTCGGGCGTTACGCTCGCACGCGTGCAGGAACATTTGAAAGAACGGTATCCGGCGATCACGTCGGTGCGCTCGGCCGTGCTCTGGTACAAGGCCTGCTCGAAGGTCAAGCCTGACTATCACGTTCAGCATCTTGAAACGAATCCATGGATTCATCAGCCATTCGAAGAGTGGGACACGGTCCGTCCGCACAACCTCGGGGCATGGATCAAGCGCGGCACGCAAAACGCACGCGGATAAATTCCGCCGCCTGATCGTTTCGAATGACGACGCCGTTGCGCCTGGCACGAAGCCGGACACAACGGCGTTTTTGCTTGACGGCATCGCATCGAAAACGCAAAGAATCGTGATGGACACGCGCGCCGACGCTCGCGGGGCGCGATGCTACACTCTATTCGCGTCTCTCGTGGCGCTGGTGCAACAAGCGAGAAGGCGTTTTCGCGTCCGACGTTAGATAGAATGGCGTTCGTTTCTTTCCGCCCTGGACGGATATCTCGCTTTTATGACTAACACGACTCACGCGCACGAGCACAAACAGCCATTGCCCTCGCTTGCGCTCGCGGCCATCGGCGTCGTTTTCGGCGATATCGGCACGAGTCCGCTCTACTCGTTGAAGGAAGCCTTTAGCCCATCGCACGGCATCGGCTTGTCGGAGGCGTCGATTCTCGGCGTCATCTCCTTGCTCTTCTGGGCGATCGTCATGGTCGTCGCCGTCAAATACGTGCTCTTCGTCATGCGCGCCGACAACAACGGCGAAGGCGGCGTGTTCGCGATGACCACGCTCGCGCTGCGCAGCGTGAAGGAGGCGGGAAAAGTCTCCGGCGTGCTGATGATGCTCGGCATTTTCGGCGCATGCATGTTCTACGGCGACGCGGTCATTACCCCGGCGATGTCGGTGATCTCGGCGGTCGAGGGCCTCGAGATCGCGGCGCCCAAGCTCACGCCGTACGTGCTGCCGATCACGATCGTCATCCTGATCGCGCTCTTCTGGATTCAGCGCCACGGCACGGCGGTGGTCGGCAAGCTCTTCGGCCCGATCATGGTCGTCTGGTTCGTGACGCTCGCGGTGCTGGGCGGCGCGCATATCGTGATGGAGCCGCGCATCATCGCCGCGCTCAATCCGTATTACGCGTTTTCCTTCATGGCGCAGCACGTGCTGCAGGCGTATATCGTGCTCGGCTCGGTCGTGCTCGTGCTGACCGGCGCAGAAGCGCTGTATGCGGACATGGGGCACTTCGGCGCGAAGCCGATCCGCTACGGCTGGTACGGGCTCGTGATGCCGTCGCTGCTGCTCAACTATTTTGGCCAGGGCGCGTTGCTGATGCACGACCCGAAGGCCATCGAAAGCCCGTTCTTCCTGCTCGCACCCGACTGGGCCTTGCTGCCGCTCGTGATTCTGTCGACGGTCGCGACCGTGATCGCATCGCAGGCGGTCATTTCCGGCGCGTATTCGCTGACGAGCCAGGCGATCCAGCTCGGCTACGTGCCGCGCATGAAGATCCTGCATACGTCGGAACTCGCGATCGGCCAGATCTACATCCCGCTCGTCAACTGGATGCTGCTTTTCATCATTCTGTGCATCGTGGTCGGGTTCAAGAGCTCCGAGAATCTCGCGGCGGCGTACGGTCTCGCCGTCACCGCGACGATGCTCACGACCACCATTCTCGTGTCCGTCGTGATGGTGAACCTGTGGGGCTGGAATCGCTGGCTCGTGGGCGGAATGATCACCGTGTTCCTCGCGATCGACATCGGCTTCTTCGGCGCGAGCCTGCTCAAGATCGAGCAGGGCGGCTGGCTGCCGCTGTGCATCGGCGGGGCGCTCTTCTTCCTGCTGATGACATGGTACAAGGGCCGCATGATCGTGAAGGACCGCACGGCCGCGGACGGCATCCCGTTGATGCCGTTCCTGCAGGGCCTGCTCGCGCATCCGCCGCATCGTGTGTCGGGCACGGCGATCTATCTCACCGGCAGCGATTCGCTCGTGCCCGTGAGCCTGCTGCACAACCTGAAGCACAACAAGGTGCTGCACGAGCGCACCATTTTCATGAACTTCTTGACGCGCGACATTCCTTATGTCGACGACGCGCATCGTCTCGAAGTGAAGGACATCGGCGGCGGGCTGTTCCTCGTGAAGGCCGCGTACGGCTTCAACGAGACGCCGGATGTGAAGGCGGTGCTCGAGCAGATCACGCGCACGCACGCGATGAACTTCGAGCTGATGGACACGTCGTTTTTCATGGCGCGCGAGACGGTCGTGCCGACGGAATTGCCCGGCATGTCGGTATGGCGAGAGCGCGTGTTTGCGTGGATGCATCAGAACGCAGCAAAGCCGACGGATTTCTTCAGTATTCCCGCGAATCGCGTGGTGGAACTGGGGACGAAGATCGAGATCTGACGCCTCGTCGCTCGAAGGCGCAAAAAGAAAAAACCCCACGCTGCGAAGCGTGGGGTTTTTTGTTGGCAGCTTGAGGCGTCAGCGTTTCAGTTTTGCGAACGCCGCGGCCATCGCGCCGGCCGGCTCCGATTCGCGGCGCTGTTGCGGACGCTGGCCCGAACGACGATCCTGCGAGCCGCGCGATTGCGATGCCGCCGCGCCGCCCGCCGAAGACGCGGCCGCGAAGTCGTCGTCGAGACGCATCGTGAGCGATATGCGCTGGCGCTTCACATCGGTCTCCAGCACCTTCACCTTGACGACCTGGCCGGCCTTCACGACTTCGTGCGGGTCCTTGATGAACTTCGTCGACATTGCCGAGACGTGCACGAGGCCGTCCTGATGCACGCCGATATCGACAAACGCACCGAACGCCGCGACGTTCGTCACGACGCCTTCGAGGATCATGCCCGGCGCGAGGTCCGAAATCTTCTCGATGCCTTCCTTGAACGTCGCCGTCTTGAATTCGGGGCGAGGATCGCGCCCCGGCTTTTCCAGCTCGACGAGAATGTCGCGCACGGTCGGCAGGCCGAAACGATCGTCGACGAATTCGGTCGGCGAGAGGCCCGTCAACGCTTCGCGTTTGCCGAGCACGTCGCCGATATGCTTTTTGATCTTCGCGAGAATGCGCTCGACGACCGGGTACGCCTCCGGGTGCACCGACGAACGATCGAGCGGATTCTCGCCATTGTTGATGCGCAAGAAGCCGGCTGCCTGCTCGAAGGTCTTGTCGCCCAGACGCGGCACCTTCTTCAGATGCTCGCGCGACGGGAAGGGTCCGTTGGCATCGCGAAAATCGACGATATTGCGCGCGAGCGTTGCGTTCAGCCCCGACACACGCGCAAGCAGTGCGACCGATGCCGTGTTCGCATCGACGCCGACCGCGTTCACGCAATCCTCGACGACGGCATCGAGCGAGCGGGCGAGTTCGCGCTGATTGACGTCGTGCTGGTATTGGCCGACGCCGATCGCCTTCGGCTCGATCTTGACGAGTTCAGCGAGCGGGTCCTGCAGACGCCGGGCGATCGACACCGCGCCGCGCAGCGACACGTCGAGTTCCGGAAACTCTTTCGCGGCGAGTTCGGACGCCGAATATACCGACGCGCCCGCTTCCGACACGACGATCTTCTGCAACTTCAGATCCGGATGCTTCGCGATGAGCTCGCTCGCGAGCTTGTCGGTTTCGCGCGAAGCGGTGCCGTTGCCGATCGACACGAGCTCAGCCTGCGTCTCGCGCGCGATGCGGGCGAGCTTCGCGATGGAGCCGTCCCAGTCGCGGCGCGGCTCGTGCGGGTAGATGGTGTCGGTGGCGAGCAGCTTGCCGGTGCGATCGACGACCGCGACTTTCACGCCGGTGCGCAGACCCGGATCGAGGCCGATCACGGCCTTCGGACCCGCGGGCGCCGCGAGCAGCAAATCCTTCAGATTGCGCGCGAACACGCGAATGGCTTCGTGTTCGGCTTCCTCGCGCAATTGGGTGAGCAGTTCGGTTTCGATATGCGGCTGCACCTTCACGCGCCAGCACCAGCGGCACACGTCGGAGAGCCATTTGTCCGCGGCGCGGCCACGATTCACGATACCGAAGTGCTGCGCGATCATCGCTTCGCCCGGGTGCGGAATCTGCGCGTCGAGTTCTTCGCCGAGTCCGAGCTTGACGCTCAGGACGCCCGCATTGCGTCCACGGAACAGCGCGAGCGCGCGATGCGACGGCACCGTGCGGATCGTTTCGCTGTAATCGTAGTAGTCGCGGAATTTTTCGCCTTCCTCGCCTTGCTTGCCGTCCACCACGCTCGACATGACGAGCCCCTGGTTGAACAGATGGTCGCGCAACTTGCCGAGGATTTCGGCGGT
The DNA here is from genome assembly GCF_905220305.1 of Caballeronia sp. J97. Lineage (NCBI taxonomy): Bacteria > Pseudomonadati > Pseudomonadota > Betaproteobacteria > Burkholderiales > Burkholderiaceae > Caballeronia > Caballeronia sp. J97. Next base: position 9,599 of record NZ_CAJMZL010000015.1, on the reverse strand, counting down.
TTCGCCGAACTGCTCGGAGAGGATGTCGCGCGCGCCGTCGAGCGCGGCTTTGCTATCGGCGACGCCTTTTTCCGCATCGACGTATTTCGCGGCTTCGGCCTGAGGATCGAGCGTCGGATCGGCGAGCAGCGCCTGCGCGAGCGGTTCGAGACCGGCTTCGCGCGCGATTTGCGCGCGCGTGCGGCGCTTGGGCTTGTACGGCAGGTAGAGGTCTTCCAGCACCTGCTTGCTGTCCGCGCCTTCGATGGCGCCGCGCAATTCGTCGGTGAGCTTGCCTTGCTCGTCGATGCTTTGCAGGATCGTCGCCCGGCGGTCTTCGAGTTCGCGCAGATAGAGCAGGCGTTCTTCGAGCGTGCGCAATTGCGTGTCGTCGAGATTGCCGGTGACTTCCTTGCGATACCGGGCGATGAACGGGACAGTCGAGCCTTCGTCGAGAAGCTGCACGGCGGCGGCGACCTGGCGCGGCTGCACGGTGAGTTCGGTGGCAATGCGCTGTACGATCTTGAGTGCTACGGTTTCCGTCATGATTCTGCGCTGTCTGCGGCTCGCCGGCGAGATCCGCGCCGCGTCGACGCATTCGCGAGAGCGAGGCGCCGTGGGCGGGTGACCGTGTACGAGCCAGGTTCGGACCGGGTTGCTGAAGCGGGGGATTTTGCCATAAATGGCAGAGCGCTCCGGCATGCGGTGATAGAATTTGGACATCGCCCAAGCCGTTTCGCACCTGATTCTTTATCACGTTGCCGTCCATCCATTTGCTCAACTTCCGCTTTTCAAACGTGCCGATTGCCGCGGCTGTTTTGCTGCTGTGCGCAGCGATCGCATTCGCGCCTGAGCGCGCGTTCGCTCAATCCGCCAGGCCGATCGATCCCGGCACGTCCGTAAGCACGCGTGCCCTCGATGATGCGGCGCCTGCCGGCGCCTCGGGCACGCAAAGCGCCGATGACGCGCTGAAAGCCGAATTCGCACAGCGTCAGAAGGTGCTCGACCGGCGCACCGAGGAAAATAATTACCGCTACGGCGTGAAAGAACACGACTGCTACAGCAAGTTCTTCGTGAATCACTGTCTCGACAACGCGCGCAACGAACTGCGCGAGACGCGCCAGCAGATCCGCCAGGAACAGCTCGCGCTCGATGACGAGCAGCGCGCCGAGCGCGCGAAGCAACGCGACCAGCAGACGGCGATCAAGCGGGCGCAATACGAAGCGGAAGCGCCGCAGCGGGCGGCGAACGAGAAGCAGAGTCAGCAGGCTTACGAGGACAAGCAGCGTCAGAACGCGCAGGCCGCCGCCCGGCGCGACGCCGAGGCGCCGCAGCGCGCGGCCAATCAGGCGGCGTACGATCGCAAGCAGGCGGACTATCAGAAACAGCTTGACGAGGCGCGTGCGCGCGGCGTACAGGATGCGCAGGACCGCGAGCAAAAGGCGCAACGCTACGAGCAGAAGCAGCAGGAAGCGGCGCAGCATCGCGCGGAAGTCGAGGCGCGTCAGAAGGAAGCCGCCAGAAAAGCGCAGGAAAAGGCGCAACAGCAGGAACAGGAGCGCCAGGAGCAATTGAAACTGCAGCAGCAACAGCAGCAAGGTAAATAGGGTAGCCGGGCTCGTTGCGCGGGCCCGCGCCATGAGGATGAAAGGAGGCGAGCATGCAGCAGCGCTTGAGTGAATCCCCGCGCGCACCCCGACAACCCGCCATGGATGCCGCTGTGCTGCGCGATCGCATCGCGCAACTGCAGGAAGAGCATCACAGTCTGGACACGCTGATCGAAAAGATGTCCGGCATCGACGACCTGGAGCTGAGGCGCCTGAAAAAGCGCAAGCTCAAGGTGAAGGACACCATTCTCCTGCTGCAATTGCAGCTGGACTCGGACGCGCACTGAACGCCGCGCGCCGGCCGCGGGCTCGTGCTGGCGACGGCGCTTCGGGTGCGCGGCCGCGCCGAAACTCGCAGGACTTAGCACGCCTTGAACTCACCCGCACAACCCAGCGACGACGCCCGCGCGCCGCTCGCGCTGAACGAAAAGCGCGGCGCCGAGCTCGACGCCATCTTCTCCGCGCAAGGTCTGCTCGCGCGCGCGATCGATGGCTATCGGCCGCGCGCGTCGCAGATCGAAATGGCGCGCTCGGTCGCCGCCGCGATGGAAGCGTCCGGCCGCGCGATGCCCGAGCCCGCGATGTTCGAGGCGCAGCGCCGCCCGGCGCGCAAGCTCGGTCCATCCGACAACCCCTACGCGCCCGATGCGCAGCCGGCCGACGACATCGGCATCGCGATGGCGAAGACGGCCATCGACGGCGGCGAGAACACGCTCATCGTCGAGGCCGGCACGGGCACGGGCAAGACCTACGCGTACCTCGTGCCCGCCATGCTGTGGGGCGGCAAGGTCATCGTGTCGACGGGCACGAAGCATCTGCAGGATCAGCTTTTTCAGCGCGATATCCCGACCGTGCGCGACGCGCTCGCGGTGCCGGTATCGGTCGCGATGCTCAAGGGCCGCGCCAACTATCTGTGCCACTACTACCTGGAGCGCACCGCCGATAACGGCCGCCTGCCGACGCGTCAGGACACGTCGCATCTGCAGGAAATCGTCCGTTTCGCGAAGATCACGCGCACCGGCGACAAGGCCGAGCTCGCGAGCGTGCCGGAAAACTCGCCCGTCTGGCCGATGGTCACGTCCACGCGCGACAACTGTCTCGGCCAGGAATGCCCGCACTACAAGGAGTGCTTCGTGATGCAGGCGCGCAAGGAGGCGCAGCAGGCGGACATCGTCGTGGTGAATCACCATCTGTTCTTCGCCGACGTGATGCTGCGCGACACCGGCATGGCCGAGTTGCTGCCGATGGCGAACACGATCATCTTCGACGAAGCGCATCAGTTGCCCGAAACCGCGACGCTCTTTTTCGGCGAAACGCTCTCGACCACGCAGTTGCTCGAACTCGCGCGCGATACCGTCGCCGAAGGCCTGTCGCATGCGCGTGACGCAGCCGACTGGACCAAGCTCGGCGCGGCGCTGGAGCGCGCTGCCCGCGATGTGCGGCTCGCGTTCAAGGAAGATTCGGTGCGGCTGTCGCTCGGCCAGCTACCGGACGACCATCCGATTTTCGAGGCGCTCGAGACGCTCGAGACGCATCTGTCGGCGCTTGCAGCGGCGCTGTCGTCGCATGCGGAACGGGCCGAATCGTTGCAGGCTCTGGTGCGTCGCGCGCGCGAGTTGCAGGATTTGCTCGCGGGCTGGACGACGCCGCCGACTTCGCTCGGACGCGCCGTCGCCGCGGACGCCCCGAAGGTCGTCTCCGCAGGGGATGAAAACGTCGCCGAAGAGGCCGTGAAGGCTGAGCCGAACGAGATGGTGCGCTGGATCGAAGTGTTCTCGCACACGGTGCAGTTGCACGAGACGCCGCTTTCGGTCGCGCCGATCTTCGCGAAGCAGCGGGCGGGCGTGCCGCGCGCGTGGATTTTCACGTCCGCGACGCTTTCGGTGCGCGGCGACTTCACGCACTACGCCGCGCAAATGGGCCTGAATGCGCGCCGTTCCATGACCTTGCCGAGTCCGTTCGATTACCCGTCGCAAGGTCTTTTGTATGTGCCGCGCAATCTGCCGCAGCCTTCGTCGCCGCAATTCACCGATGCCGTGTTCGAGGCCGCGCTGCCTGTGATCGAGTCGGCGGGCGGCGGCGTGTTCGTGCTGTGCACGACGCTGCGCGCGGTGGACCGTATCGCCAATCGCTTGCGCGATGTGATCGAGCGGCGCGGCTGGGACAATCCGCTGCTCGTGCAGGGCGACGCCAGCCGCACGGAATTGCTCGACCGTTTTCGCGCCTATGGCAACGCAATTCTCGTGGGCAGTCAAAGTTTCTGGGAAGGCGTCGACGTGCGCGGCGATGCGTTGTCGCTCGTCGTCATCGACAAGCTGCCGTTCGCGCCGCCCGACGACCCGGTGCTCGCCGCGCGCCTCGATGCGCTCACTAAAAAGGGCCTCAGCCCTTTCGCCGTGCATCAGTTGCCGCAGGCGGTCATCACGCTCAAGCAGGGCGCGGGGCGGCTGATTCGCGCGGAGACGGATCGCGGCGTGTTGATGATCTGCGACACGCGCCTGGTCGACAAGCCTTACGGCCGGCGTATCTGGCAAAGCCTGCCGCCGTTCAAGCGCACGCGCGAACTGGACGTGGTGCGCGAGTTCTTCAGCGATGCAGCGAAGTGGAAAACGGAGCTGGCCGAATAAGCATCGGCATCCTAAGTTTCCGTCGATCCAAAAAAACGGCCGGTTATCAACCGGCCGTTCGTTTTACCAGATTTGATACCAGGGTTTCTCGGTGCCCGCTCGGCGCTTGCCGGTCACATACGGGCTGTCCGGGAACGTTGCTGCGAGCACGCGCTTGGTGTCGTCGGCGAGTTGCGGCTGATCGAGCTTTTCGTACGACAGCATCATGATGTGCAGCGCGTCTTCCGTCGCCGGCGCGTTCCGGTATTCGCGGATGGCGAGCTGCGCGCGGTTGATTGCGGCGACATACGCGCCACGGCGATAGTAGTAATCGGCGGCGTGCACTTCATGCGACGCGAGCGCGTTCACGATATAGCGCATGCGCTGCGCGGCATCGGGCGCGTACTTGCTCTGCGGATATTTGTCGACGACGACCTTGAATGCGTCATAGGACTCGCGCAGCGACTTCGGGTCGCGCTCGCTCATGTCCTGACCCGAGAAGCGGCCGAAGAGGCCGAGGTCGTCGTTGAAGTGGATCATACCCTTGAGATAGTACGCATACGCGATCTCGGGGTGATCCGGGTGCAGCTTGATGAAACGGTCGATGGCCTGATCGGCGTTGGCGGTTTCGCTGTCCTTCCAGTCGCAGTACGCGACGTTGATCTGCGCCTGCTGTGCGAAGTGGCCGAACGGGTCGCGGCCTTCGAGCGCTTCGAAATATTTCGCGCACTTGCCCCAGTCGCTGCCCGATAGCGCGTCCTGAGCCTCCGTATATAATTTGTTGTTATTCCATGTTGCCGTTTCGTCGGTCTTCTCGGGCAGGCCGTGACAGGCCGTGACGATGGCGACGCTCGCGGCCAGCGCCAGATACTTGATCGATTGACGCATCGAGTGATGAATGGTGTTGAAGGCTCGCATCAGTGCTTGCTGTTCCTGGCTGATTCTGGCTGTTCTGCCTGTGTTTCCGGCGCGGCTTCCGATCGGTGCCGCCGAATCTCGTTCAAATGACCCGCTCAAGTACACGTCGTACCAAAGACCAACTCAAAGATTATAGCCCAAGCGCCACCGGCCACGACTCAGCGTCGGCCGATTCGACCGGCGGCGCGGGCCGCGAAGCGCCGCGCGCGGCGCGCGTGCCCGACGAACTCGCGGGCCACCGCCTCGACAAGGTGCTCGCGAAGATCTTCCCGGAATTCTCGCGCAGCCGCTTGCAGGGCTGGATCGAGGAAGGGCGCGTGCTCGTCGACGGCGCGGGCGCGAAGGTGCGCCAGCCCGTGCCGCTCGGCGCGACCGTTACGCTCGTTCCGGACCTTCTGCCCGAGCAGCTCGCGTTCACGCCCGAGCCGGTGCCGCTGCATATCGTCTACGAGGACGAGACGCTCGTCGTCGTCAACAAGCCCGCGGGCATGGTCGTGCATCCGGCCGCCGGCAACTGGAGCGGCACGCTGCTCAACGGCCTTTTGCATCGCTACGGCGATGCGGCCGCGGGGCTGCCGCGCGCGGGCATCGTGCATCGGCTGGACAAGGAAACCTCCGGGCTGATGGTCGTCGCGCGCACGCTTGAGGCGCAGACCGACCTCGTTCGCCAGTTGCAGGCGCGCACGGTGAAGCGCCGCTACGTCGCGTTCGTGTGGGGCAACATGCCCGACGACGGCACCATCGACGCGCCGATCGGCCGTGATCCGCGCGAGCGCACGCGCATGGCGGTCGTGAAGACCGCATCGGGCAAGCCCGCGCGCACGCATTTCCGCACCATCGACCGCACCACGTGGCACGGCCAGCCCGTCAGCGCGATCCATTGCGATCTGGAAACCGGCCGAACCCATCAGATTCGCGTGCATTGCGCGCATATCCAGCATCCGTTGCTGGGCGATCCGGTGTACGGGCACGCGCGCGGCAAGCGTTCGGTCAGGCCGCTGCCCAATGACTTCGCCCGTCAGGCGCTGCACGCCTGGCGGCTCGGCCTGATTCACCCGGCGACGGGCAAGGAAGTCCATTGGCGCGCGGACGTCCCCGAGGACATCGCGGCGCTCGCGGCGGAACTCGGCTTCGGACAGGACAAGGAAGTCGAATTCGACGAGGACGAAGGCTTTGCCGAAGTCTACGAAATGGGCGAGGGCGAAGAAGACGACTGGGACGACGAAGACTACGAGGACGACGAAGCATGAAGCGCGACCCTGCCGAACTGGCATTGAAAGACTGTCTCTGGCCGCAATGGAAAGTGTCGCCGCGCGTGCGCGGATTCGTCACGACGCGCGAGGGCGGCGTGAGCGAGGCGCCTTTCGGCGGCGGCGCGGCCGCCACGGGCGGCCTCAATCTCGGCTTTTCATCGGGTGATGCACCGGACGCGGTGAAGGAAAACCGTCGCCGCGCGCTCGCGTTGACGGGCTCGCGCGACGCGGCCTGGCTCGAACAGATTCACGGCACGGAAGTCGAGGATGCGCAGGCGGTCGTCGAACGCCTTGCCCGAGGCGAGCGCACGCGCGCCGACGCCAGCGTGACGGATCGAACGGGCGTCGTGTGCGTCGTGATGACGGCCGACTGCCTTCCCGTGCTTTTCTGCGACGACGACGGCCGCGCGGTCGGCGCCGCACACGCGGGCTGGCGTGGACTCGCGGGCGGCATCGTCGAGAAGACGGGCGAGCGCGTCGCGACGCTGGCGGGTGTGCCGGCGTCGAAGCTCAACGCGTTTCTCGGGCCGGCGATCGGGCCGCAAGCCTTCGAGGTGGGCGAAGACGTGCTCGAAGCCTTCGTCGCGGCGGCGCGCGCGGACCGGCGCGATGCGACCCGGGCCGCGTTCAGGCCCGCGGGCGGGACGCCGGCCAAGTTCTTCGCCGATATCTACGCGCTCGCGCGCCTGCGCCTCGCCGATCTCGGTGTTCAGGCCGCGCGCATCGACGGCGGCGCGCACTGCACGGTCACGGAAACGTCGCGCTTCTATTCGTATCGCCGCGATCGCGTGACCGGCCGCATGGCCGCGATGATCTGGCTGAACGATTGACCATCCGCAGTAGTGTTGGACCATATCCAACAATCATGGCTTGCCTATGACGAAACCCCGTGCGAACGCAACATTTCGCATGGGGGAAAACGATAATTAAAAAAATATCGCACTGCGGCAAAATCGGGACGAAGCATTGACATGCCTGACATCCTGGAGCAAGAATGTTCCCGGAATTCATTCAATCGGGCACGGCGTAGCAAGGCTCTTTCTTGCCACGCGCATAAGGCGCACCAACACTTGCGCGCTGGTCAGGAAAGCCCGGCGATGCCTGCGTTAGCAATCCAGGTCTTGCGAGACTCACAGGTCAATAGCGGGTATGGCTTCCAAATCTACTTCCTCATCTTCCCGCTCCCGTACCGCCGACAGCACTTCGGCCGAAGCATCATCTGCCGATACGACTGGCGTACAGCAGGCGTTCGATCAATGGCTGAACGCGTGGCGCACCGTCGCCGATCCCGCGCAGTGGTCGAAATTCACTCAACAGACGAATACCGCGAACGACGCGACCGCAGCCGCGGCATCGCCGTTTGCTGCGTTCAGCGCATTCGCGAACGGGTTTCCGTCCACGGCATTTCCGGCGGCGTTCCCGACGCCGGGCGCCATGCCGCAGATGCCCGACTTCACGAAAATGAACGGCATGGCCGAATTCGCGAAATTCGCGAGCAGCATGCCGGGTTTCGGGGCGGCGATGCAGGGCTTGCCCACGCTGCCGAAGATTCCGACCGCGGCGATCGCGCCCGAGCGCCTTCATAAATTGCAGAGCGACTATTCGCGCGACGCCGCGGATTTGCTCAAGCAGGCGGGCGCGCAGAGCATCGATCCGTCTTCGCTGAAGGACCGGCGCTTCACCGACACCGCATGGCAGTCGACGCCCGCGTATGCGTTCACCGCCGCGTGGTATCTGCTGAACGCGCGCTATCTGCAGGAACTCGCCGACGCCGTGCAGAGCGATCCGAAGACGCGCGAGCGCATCCGCTTCGCCATCCAGCAATGGGCCGCCGCGGCCGCGCCGAGCAACTTCCTCGCGTTCAATCCCGATGCGCAAAAGACGCTCATCGAGAGCAAGGGTGAAAGCCTGCGTCAGGGCATGATGAATCTGCTCAACGACATGCAGCGCGGCAAGATTTCGCAGTCGGACGAGTCGCGGTTTTTTGTCGGCAAGAACATTGCGTCGACGGAAGGGTCGGTCGTGTACGAGAACGAGCTCGTGCAACTGATCCAGTACAAGCCGCTCGCGCCGAAGGTCTATGCCCGGCCGCTCCTGATCGTGCCGCCGTGCATCAACAAGTTCTATATCCTCGATCTGTCGCCGGAGAGCTCGCTCGTGCGCTATGCGCTCGAAGAGGGGCATCAGGTGTTCATCCTGTCGTGGCGCAATGCGGATCAGTCGATCGCGCACAAGACGTGGGACGACTACGTCGAGGAAGGCGTGCTCGAGACCATCGGCGTCGTGCGGGAGATCACGGGCGAAGACAAGATCAACACGCTCGGCTTCTGCATCGGCGGGACGATTCTCGCGACCGCGCTCGCAGTCGCTGCGGCGCGCGGCGAGGATCCGGCCGCATCGATGACGCTGCTCACCTCGATGCTCGACTTCTCGGATACCGGCGTGCTCGACGTGTTCGTCGACGAGGCGCACGTGCAGATGCGCGAGCAGGCGATCGGCGGCAAGGGCGGCGCGCCTGCCGGTCTCATGCGCGGCATCGAGTTCGCGAACACGTTCTCGTATCTGCGCCCGAACGATCTCGTGTGGAACTACGTCGTCGACAACTACCTCAAGGGCCGCACGCCGCAGGCGTTCGATCTGCTCTTCTGGAACAGCGATTCGACGAACCTGCCGGGCCCGATGTGCGTCTGGTATCTGCGCAACACGTATCTCGAGAACAAGCTGAAGACGCCGAACGCGCTGACCGTGTGCGGCGAGGCGGTCGACCTGTCGCGTCTCACGGTGCCGACGTTCATCTACGGCTCGCGTGAGGACCATATCGTGCCGTGGAAATCGGCGTATGCGTCCGCGCCGGTTCTCGCCGGGCCGCAGAAGTTCGTGCTCGGCGCGTCGGGTCATATCGCGGGCGTGATCAATCCGCCGTCGAAGAACAAGCGCAGTTTCTGGATGATCGACAGCAACGAAGCGCGTCTTCCGGAAGACCCCGATGCGTGGTTCGACGCCGCGGCGGAGCATCCGGGAAGCTGGTGGCCGACCTGGTCGAAGTGGCTTGCGGAAAACGCGGGCGAGCAGGTCAAGGCGGGCGCGGCGCAGGGATCGAAGACTTACCCGGTGATCGAGGCCGCACCCGGCCGTTACGTGCTGGAACGCGACTTTTGAGCGGCGCGCGTGACCGTGCGCGCAAGCGCACGGCACCGACCGGAGCCGCATTAACATTCGATGCCAAAAGGAAACTG